>JBEKNN010000011.1:0-68281 GCA_049522755.1 Bryobacteraceae bacterium | reverse complement strand
CCGTTATCCGGCGAATGCGACCAGTCACGCCCGAACCAACTTTATTCTCCTCATCCGTTCAACGACTTACAGATAGCCCGACCCAAAACGCAGCCATCTCCCTGCTATGTTGGAACCGGATAGCCGCTTGCACGCCGCTCGCAATATTTTTCCCTGTTCCAGAGCCGAAATGTCGCTAAACTCGCCAAGAACGACCCAAGGCTGCACCCCAACCAAATCGATAAACCGAATCTGCGCTTCTCCGCGTCGCCGCCTCGCTCTCGCTCTTAGCCTTCCAACAGAAACAATCCAAACCACTTACCGGAAATTGGTTTCGTTCCGTCGGATTCCGATCATCCGCGTTCATCGGCGTTTATCGGCGGCCAAATCTTCTTCCGCCGATCTCACCGCCAGTTCACGCCCTGTCAAGAAATTGGCTTCGTTCCGTCAATTCCCACACGATCCCCCAACTTTCCTTCCGCTTGCCGCCGAACTTTCCATGGCGTCGACCAGGAGTACTTTTGCCAACCCATAAACCCGGCATGCCGCGAAGCTCGCCAAAAACGCCCCATACCCGCACCCCAACCAAATCTCCGCGCCTCCCCGCCGAGCCCTCACTTTCACTCTGTACAAACCTTCCAAACATAACAATCAAAGCCACTTACAAGAAATTGGCTTCGTTCCGTCAATTCCCCGCATGACGCCCCAAATTTCCTTCGAAATCGTCGCCGAATGCTCCGCCACCCGCGCCCGCGCCGGCCTCCTCCACACCCCCCACGGCGTCATCGAAACCCCCGTCTTCATGCCCGTAGGCACCCAAGCCACCGTCAAGGGTCTCAACCAGCGCGACCTCGCGGCCGACCTCGGCGTCAAGATCCTCCTCGCCAACACCTACCACCTCTATCTCCGCCCCGGCCATCAATCCATCCGCCAGATGGGCGGCCTGCACCGCTTCATGTCCTGGCCCAACGCCATCCTCACCGATTCCGGCGGCTTCCAGGTCTTCAGCCTCTCCGGCCTGCGCAAAATCACCGATCAAGGCGTGCTCTTCCAATCCCACCTCAACGGCGACCTCCACACCTTCACCCCCGAATCCACCGTCGACGCCCAGCTCGCCTTCGGCAGCGACATCCTCATGGCCCTCGACGAATGCACCGCCTACCCCGTCAGCCACGAATACGCCCGCGAAAGCATGTCGCGCACCCTGCGCTGGGCCCATCAAGCCAACCGGTATTTTCTGGACCGCATCGCCGCCAGCCCCACCCGCCACGCCCTGTTTCCCATCGTGCAAGGCTCCATGTTCCCCGGCCTCCGCCGCGAATGCGCCACCGCCCTTCTCGATCTCGACGCGGATGGCTACGCCATCGGCGGCCTCTCCGTCGGCGAGCCCCGGCCCATAAGCCTTGAGATGGTGGAGGCCACCGAAGATATTCTGCCGCGGGCCAGGCCACGCTACGCCATGGGCGTCGGCATGCCCGCCGAGCTGCCCGAATACGTGGCCCGCGGCATCGACATGATGGATTGCGTCCTGCCCTCGCGCAATGCCCGCAACGGCTGCCTGTTTACTTCCCAGGGCCGCGTCATCATCAAGCACGCGCGCTATAAAGAGGATGAGGGCCCGCTCGACCCCCGCTGCGCTTGTTATACTTGTAGAGCATATTCCCGTGCGTATCTGCGGCATCTGTTCCTCTCCGGCGAGATTTTGTACGCGAGCCTGGCGACGCGACACAATATTTGCCGGTATCTTGACATAATGCGTGAGATCAGGCAGGCTATAATATCGAATTCACTGCCTGAATACTTAAAGTGCGCGCGCAGCGTTAGCGCAGCGGGTAGCGCCGGCGATCTTGTCGCCGGTTCTTGAAATTCTCGAATCTGGTCGAAACGTGGCTCTCAACTTTTTTCTTCTGCAAGCCGGCGCCCAAGGCAACGCTTACCTGCAAATGCTGCCGCTCCTGCTTTTATTCGCAGTCTTCTATCTTTTAATCTTCATGCCGATGCAGCGGCAGAAGAGGAATCAGAAGCAGATGCTTGCCAGCCTTGAGAACGGCAATATCGTATTAACCAGCGGCGGCATCGTCGGCACCATCGTCGCTATTGAGTCCGACGACACGCTCGTAATCCGGGTGAAGCCCGACAACGTCAAAATTCAGGTGGCGCGCAGCTCTGTTTCGAGCGTCGTCTCGGGCGAAGGCAAAAAGTAGTATTCTATACAACAGGCTTTAAAATCCCATGAAGACAAATTTGAAGGTCAGAAGCGTGGTGATCGTCGTGATCATCCTGATCTGCGTATATGGCATTATCGGTTTTCCGAAGTCGCTGACCGCGATCAAGCAGAACTTCTCCGACAATATCCATCTCGGGCTCGATCTCAAGGGCGGTTCCCACCTGGTGCTCGAAGTACAGGTGCAGGATGCCGTCAAGGCCGACGCGCTCCAGACGGCCGAGCGGCTTAAGGACGATCTCAAGAAGGAAAACATCACCTGGGGCTCCACGGACGTCAACGACGTGGCGTCGGTCGCCGAAGCCGGCAACATCGCGATCGCCGTCAAGGGCGTTCCCGCCACCCAATCGAGCGCCTTCCGCAACATCGTCGCCGAACGCTATCCCACCTACAATCTCACCACGCTCGGCAACGCTACCGATTATCAGATGAAGCTGAAGCCCACCGAGTTGCTCTCCCTCGAAGCCGACACGGTACAGCGCACCATCGATACCATCGGCAACCGCGTCGACCAGCTCGGCGTCGCCGAGAAATCCGTGCAGAAGTATGGAGGGGCCGGCGCCGATTTCCAGATCCTGGTGCAATTGCCCGGCATCGACGATTCGGCGCGCGCGCAACAATACATCGGAACCGCTGCCGTGCTCGAAATCGACGACGTGAAGGATGGTCCGTACGCCAGCCGCGATGCCGCCCTGGCCCAGCACGGCGGCATTCTGCCGCTGAATACTAAGCTGGTGAAAGCCAAGACGCGCGCCGGCATGGACGGGGAGCAGTGGTATCTGGTCGGCAAGAATCCCGTCGTCAGCGGGCAGGAGATGCGCAACGCGCGTCCCAGCCAGGGCGAGTTCGGCAAGTGGGAGACGGCTTTCAACCTGTCGCAGGACGCCGGTAAGCGTTTTGGACGCTACACCGAAGCCAACGTGAACAATAAGCTGGCAGTGGTTCTCGATAATGAGGCCGTCAGCGTAGCCACCATTGAGAACAAGATCGAAGATTCCGGACGCATCACCGGTCTGGGCAGCCAGGACGAAGCCGTCGACCTGTCGCGCTACCTTCGTTCCGGATCGCTTCCGGCCAGCATTAAATATGGCGAGATACGGACCATCGGGCCGTCTTTGGGCGCCGATTCCATCCGTGAAGGCTTCGTAGCCGGCCTGGTGGGCCTCATCGCGGTGGTCGCCGTGATGCTGATCTACTATAAGCGCAGCGGCATCAATGCGGTGCTGGCGCTGCTGCTCAACGCCATTATTCTATTGGCTGCAATTGCCTATTTCGGAGCGGTTTTGACTCTGCCGGGCATCGCCGGCGTGATTCTCACTATCGGTATGGCGGTCGATTCCAACGTGCTGATTTTCGAGCGTATCCGCGAAGAGCTGCGGACCGGAAAGTCGGTGGTGGCGGCTGTGGACGCCGGATTCGGTAAGGCTTGGTGGACCATTGTGGACACGCATGTCACGACAGTGGTATCGTGCGCTTTCCTGTTCCTGTTCGGAGAAGGCCCGGTCAAGGGATTTGCCGTGACCCTGGTCATCGGTTTGGTGGCGAATGTGTTCACCGCGGTATTCGTTTCGCGCACAATTTTCGACTACGAGCTCTCCGGCCCGAGCCGGGTGGAAGCTTTGAGCATCTAGGCCCATGACCATGAGCGCCGCTGAAAAAGCCGCTGAGATCGCCGGGTTGACAGACGAGAGCGTCTGTCCCACGTCGGCGCGCAAGGGGTTTGCTTTTTGTGGGGCAGGCGCTTTCGCCTGCCAACCGATTCTTTCGCAGCTTTTGAGGCAGCGATTTTTAACAGGGAACAAAATTCAAGACGCTGGTGTCCAAATATTTAAGCGGCCAACCAGCATGGCAAGGTTCGATGGAATTATTTAAGAATACGCATTACGATTTTCTAGGCAAAAAGTGGCCGTTCATCATTGCCTCGCTGATTTTGACCGTCGCTGGATTGGGCAGCATCGCCGCAAAAGGCGGCCTGAACTACGGCATCGATTTTAAAGGCGGAGCTCTGATGACAGTCAAATTCGCCTATCCACCGCCGCTCGAAAAGATCAGGGCCGCGTTTTCGCACTCGTCGCAGATCAAGGGCGAGGTTAGCGTTCAGACCATTACCGATCCTTCCGTGCAGAATGAAGTCGAAATCGGCACCGAGTTGCAGGACGAGAAGCAGTTGAACATCAACCGATCGGCCATGGAGCAGGTTTTGCTGGCGACTTTCGGGCAGCCCGGCAACGGCAAGCTCGATCTCAACAACGCGGGTCATGACGCGCTGGCGGACCGGCTGCGCGACCCGCTTTCGCAGGCCGGAATCGGCATGAACGAGCAGCAGTTGCAGACTCTGGCCTCGAACATTGCGAACTACAACAAGCAGCACTCCGGATTGATCGGCAGCTTGAGCGAGTTGAGCGCCGTGCCGGGCGTAACTCCTCAGATTCTCAACGTCGTCCAGCAGCAGTGCTACCTGGCGCCTTACCACGTGCTGGAAGTGCAGATGGTCGGCCCAAAGGTCGGAGCCGAGCTGAAGCAGAAGGCCTTATTGGCGACGCTTTACGCGCTGGCCGGCATGTTGGCCTACATCGCCTTCCGCTTTGAATGGATTTACGGCGTAGGCGCAGTGATCGCGGTTTTTCACGACACCATCATCACCATCGGGCTCTTCTCTATATTTAACGAGCAGATCTCCATGACCGTAGTTGCGGCGCTGCTCACGCTCATCGGCTACTCGATGAATGATACGATTGTCGTCTTCGATCGCATCCGCGAAAACCTGAAGATGTCGCGGCGCGAACCGCTGGAAAAGGTCATGAACACAGCGGTGAACCAGACTTTGAGCCGGACGGTGATGAGTTCCGGGCTGACGTTTCTCACCGCGCTGGCGCTGTTTATTTTCGGCGGCCCGGTGCTGCATGGATTTTCGTTCGCGCTGGTTTGCGGAATCACCGTCGGAACATATTCGTCGGTTTTCGTAGCGAGCCCGATCGTGCTCTTCTGGCATAATTATTCGGATAAGCGCAGGAAGACGGCGCCGCCGGCGCCAGCGCCCTCGGGCCGGCGTCCGTCTACGCCAACGGTATTGCCGTCGGCGAAGGCGGTTAAGTAGGTAGAGTATGCCAAGTTGGAGTGGTAGCGCCGGCGGTCTATGCCGCCGGTGAAGTAGTAACGCCGGCGTTTATCGCGGCCGGAAGTAGCGCCGGCGGTCTATGCCGCCGGTGAAGTAGTAACGCCGGCGTTTATCGCGGCCGGAAGTAGCGCCGGCGGTCTATGCCGCCGGTGAAGTTGTCAAAACGCCGCCGTTTATCGCGGCCGGAAGTAGCGCCGGCGGTCTATGCCGCCGGTGAAGTTGTCAAAACGCCGCCGTTTATCGCGGCCGGAAGTAGCGCCGGCGGTCTATGCCGCCGGTGAAGTAGTAACGCCGGCGTTTATTGCGGCCGGATGTAGTAGCGCCGGCGGTCTATGCCGCCGGTGACGCAAAGGGAGAACGTGTACATGTTTGAACAGACATTTGTACAAACTGGTAAGACTCACACAACCGCGACGGTTCTAACCTCGTTCGGAGTCCAGATCGTTCTGCTGGGCTTCCTCGTGATGATACCGTTGATCTGGTTTGACGAACTGCCCGGAGCGCAGTTGAGCGCGCTGATCACCGCGCCTCCGCCGCCTCCGCCGCCTCCGCCCCCGCCTCAGGCAGCCCCTCCCAAGGTGGTGAAAGTCATCCCCCGCCAGATGGACGCCGGCAAACTGATGCAGCCCAAGGTCATCCCCAAAGAAATTAAGCAAATCCAGGAAGACGAGGCGCCTAGCGCGAGCATGGGAGTGGCTGGCGGCGTCCCCGGTGGCGTATCCGGCGGACCTATCGGCGGCGTGCTCGGCGGCATTCTAGGTGGCGTACCGACGGCCGCGCCGCCGCCGCCCAAGAAGGCTCCGCCGCCGCCCCCGCATCCCGCCATCATCCCGGTCGGCGGCCGTGTGCAAAACGCCAAGTTGATCCGCAATCCGCAGCCCATCTATCCGCAGATTGCGAAGAGCGCACGAATTTCCGGCACAGTGGAGCTTTCCGCCATCATCGGCGAAGACGGCCATATTCAGGAGCTCAAAGTAGTCAGCGGGCACCCGCTGCTCCGTCAGGCGGCTCTCGACGCGGTAAAGCAGTGGGTTTACCAGCCGACGCTGCTCAATGAACAGGCCGTAAAGGTCAGTACTACCATCGATGTCATTTTTACTTTGAGTCAGTAGTAACCCGGCGCTCATATTTGAACGCCGGATATAACGTAACAAAAATCAACTCGCAGGAGATAAAAGAGAAATGTTGGCTTTGCATGTTCACAAGGCGTGGTCCCTATACCTCATGTTGCAGACCGACGATAGCGGCGTGGGTTGGGATCCGATTCACCTCTGGAACCAGATGGGCGGCTTGGCAAAAGGCGTTGTGATCCTGTTGTTCCTGATGTCGGCGTACTCCATCGGCGTCATGATCGACCGTTTCATGGCTTACAACGCGGCCAAGAAGCAGTCCCGTCAGTTCGCTCCGGCAGTCGCCGGCGCGCTGCGCGAAGGCAAACTGGATGAAGCCGTCAAGATTGCCGACCGCTACAAGAAGAGCCACCTGGCGAAAGTGGTTGTGGCCGGGTTGCAGGAATTCCAGGCGCATCAGCTATCGACGGACATTCCCGGCGAAGAAATCGCAGCTTCCCACCGCGCTCTCGAGCGCGCCGAAGCCATCGTTCACGCCGAGCTCAAACGCGGCGTCTCGGGCTTGGCCACCATCGCCTCGTCCGCGCCGTTCGTGGGTCTGTTCGGCACCGTCGCCGGCATCATCAACGCGTTCCAGGGCATTTCGACGCAGAAGTCGACCGGTCTGGGCGCGGTGGCCGGCGGTATTTCCGAAGCTCTCGTCACCACCGCCATCGGTCTGTTTGTGGCCGTGCCCGCGGTGTGGGCGTACAACTATTTCACCGGCAGGATCGAGGCGTTCGACGTGGAAATGGGCAACTCCAGTTCCGAGTTGATCGACTACTTCCTGAAGCGCAGCCAACGCGGCGCCGCCCGCAAGGGTTAAAACAACAAGGGCCGCGGCTTTGAAGAGCCCCGCGACCGCTGCAACAGAGCCGCGACCGTAAGGGAGCGGTAAGTAAAGAATCCAACCGCGAGTTGATGGCGCGGGGAGTTTCCCAGTGGAATTCCCCGCAATGCCTGGCTCGAATAGAACCTGGCTCAACTAGAACTGGAGACACACAATGGTAGGAATGGAAGATACATCGCTGCTGAAGCATTCCGCGCCGCAGGCGGTGTCGGACATCAACGTCACCCCCATGGTGGACGTGATGCTGGTGCTGCTCATCATCTTCATGGTGATCACGCCTATGTTGTCGAAGGGCGTCCCGATCGACTTGGTCAAGACGCGGAATCCGATCGCGATGCAGGCGGCCGACCGCACCGATGCGGTGTTGGTTTCCGTCACCCGGGATGGCAAGACATATCTCGGCCGGGATCAGGTTCCCGCCGACCAATTGGCTCCTAAAGTGAAGGACATGCTTTCCAACCGCACCGATAAGGAGTGCTTCTTGAAAGCCGACACGCGGGCCAAGTACCAGGTAGTGCTGGACGTGGTGCAGAACCTGCAAGCCGCCGGCGTCGACCAGTTAGGCCTGCTGACCGAGCAGATGCAGGATGTGAGGCGCGCGAATCCGGATCAGAGGAAGTCGCCTTCCGGGGACTAAGTAAGTTCGTGGCGCACGCACTTGTGCGTGCAGCGTTTACACTCGTGTGAACGCGCTTGTTTCAGTTTCGTAAAGGAGCAATCTTATGGCAATGTCAATGGGCTCGGGCGGCGGTCCGAAGTCCGATATCAATATGACGCCGATGATCGACGTGCTGCTGGTGCTGATCATCATCTTTATGGTCATCACGCCTCTGACGCCGAAAGGCCTCGAGGCGCTGATCCCTCAGCCCCCGAAGAAGGATGAACCTGTGACTCCGGCCGACGAACGCACTATTGTAGTCACTATCAACAAGGACCACTCCATGCTCGTCAACACCGAGCCTATTGAGGAACCCGCGCTGGGCAAGCGTCTCGAAGACATCTTCAAGACCCGCGCCGAACGCATCATGTTCGTCAAAGGCGACCCGGATATCGAGTATAGATGGGTAGCTGAAGTTATCGATATCGCACACGGCGCCGGCATCGACAAGGTCGGGCTGATGCCGTTCAAAGATTTAGGACAGCAGTAATTTTGGGGAAGGATTCATGCGTAAATCGACATCGATTCTAGCCGTTCTCGCTCTGGCGCTGCTGGCGCTTGTGACAAACACGGGCTGCACGCAGTTGAAGTCCCGCGATCAGATCAATAAGGGAGTGTCGGCATTCAAGAGCGCCCAGTTCCCGGAGGCAGTGGAACATTTCAAGACAGCCGTGGCGCTGGAGCCCCAATTTACCTCTGCGCGCCTGTATCTTGCCGTCGCTTACATGCAGCAGTATGTTCCCGGCTCGGAAGCGCCCGAGAACACTAAGAACGCGGACGAAGCGTTGAACCAGTTTCAGAAGGTTCTGCAACAGGACCCGAACAACAAAACCGCCGCCGCCTACATCGCGACTCTCATGCTGAATGAGAAGAAGCTGGATGAGGCCGAAAAGTGGTATCAGAAGGTAATTCAGCTCGATCCTAAGAACGCCGACGCATACTACAGCCTCGGATTCATCGCCTGGTCGAAGTGGTATCCGGCCTACGCGACCGCCATGCACGAGCTCAAGCAGGCGATGGATTCTCCCTACCCTATTAAAGACAAGAAGGTCAAAGCCGAGTTGAAGGCTAAGTGGGATCCCGTCATTCAGGCCGGCCTGGACAATCTCGACAAGTGCCTGGCGATCGACCCGCTCTATGGCGACGCGATGGCATACGAGAACCTGCTCATCCGCGAGCGCGCGTATCTGCTGGACGAAAAAGATCAGGCGCAGTTCGACAAGGACATCGCGACCGCCCAAAAATGGATCGACCGGGACTTGGAAGCGAAGAGAATCGTGGCCGACAAGAAAGCTAAAGCCGCCGCCGCCAACGGCATCACTCAGGATTCAAAGTAGCTGCCACTTGAGGCTGGGATTTTGACGCAGAGACGCAGAGACGCACAGAAGACCGAACAGTTTTAGGGGTTTGCTTCTCTGCGCCTCAGCGTCTCTGCGTCAAAGCCTTATCCTCCCGCCTTGATACAATCAATATAGTGCTCCCCGAGTCCGCCAGCGCTCCCGACCCGCCCCTTCTACCTGTCTCTCCGCCCGTTCCTCTCGACCCCGTCAGTAAGCTGTACGCCGAGCTGGAAGACAAGATCCGCGAATACCGTCCCAAGGACGACCTTGCGCCTCTGCGCAAAGCCTTCGAGTTCGCCCGCCGCTACCACAAGGACCAGCTGCGCGATTCCGGCGAGCCCTATATGGCCCATCCGGTTATGGTGGCCCACATCCTCGCGGATATGCGCATGGACATAGTCGCCATGGAGACCGGCCTCTTGCACGATGTCGTCGAGGACACCAGCGTCACCGTGGACCAGGTTCGCAAGGAGTTCGGCGAAGAGGTCGCCCGCTGCGTCGATGGAGTTACCAAGCTCACCAAGCTCGATTTCTCTTCCGCCGAAGATCGCCAGGCGGAAAGCTTCCGCAAGATGCTGCTGGCCATGGTGGAGGATATACGCGTCATCATGGTCAAGCTGGCCGACCGCCTGCACAACATGCGGACGCTCGGCTACCTCAGCCCGGAGCGCCGCGAGCGCATCGCGCGCGAGACCATCGAGATCTACGCCCCCATCGCGCACCGCCTGGGCATGGGCAAAGTGCGCGGCGAGCTCGAAGACCTCGCCTTCCAGCATCTGGAGCCCGACGCTTACCAGGAGATCGTCGCCGCCATCGAAAACCGCCGCCACTCCAATCAGGAGTTTCTGGAAGAGATCCGCCAGACGGTGGAAGCCGAGCTGCGCCGCGAAGGCATTCCCGCGCGCATCGATGGCCGCGTGAAGCGCCCGTATTCCGTGTTCCAAAAACTGCGGCGCCAGAAAATCACCGTCGACCAGGTCTACGACCTGATGGCGCTGCGCATCATCACCGATTCTGTCAAGAACTGCTACGCTGCGCTGGGCGTCATTCACAACAAGTGGCGCCCCATTCCCGGCCGCATCAAGGACTTCATCGCCATCCCGCGGCCCAACCTTTATCAGTCGCTCCACACCTCCGTGGTCGGCCCCCAGGGCCAGACTTTCGAAGTGCAGATCCGCACTGAAGAGATGCACCGCATCGCCGAAGAAGGCATCGCCGCGCACTGGAAATACAAGGAGGGGCGCAAGGGTCCCGCGGCCGACGATCAACGCATCTCCTGGCTGCGGCATCTGATCGAATGGCAGCGCGACGTGCAGGATTCCACCGAGTTCATGTCCACTCTCAAGGTGGATCTTTACCCGGAGGAGGTCTACACCTTCACCCCGCGCGGCAAAGTGCTGGTGCTGCCGCGCGACGCCACGCCCATCGATTTCGCTTACGCCATCCACTCCGATGTCGGCGCCACCTGCACCGGCGCCAAAGTCAACGGCCGCATCGTGCCGCTGCGCTCGGCGCTGAAGAACGGCGACGTGGTGGAGATCATGACCCAGCCCGGCCACGTCCCCAGCAAAGACTGGCTGGCATTCGTCAAGACCGCGCGCGCCCGCAACAAGATCAAGCACGTCATCAACGCCAGCGAGCGCATCAAGGCGATCGACATCGGCCAGAAGTATCTGGAAAAAGAGGCGCGGCGCTTCGGCGTACAGCTCGGCAAGGTCGGCAAGGGCGAGCTGGAAAAGGTGGCCGCCGCCTACGGCTACAGCAAAGCGGAAGACCTGTACGCGGCGCTGGGCTACGGCCGGTATTCGGCGCGCCAGATCCTGAGCAAAATCGCGCCGGAGATCGTCGCCGAGGAGGCGCCCGAGAACAAGCCCGCCCTGGAAGTTCCGGTTACCCCGGGCGCGCCCGGCCGCCAGCACGATGGCGACGCGGTGGTCAAAGTCCGCGGCATCGACGACCTGCTGGTCTACCGCGCCAAGTGCTGCAGCCCCATCCACGGCGAAGCCATCGTCGGCTACGTGACGCGCGGCAAGGGCGTGGCCGTGCATTCGAAGATGTGCCCCAACGTGCAGAATCTGATGTACGACGCCGAGCGCAAAATCGAAGTGGAATGGGCGCGCGCCGCGGACGATTCGTTTCCCGTGCGCATCGCCGTCCATACCGACGACCGGCCCGGCATGTTGAACCAGCTCACTTCGGCGCTCTTCAACGAGAGCGCCAACATCCGCAGCCTCGAAGCCAAGACCAATCTCGATCACGACGGCGCGCTGGTGGAAATGACTGTGGATGTGCGCGACAAGAAGCAGCTCGAAAAGCTCGTGGCCGCCATGCGCCGCATCTCCGGCGTGCGCGATGTAGAGCGCCTGCTGCATTGATGCAAACGCCGCCTGCACTGACATGCTCCCCCACACCGACCCCGAACACATCGCCATTTCGAAATCGAAGGGCATCAAGATCGATTGGAAAGACGGTCACCACAGCGAGTACGGAATCACCTATCTGCGCGACAAGTGTCCCTGCGCCTCCTGCACCGGCGCGCACGGCACGCCGCCTCGCGAGCCCGAATCGGACAATCCATTTCAAATGTTCAAGCCCGCTTTAAAGATGTTAGGCGTGGAGCCGGTGGGCAGCTACGCCATCCGCATCAATTGGAGCGACGGACATAGTTCCGGAATATATTCGTACGATCACTTCCGAAATATCTGCCCCTGCGCGGCGTGCCGCGCCCAGGCGTAACCTTTTACACCAAAAATCCGAGTTCCAAAATGTCTCCGGCGTTAAATCGCAACGACTGGAACGACAGTTGCATCACTTTAAGTGAGGTCACCTGACGGGGATCGGAAAAGGAGTTATCAAAACCATGAGTATAAGAAGCTTTACAATCGGAGCGATCGCATCGGCTATAGGGTTCGCCGCGTTGGTAGCGCCCAACCAGATCCAGGCGCAGCCGCTGAACGACCGCGTCGAGGTCAATTTGCCCTACTCGGTAACGATAGGCGACAAGATTATTCAACCCGGAAGCTATACTATCGAGGAGCTCGACAGTACCGCCGGCAAGAGCCCGGTCCTGGTAATCTATGGCGACAACGGCATGAAGTTCGAGACTTCGGCCATGACTATTCCGGCGCTCGAAAACCGGACCCAGTCGGACACTCGCGTCACACTACATCACATTGGGAACGACTACTACTTTGACAAAATCTGGATACAGGGTAAGGACTATGGATATGAATTCGTCCTGCCCAACAATGTGAAACAACGCGAGAACGAAGCCTCGCAGCCCGTTTCCGTAGCGGCCAACGCGCCGTCCGCGCCTGCCGCTCCCGCTCCGCCGGCTCTGCCGCCGGCTCCCGCCGTGGAACCAGCTCCGGCCCCTGAACCTGCACCGGCCCCCGAACCTGCTCCGGCTACAGTAGAGCCGCAGACTCAGCCGGACAATACCGCCAACCGCGAGATGAGCGAGCCGGCTCCGGCGCCTGTACCTACGCCGGCGCCTGACCTCAATCCCGCCCCGGCCACTGACGAAGCCCCTGCAATGCCGCACACCGATGCAGGATGGCTGATGATGCTTTTGAGCGGCGGAACGCTTACGGGATTGGGCGCGACCCTGCGCCGCAAGCGGTAACTCGCTCTCGCGGGCGCACGTGGGAAGGAGGTAACTGATGACTGCCAGAAGACGCCAGCGACGAAGGTTCGTCAGTTACTCTCTGATAGCCGGAGGCTTGGCTCTGCTCTCCCTGGGCGCCCGCGATCTTTTGGAGTCGCAAGCGGGACAGGCCGAAGCCCAACGCGAATTCGACAACATCGAATCCGCCAAGCCTTCTCCTTTCCCGGCGCGCTCGGGAGTCAATACACAACCAATGCCGCACCCCGCGCCGCCATTGGGCGATGCGGTCGCCAAACTGATCATCCCGCGACTTAATACCGAGTTATACGTCGTGGAAGGGGATGGCGCCGCCGAGTTACGCCGTGGTCCGGGACACATGTCCGGAACGCCCATGCCCGGCCAGGACGGCAACTGCATTATCGCCGGCCACCGCGACACTCACTTTCGCGTCTTAAAGGATATCCGCAAGGGCGACGCAATCGTTCTCGAAACCGGCGCGGGCGAGTTTACTTATCGAGTGAGCGATACTCAAGTTGTATCTCCTTCCAACACTGCCTCGCTCAGACCCACGCACGATCCTGAGTTACATCTTATTACGTGTTATCCCTTTTACTATCTCGGTTCCGCGCCCCAACGCTTCGTGGTGCAGGCCAAGCTAGAGGAAGACTCTCAGGCAGACGCCGCCCAGCCGCAGCGGTCCGCGGCGGAGAGACGCGTAGCAAAACGCCTGCCGGCCCCAACTCCACCGGGCCGGTCGACGATTAGCGCCACTCCTCGCAACGCGGGCAACGCGGGCAGCAGGGTCTCGCGGTCGCAACACGCCCACACCGGGGCGAGAGCCGCCGAGATCCGCGCGTTAGAATGAGGTTGATGCCTGAAGAGTTTTATCGAATTCAAAAGCTGCCTCCCTACGTGTTCGCGGTGATCAACGAGATGTGCGCGAAAGCGCGCGCGCAACAGCAGGACGTCATCGATCTCGGCATGGGGAATCCCGACGGCCCGACGCCGCGTCCCGTGGTGAAGAAGCTCATCGAAGAGTCGCGGCATGCGCGCAATCACCGCTATTCGCAATCCAAAGGCATCGCCATTCTGCGGCAGGAGATGGTGAACCGGTATCGCGCCAATTACGGCGTCGAGCTGAACCCGGAGAGTGAAGCTATCGTCACCATCGGCGCCAAGGAAGCGCTGGCGCACCTGCTGCTGGCCGTGCTCGCTCCCGGCGACGCCGTGGTTTCGCCCAACCCGGCCTATCCCATCCATCAGTTCGGCGTAGTGCTCGCGGAAGGCCACGCCTGTATGCTGCCCATGCCGGATGCGGCCACGTTTCTCAACGGCCTGGAGGATCTCTACCGTACCTCTTCGCGCAAGCCGAAGATGATTCTGGTCTCGTTCCCGCACAACCCCACCACCATCTGCGTCGATCTCGATTACCTCCGCGAAATCGTACGCCTCGCCAGCTTCCACGGCACCATGGTGATCCACGATTTCGCCTATGCCGACCTGGGCTTCGACGGCTACAAGCCGCCCAGCATTCTTCAGGTGGATGGCGCCAAGGAAGTCGCCGTCGAGATCTTCTCCATGTCCAAGAGCTACAACATGGCCGGCTGGCGCGTCGGGTTCTGCCTGGGCAATCCGCGCCTGGTCGCCGCGCTCACGCGCATCAAGAGCTACCTCGATTACGGTGTGTTCCAGCCCATCCAGATCGCCGCCGCAACCGGACTGCGCGAATGTGAAGAAGATACGCGAAAAATCTGCGCGATATATGAAAAGCGCCGCGATGCACTGGTGAAGGGCCTCAACGGCGCCGGATGGCCGGTGGAGAAGCCTCGCGGCACTATGTTCCTTTGGGCACAATTGCCGGAACGATTCCGGCCGGCAGGGTCGCTCGAATTCGCCGTGCGCCTGCTAGAGAAAACCAACGTGGCGGTCTCGCCGGGAGTGGGCTTCGGGCCGATGGGCGAAGGCCACGTACGCTTCTCGCTGCTCGGAACGGAGAAGCGCCTTCGCGAAGCGGCGGCCCGCATCGGCGAGTTTATTGGACAGTCCTAGTGGCGCGGGCCCATGGCCTGCGAAGACAGCCCAATTGCCGCCCCGAGCGCTCTACGCCGCAGGCCATGGGCCCGGGTTTTACTGAATCTGAGTTACTGAATCTGATAGGGCACCGAGATCTCGACGTTCTTCGGTGGAAAACAGGTAGTGCTATTGCAAGCCTGATATCTCAACTTACCCGCCGCTACGCCTGGGCCCCCGGGCGCGTTCGCGCTTACCTTGAAGGCGGCGATCAGATCGAAGCTGCCGGTGTAGACCGTAAGCGTATCGTCTCCCACTTTCTCCTTGGTTGCCTTCGGGTAAGTCACCTTGCCCGCTTCCAATGCGCCCGTCGCACTCCACGTGACGCTCAGCGGAATCAAATAATCGGCCGCGGCAGGGTTACTGTTCACGTGGAAGCCGGCGTCTACGGTCACCGGAATCCTGGTTTGCACCGACGCGTTGCGCGCGCCTGAAATCTTCGCCGGCGAACCTACCGTTAAGTGTCCGCTACCTTGCGCCTGGATATAAGGAAGCCTTGTCGATAACAATGCCGCCAGCAGGAGCATGCAAGAGCTCTTCCACGCCATCTTCAAATACCTTTCTGCTCGCGAGCCCGATATGGATCGCGGCGATCTTGCCTTGCCGGTCGATCAGAAATGTGCTCGGCAGCGAATCGACGCCGCCGTACATTTGCGTGGTCTCGTCATTGCCGATGACCACGCGGTAATTCATCCCCACGCTCCGCATGAAGGGCTTGACCACTTCCCAGCCCTCGTCGTCCATGGAGACGCCCAGAACCTCGAAGCCCCGGTCTTTGTTCTTCCTTTGCAGCTCGATAAACCACGGAATTTCGAGGCGGCAGGGGTCGCACCAGGTCGCCCAAAAATCGAGCAGCACCACCTTGCCGCGATATTCCGAGAGGTGCACGGTCTTGCCGTCGGCATCCTTCAGAGTGAAATCGGGAGCGTCGCGGCGCTCACCGGCCGGTTTCACAGAAGCAGCCTTTACTGTGGCGGGCGCATAGGAGCAGCCCTGAAACAGGCAACTCACCAGGACGGCGGCGGCGAAAGCGGTAAAGAGGCGCATAAAGGATATCGACGATTCCAGACCCATTATATCGGCAATTGGCCGCCGCCCAACGTTCGGGCGAACCATTGACTGCGGATTTTCCGGCAACGCTTTGCCAATGTAAATTCGTCATGCCGCTCCACGCCGGAATATAGCCATGCGGCCGTATCGCAAAAGCTCTCGCAGCAGTATTCCCGCCAGCGCCGCGTCCGGTTGCGCCGGTCCACCGCCGTCAGCCTGGCTTTGCGCAATTCCGCCGACCAGCCCAGCTCCCCGCTTACGCCGCCTTCGATCTCGCTCGCCAGCAGCTGCCCGAACGATCTCCGCGCCGGATTACCGGCCCGCAGCCAGACGAAATGAAACACCTCGTGGACGAATATGCGCGGGAATTCGGCTGGCGCGCAATCGAAGAGAATGCGCCGCTCGCGCAGCATGGTTCCGGCATGCGATGCGCCATAGCGGCTTCGGAGGCCTTCCATGCGGCCAATGTGAACAGGCGCTCCGGCGAGTGGCGGCAAATGGGGCAATAAGCGCCGTGCCCGCCGCAACCACGGTTCGAGCGAAGGGTCGTCTGCCACGAAAGGATCGCAACCCTGAAGCCGAGCGCTAAGAGCGGCTCGGGACACGGCAGGCCATGGGCCCGCCCTACAATACTTCACGCGCCTCGGCGTGATGGCGAACGTCGATGCCCTTCACCAGGAACAGTACGTCCTCCGCGATATTGGTGGCGTGGTCGGCGACCCGCTCCAGATTCTGGGCGATGAACAGCAGGTTGATGGCGCGCTGGATGGTGGTTCGCTCCTCCTGCATGAAGCGAATCAATTCGCTGTAAACGGCGTCGCGCAGATTGTCCACCTCGTCGTCGGCCAGCAGGACATCGCGCGCCATCTCGGCGTCGCCGCGCGCGAAGGCGTCGAGAGCGCGGTGCACCATGCTCTCGGCCAGTTCGGCAATCTTGGGAATATCCACCAGCGGCCGCAGCGTAGGCTCCTGCATGAGCGAGAGCGCGCGCTCGGTGATGTTCACCGCCAGGTCGCCCATGCGCTCCAGGTCGGCGTTCATCTTGATGACGGCGGTGATGAACCGCAGGTCGCGCGCCATAGGCTGGAACAGCGCGAGCATGCGGGTGGCCAGGTCGTCGATCTCCATTTCCTTCTGATTGACCTGGGCCTCCTTCCACATCACTTCCTTGGCGCGCTCTTCGTCGCGCTCTACCAGCGCGTAAATGGCGTTGTGAATGGCGGATTCCACCATCCCGCCCATCTCGAGCAACTTGCTCTTTAACTCTTCCAGCTCTTCTCGAAAATGAAGCATGTCCTGTACCTGTGTGGCCACTGTCTTTTATGATCCTCTGCTTGTACCGCTGTTTATTCCGAGTCTCGCACGACCCCAGCAGCGGCGGTGCCAACCGCCGCGCAGGATGCCATCCTGCCCCACAATTGCGGTTCGCTCTAGCCGAAGCGTCCCGTGATGTAATCTTCGGTTTCTCTCTTGGACGGCCGCTTGAAGATCACCGCCGTCCGGTCGAACTCGATCAGCTTGCCCATCAGGAAGAAGCCCGTGTACTCGGCCACGCGCGCCGCCTGCTGCATGTTGTGCGTGACGATCACCTGCGTACACTGGTCCTTCAAACTGAACATCAAATCCTCGATCTTGGCCGTGGCGATGGGGTCGAGCGCCGAACAGGGCTCGTCGAGCAGCAACACTTCCGGGTCCACCGCAAGCGCGCGCGCAATACACAGCCGCTGCTGCTGGCCGCCCGAAAGCGAGTAGGCCGATTGGTGCAGCTTGTCCTTCACTTCTTCCCACAAGGCGGCGCGCTTCAGGCTGTGCTCCACTTTATCGTGCATCGATCCATTGCCCTTCATCCCATTGATGCGGATTCCGTACGCCACGTTGTCGAAGATCGACTTCGGGAAGGGATTGGGCCGCTGGAAGACCATGCCGACGCGGCGGCGGAGGCTGGTAACATCCACGCCCAGGATGTCTTCGCCATCGAGCGTCACCTGTCCTTGGGCGCGCGCGCCGCGAATCATTTCGCTGATGCGATTGAGCGTGCGCAGGAACGTCGATTTGCCGCAGCCGGAAGGTCCGATGAGAGCAGTGATGCCTTTGCCGGGGATCTCGATATTGACATTGTGCAGGGCTTGAAACGACCCATAAAAGAAATCGAGCGACTTAACGGAGATCTTACTCGCAGGCGGAGCGGCGACTTTGCCGGCCGGTGCCGTCTGCGGAAGATCCATTGGCCGCATGGCCGGTTCGGGAACCGCGAATTCGGGGGTGGTATCCATGAGCTATCCCTTTTGTACTGCAATTCCTCGCGATGCAATGAAGCGGGCGGTAACGTTGGTGATCAAGACCATGGCCAGCAACACCAGGCCTGCCGCCCATGCCTGGCGATGATAATCGTCGAACGGGGCCATGGCGTGCTTATAAATCATAACCGGAAGAGCCGCGGTGGGCTGGCGAAGGCCGGTTGGCCAGAATTCGTTATTGAGCGCGGTGAAGAGCAGCGGCGCGCTTTCGCCGGCAACGCGGGCAATGCCCAGAATCATTCCGGTGAGAATACCGCGCATTGCCGCGGGCACAGCGACGGTACCGATCACCTTCCACTGCGGCGCGCCCAGCGCCAGGGCGCCCTCGCGCAGTGAGCGGGGCACATTGAGCAGGAACTGTTCGGTGCTGCGCATGGTGATGGGGATCAGCATCAGGCTCAGGGCGAAACCGCCGGCGAGCGCGGAAAAAGTGTGCATCGGGACTACGATCACAGTCCACGCGAAAATGCCGATCACGATGGAAGGCACGCCGTTGAGCAGATCCGCCATGTAGCGCACTAGGAAGCCAAAAGTCTTGCCGCTAAATTCCGCCAGATAGATACCACCGAGAAACCCGACCGGCAAACCAATCAGCGCGGCAATGGCCACCATGGTGGCGCTGCCCACGATGGCATTCGCCATGCCGCCGCCCGTCTCGCCGGTCGGTTTCGGCAGTTGCGTCAGGAAGGCCCAGTCGATGGAAGTGGCGCCGTTGAACACCAAATAGCCGAGGACGATAAACAGAACCGATACGGTCAGAACCGTGCAGACGCCCGTGAGCGTCAGCATGATCTTATTCACCAGTTTGCGATATGCCAGCCGGTTCATGTCGCGCGCCCCGTTCCTCGGCCAGCGGTGACCACGATCAAAAGCCGCGCCAGCGCGTTAATTACGATGGTGATCAGAAACAGTACCAGGCCGAGCTCGATGAGCGAGCTCAGATGCAGATCGTCGCTGGCTTCGGCAAACTCGTTGGCGATCACCGAGGCGATGGTGTATCCCCGAGCGAACAGGGAGGTGTGAATGGTGGTATCGTTGCCGATCACCATGGTCACCGCCATGGTTTCGCCCAGCGCGCGCGCAAGACCGAGAAAGATGGAGCCGAAGATGCCCAGCCGCGCGTATGGCACAACCACTTGAATAGTGGATTCCCAATGAGTGGAGCCCAGCGCTAGCGCCGCTTCACGCTGATCGCGCGGCACCTCGAGCAGCGCTTCGCGCGAGATGGAAATGATGAACGGAAACGTCATGATCGCCAGGATGACTCCGGCGGTGAGGTAGCCGTCGCCGAATGCCGGGCCGCTGAAGAACGGAATGAAGCCCAACACGCGCTTCAGGAACGGCTCTATGTACTGGCGCATTAACGGAATCAAGGTGAAAACGGCGATCAAGCCGTAGATCACGCTGGGCACTGCCGCCAGAAGCTCGATCAGAAACGTACACCATTCGGAGAGCCGGTGCGGGGCCAGTTCCGCCAGAAAGATGGCTGCGCCCACGCCCAGCGGCACGGAGATAATCAGAGCGATGACCGATGTGAGCACGGTTCCGTAGACAAACGGCAGCGCGCCGAATTGTCCGTTGGCCGGGTCCCAGTCCCGGGTGAACAGGAAACTCAGGCCGAACTTGGCGCGGGAGGGAGCGCAGTGAATCCAGAGCTCAAAGACAAGGAATAGCGTAACTAAGAGGACGCTGGAAGCAAAAACGAGAGCGACGAGATGCGCCACTGCGTCGCCTCCGCGCAGGCTTGATAACAGGCTCTTGGTCCGTCCGGTTCCGCCTGATGTGATTGCCGGAGCGGACATTCTACTTAACCTGCGGCAGTTGCTTTAATTCGGCCGCGACGACTTCCTTCGGCAGCGGCGCATAGCCCAGCGGCGGAGCGAGTTTCTGGCCATCCTTCAGCGCCCAGGCCAGGAAGCCCTTGACGGCCTCGCGCTTCTTGGCGTCTGGAATCGTGCTGGGAATCAGCAGGTAGGTCATCGTCGAAATCGGGTAGGCTTTCGGGCCGGGGGCGTTCGTGATGGAAGCCGGGAAGGTGGTCAGGCCGGCCGCGGCGGCCGTGACCGATTCCACGCTGGCGTTGATGAAACTACCCGCAGCGTTCTTCACCTGTCCGTACTGCATGCCCTTGTTCGTGAGGATGAACGTCAACTCGACATAACCGATGGAACCGGGCGTCTGCTTGATAGCGCCCGCCACGCCTTCGTTCTGAGCCTGCCCCATGCCCGTGGGCCATTTAGGGCTCTGGTTCACGCCCGGTCCGGCCTTCCACTCGGGGCTAACCTTGGCGAGATATTCCGTGAAGACGAAAGTAGTGCCGCTGCCATCGGAGCGGTGAACTACAGCGATATCGTCGGCTGGAAGTTTGACGCCCTTGTTCAAAGCGGCGATCCTGGGGTCGTTCCACTTGTTAATCTTGCCCAGAAAGATGCCGGCGAGGACGTCACCGGTGAACAGCAGTTGTGTCTTGACATCCGGCAGATTGTAAGCCGGCACTATGCCGCCAAGGACCGTCGGGAAGTAGATCGGCTTGATCTTCAAGGCTGGATCGGCCATCTCGGCATCCGTCAGGGGGCGATCGGAAGCGCCGAAATCCACGGTTCCCTGAGTAAGCTGCTTGATGCCGCCGCCCGAGCCGATCGCCTGATAGTTGATCTCGACGCCGGGGTGGGCGTTCTTGTAATCGCTAAACCATTTCTTGTAAATGAACTCTGGAAAGGTGGCTCCGGCGGCGTTAATCGACTGCGCTGCGGCGGCGCCTGCGAAACTTAGGGCCGCCATGGCCGCCGCGGCCAGCTTGCTCGGATTCTTCATGCTTTCCTTTCTTTACGGTCGCACGCGATTGTTACAAACAGGTTTCTATTGCGTTATGGCTGTGTAATCTAAACCTGCAGATTCTCACAGACTCTGAGGCGGACGCATTCACACGAGTGTGAACGCTGCCCGCACGAGTGCGCGCGCTACGATACATTTGGCTTACGGGATGTCGTAGCGCAGATCGACAAACACCATGTTGGTGGTCGCCTTTCGCGTGGGGTTCGAGCTGGGGACGAACCAGGGATCGCGCCACAGATAGCTGTACTGGGTGAGGATCTTCAGATCGCCCCAGGTGGGGTTCTTCCAGATGGTCTGGTTGACGCCGAACGTGGCTTCCTGGATGCTGCGGTTGGCGTTCAGGGACGCGGAGTTGGAGTTGACTCCATAGCCGATCAGGACCGGGGCGGCGCCGGTGGTATCGAGGGCCGTATCCTTTCCGAAATAGTTGCCGCCGTAGTAGCCGTAGAGCAGCGTTTCCAGCCCCTTGGGATCGTTCTTGGGCTTGATGGAGTATTCGAAACCGTCCACCGAGGAATAGGCGTGAATCGGCGAGATGCTGCCATCGGGACGAACGATCAGGTCCGGACCCAGTCCGCCGGTGTAGCGGCCGCCGCCATCGCTGGCGAAGGTGTTGACGACAAACCGGAAGCCGGGAGCCAGTTCCACATTGAAGTTCACCGAACCACCGACAGCGGGTTTGTAGAACTTCATGTTCGTCACCGGATTGTAGGACTGGAACGTACGGTAAAGTCCAGCCACTTCGAAGTGCACTGCGTGGCCCTCTTTGCCGCCATCGAGCGCCAGCTTCGAAATGATATCGGGATGCACGTTCGGCACCGATGAAGTCTGGGTAGTGCTGTTAAATTCCGTACCAACCGCCGTGGCCAGAGCCGAGGTCTGCGGCAGAATTTCGATGCCGTTGCCGATGAACTGCTCGGGGTTTTCGAACGAGATCGCCCACGCTACGTTGTCGTTAAAATGAACGCCGAGCCGGAGCTGCGGAGCGCGCGTCCAAACCAGGCCCGCCTGGTAATTAGTGTCCTGGTCCTGACTGTAGAAGAGGTCGCCGGGCAACGGAGAGATGCCTTTGCGATTGGGCGTCAACAAGCTCCACGATTGCCCGCCAAGAATTTCCCACCGGCTTTTGCGTATGTCTACAAAGAACAGGCGCAGGCGCAGGGTATCGGCGTTGCTGGTCTGCACCAGGCTGCCCGCCGCGTTGCCCAGAAAGTCGGTCTCGAGGTAACCCATGACGTTGGCGCCCAGAACGTTGCTATCGATCCGAAGACCGAGCCGCGAGTTCTGCAGCGACATGCGGCTTTCGGAGAGATGGCCGGAAGCGGTGTTGTTGAAGGGAATGCTGGCGAAGGTGGTGCCGATGCCGCTGCCGACGTCGGTGGAGCGGTAGACGTTCGTCAAATCGACAAAGCCGAGCGGCGTGAACGTGGCCACGCCGATGTCGAACGAAAGCGGCTTGGCGGTGGCATCGGGAGTCTGGTCGTACGGTTTCGGGGCGGGCGCGGTGGGGGCCGTGGAGGGCAGGTTCCCGGTGTTGCTGGCTACCTCTCCACCCATGCGGCGGAATCCGGGCGCTTTGGGCGCGGGCGCATCGTCAGGGGCGGGCTGGGCTGAAGATTGAACGGGTTGCGCGACGGGTTGGACGGCAGCCTGTTGCGGCGTTGCCTTGACCAGGGCATCGATCATCTTCTGTTGCTCTTCGATGGCCTGCTTCAGCGCATCGATCTGTTTTTGCTGCTCGGCAAGCTTCTGCTTCAACTGGGCAGCATCATCCTGGACGCCGCCCTGCGCATTACATAGGGGGACGTGAACCGCACACAACACGAACACAGTGAGGGTAAGGGTGGTGAGCTTCATAGGTCGGAACTGCGAGTATAGGGGGATCGCCGTTAGCGGTTAATGACAATCGCGTGAAGGCACGGTCAAAATTACGCGACAATTGCGTTACAGTCGGCGCGGTCACGCGACGGTGGATGCCGACGGCGGCCCGAGGCGGCTCTCAGCTGAGACTGAGCTATCCGGATGCGAGGAGTGGCGTCGAATACGTTGATTCGCCTGGAGAGCGGCATCGGTTGCTTCCTGCGGAGTCGGGAGGGGGTGGCCGGGGTGTGCGAGCTGGCAAACGGGGGCGCGGAAGGCGGGGTTGGAGGATTTTGGCGGAACGAAGCTGAGAACGTGCAAGTGGGTTTGGATTGTTCGGGTTGCGGACTTCGCAGGGCATGGCCCCGCGCCACTCCGTTAACGGTGGATTCGTCGAAGGCGATCCGGGTGGTGGCGAAGATGCCGTGCTGACGCGGCTGGCTGCGGCTTGATTGGGAGTGGACATCCTTGAAACCTCGATTCGACTAGAGGCTAGCAGACGTTTTCGGGGCTGCAGGGCGGGGAAGGACCGGAGTCCTTTAAAAAGGCCTGAAAATAAATGTCAAAGTCGAGTGACTGGGCATTTTGAGGCGCCGATAAACGCATCGTGGCAAGTAGCAAGCGGGATGGACTTTTCTACAGAGTTTCCATCCCAAACAGCGCGGCTAAAGTTGAGCGACAACCACGCTACTATCGGCGGGCGGTAGCGCGACCGTGAATACCGACCCCTGCCCGAGGCGGCTCTCCACTGAAACCGATCCGCCCATCTGTTCCACCGCGTGCTTGACAATGGCGAGGCCCAAACCGGTGCCGCCGGTAGCGCGCGAGCGCGCCTTATCCACGCGATAGAAGCGCTCGAAGATGCGCGGCAGATCGCGCGAAGGAATGCCGAGGCCCGTATCGCGCACATGCACCACGGCGCGGCCGTCTTCGCGGGCAATCTCCACGTGCACTTCGCCATCGGGGCGGTTGAACTTGATGGCGTTATCGAGCAGGTTGACGAAGACCTGTTCCAGGCGGATCTCATGCCCCAGCACGTCCAGATCTTCGGCGGATTTGAACGCCACGTTGACGCCCCGCGCGCGCGCCACCGGCTCCACTGTACGCAGGGCCGATTCGATGCTCTCCCGGAGCGAGATTGGCTCCGGCACGGGCGGCTTGCCGCTTTCGAGAGTGGAAAGGACCAACAGATCGGAGACGATATTGGTAAGCTGGCGCGCCTTATCCAGGATGATCGCGGCGAAGCGGCGGCTGTTTTCGCGGTCATCGAGGGCGCCCTCCAGCAGCGTTTCGGCGTAGCCGCTGATGGCGGCGAGCGGGGTGCGCAGCTCATGCGAGACATTGGCCACAAAATCTTTGCGGATGCGCTCGAGCCGCTCGATTTCGGTGATGTCGTAGAACATGCCGATGGCGCCGCGATTGAGACCGCCGGCGAGCGGAGTCACCTGCACGGCGAACGTCCGCGCGGCGCCCGCGGAGAGAATCAGCCGCTTCTGCAGCGGCTCGCCGGAGGTGAAAACCGCATTGAACATTTCGAGCAGGTCGTGATCGCGCACCACCTGCACCAGCGGAGTGCGCGGGGCGAGAGGCAGCTGCACTTCCATGGTTCCGGCAAAGGCGCGGTTGAGGAAGGTGATGCGCAGCAGCGGGTCCACGGCCACCACGCCCTCGACCATGCTGCCCAGAATGGCTTCGAGGCGCGAGCTTTCCCGCTGCAGATTGTCAACTACCTCGCGCAATTGCTCGCCCGCGACTTCCGAAGAAGAGCGCGCCTTTTCGGAGAAGTATGAGAAGAGGAAGTTCGATCCGGCCCCGCCGGCCAGGCCGACGAGGATTGCGGCGGCGGCAACGCCCTCCATGGCGGAGTGCGGCAGGCAGATCTTTACGATGAGGAGGGAGAAGACAGCGAGAGCGGCGCCGCAAGCCAGGCTGGGCCTCAGGTTCGTCACTCTTGGCATGTAGATATTATCGGCTGTTGGAAGGCGATTGGAGTTACAGATGAGTAAAAGTCGGATGTCTATGGCGTGACCGGATTCTCCGAATCGGGGCAATGGCCGATAAGTCTGCTGTGCCCGATGAACCCGGAGCGAGACCAGTCGAGATAGTTCTGCAGTGGGCGAATAAAAGACGAATCTGTTATCTTGGTCTCTGTACAGCAGACGAGGAAATAATGGCGGGAAAACCTATTTTGGGTTATTCTGATGCTTAAAGGAAACTTGGTCTTGGCAAAACAGGCAATCCTGAAGTACGAAGACACGACGTTCGACGCGCGCCCCTACCTCAAACCGGGGTCGCAGATTGCTCCGGCGTACACTTCATCGCTCGGAGCGCTCTTCGCGGGCGACTGCATGGCCGTACTTCCTCATATTCGCGACGAAGTTGTCGATACCGTCTTCGCCGACCCGCCGTTCAATCTCGGCAAAGAATATGGCGAGAATTTCAACGACCTCAAGCCAGGCGAAGAGTACCTGACGTGGTGCAAGCAGTGGGTCGCTGAGTGCGTCCGGACCGTCAAGCCGGGTGGAGCGTTCTTCCTTTACAACCTTCCAAAATGGAACATTTTGCTCGGCGCGTACCTTGATGGCCTCGGAATGGACTTCCGCCACTGGATCGCGATTGAAATGTCCGCTTGCCTCCCGATTCCAGGGCGGCTGCATCCGAGCCACTATAGCCTGCTCTACTACACAAAGGGGAAGCCAAAGACGTTCGGACGCATCCGCACGCCGATCCAAACTTGCCGGCATTGCGGCGGCGAGGTGAAGGATTACGGGGGACACCGCGATGCGATGAATCCGAAAGGCGTGAACCTCAAGGACGTGTGGACCGACATCCCTCCGGTCCGGCACTGGAAATTTAAGTCGAAGGACCGCAGGGCTAACGCGCTTTCCACAAAAACCCTCGACCGCGTGATAGAAATCTCAACCGCGCCCGGAGACCTCGTGATCGATCCGTTCGGCGGCAGCGGTACCACGTTTGCCGTCTGCGAAAAGAAGGGGCGGCGTTGGATGGGGACGGAGATCGACTTCGCCCCGGAAATCGTTGATCGACTCGAAAGCGGAGAGATTCACTCGCACAGGAACGACGACTTCATAGATGGCTAGCCTAGCTTTGGGCGCGGCCGGATGTCAATTTCGGAATTTTCTTGACGCTTGTGCTTTCGGCGTCGTGCTCGAAGACGACGATCTCCAACACTCCTGAGACGCAAGGGACCGATTTCCAGAGCCCGAAATAGGGCTCCAGTTCTCTAATGTTTCCGATACGGTCCGTCAAGTAGGCGTAGAGCCTTCGAGACGGGAAGGCAAGAACACCAGCGGATATGATTCCCGAGGAAACAAGCATCGTCAACTTGTTCATCGAGCGGTGCGAGGACGATATGTTGCCTGTTTCCCATTCGACTACGATAGGCTTTTCCGGGCCCGGCAGAACCGCGTCGAAATCGCCGAGAGCCTGATTGAGAGCGTTCTTCGCCGACCCTTCGATTGCCCACCCTTTCGCTCTGAGAAACGTAACGAATTCGTCTCGAATCGGCAGGACGCCGTTTCCTTCCCCACGCCGTTTTCCGCTCTGAGGATGGATGGTGAACGACCCGCTGCCTATAGGCCATTCGCATTTCTTCACTGCGTCGTGAATTTGCTTCCTTGTTTTCTTCCAGTGTTGCGAAACCGCATATGTTCCGCAATTCTGGAGCGTAATGACATCGACAATCTTCACGGCTCCTCGCTATAGAACCGCCGAAGAAGGCGAAGAGCGTCCACGCCAAGCGCTTTTGCCACGTCGCCAAACTCCACGACGTCCAGCCGTCGCTCTCCCCGTTCATACTTAGAAACGAAAGACTGCGGGCGTTTGAGGCGGCGGGAAAGCTCCGCTTGCGTGAGGCCCGCCCCTTTGCGGGCCTCGATAAGCAATTCTCTGAATCGCCGATGCGCGTCGCTCCTCACGGATTCGATTCGTCAAGACTGAGAATAAAACCCTCTATGGGATAATCCCAAAACGGGTTCGTGGAGAGTTGTGTTTCAGCGGCTTTACGCGAGTTAATTCACGGGGAGCCAACCGTATCGAAATAGGAGACTTTTGCGCGTGCGCGCCGTTCCGAATTGACTACGTGAGGGCCCGCGGAGAGGTTACCGGTTGGCAGGGACTTCTTCTAATGGCCCCACGCACCTTCGCGGAATTCCGCGTCCACCGCTTCAAGGAGAACCATGCCGCCACCGGGCGGACAATCGGTCTTCAACCCCGCCCTATTGCGTCAGATCCCGCCGCTTCAATGTCGGACGGCCGTCGTCGCCAGTCGTATCATCCACGCCCGGCGCGCGCCGCAACTGCGGCTTGTTCGGATCGTCCGGCTTGCGGCGATTCTCCATCGTCAGCAGCCGCTGGCGCATGTTGGTGTAGTCCGACGTCGTCACGATGTACTCCGGCTTGGACGGCAGAATCTTGTCGATCTCCGCTTGCGTCTTGGCGATCCTATCGGAATCCATGGGATGCGTCGAGAGCAGCTTCGAGACCGCGGTGGGCTGCGTGCGCTGCAGCGTTTCCAGCTTTTCGAACATACTGATGGCGCCGGTGGGGTCGTAACCCGCCGCCCACATATACTGGACCCCCAGGAAATCGGCCTCGGATTCGTCGTGCCGGCTGAAGCTCAGGAACGTCATCGGAATCACCGCCCCGGCGGCCTGGCGCGCAGCCACGCCGGCCCAACCGCCCAACAAAATGCTCAGCGGAATGGTCCCGATGTTCGCAAGCTGCGCCTTGGTTTCCCGGCAGGTCAGGTGGCGCGCCGCCACGTGCGCGATCTCATGCGCCAAAGCGCCCGCGAATTCGTCCTCTTCGGCGGCGATTCCAATCAACCCGGTGTGCACGAAAATGAACCCGCCGGGCAACGCGAAAGCGTTCGGTACGTCGTTCTGCAGAAGGCGGAAAGTGAACGGGACTTTCGCGTCCGAATTGCGCGCCAGATTCTGGCCGATGCGGTTGATGTACTCGGAAAGAATCGGATCGTCCACCACCTTGGCTTCACGCGCCACTTCCTCGGCGAGCTGCTTGCCCAGCGCCATTTCCTTTTCCACCGAGTAGAAGTTCAGGCACTTGCCCACGTCGCGATCGCCGATTTGCGTCGGATCGTTCTTCTTATTTTTGTCGTCGCCAGCGAAGGCCGGGGCAGCGATGAGAGCGATCAGCGAAGCGATCAGTATGCGGGCAAAGAGGGTTCTCACGGCGGCTCCTCAGGCCATTTTAACGTATTGTAAAGTGAATGGGTTTCGTTAAGGATGCAAACTTTTCCGCCAACGCGGCTCTGTGGGAACGCTACGCCGGTGAATTCCCGGTCCGCAACCACTTGATCTACCTGAACCACGCCGCCGTGGCGCCGCTTTGCAAGCGATCGGCCGACGCTATGAAGCATCTTGCCGACGATTGCTCGCAGTACGGCAGTTTACATTTTCCCGAATGGCAGGCCGCCTATAATGGCGTCCGCGCGGCCGCGGCCCGGCTGGTGTCGGCTCAGCCGCAGGAAATCGCGCTGGTGAAGAATACCTCCGAAGGCATCGCCACCGTCGCCATGGGTCTCGATTGGAAGCGCGGCGACCGCATGGTGGGGTTCCACGAAGAGTTCCCCGCGAACCTATACCCGTGGCAGCGGCTCGCCGCGCAAGGCGTCGAGATCACCTGGCTTTCCGTCTACGATTCGCTCGACCGCATCGATGAAGCCTGCCGCGGCGCCCGGCTGCTTTCCATCAGCTTCGTGCAGTTCCTCAGCGGCTACCGCGCGCCCGTGCGCGAGATCGGCGAGATCTGCCGGCGCCGCGGCTGCATTTACTTTGTCGACGCCATACAGGGGCTCGGCGTATTTCCGCTTGACGTGGGCGAGTGCCATATCGACGCGCTGGCGGCCGACGGCCACAAGTGGCTGCTGGGTCCGGAAGGCTGCGGCGTGCTCTACATCAGCCGGGCGCTGCAAGAGCGCGTGACGCCGGTGGAGTTCGGCTGGACCAACGTCGCCGCCTATGCCGACTACGCCTCGCGCGACATGCGGCTGCGCCCCGACGCCGGCCGCTATGAATGCGGCACGCTCAATACAATAGGATGCTTTGGCCTGCGCGCGTCCATCGAGTTTCTGCTGGAAGTGGGCGTCGAGCGGATCGGCCCGGCCGTGCAGGCGCTGGGCGACCGCATCGACGCCGGAGTGCGCGCCAGGGGTTACGAAACCATGCGCGAGCGCACGCCCGAAACCGGCGCTGGGATTGTGAGTTTTCGCAAGGCGGGCGTGGACGCGGTCGAGATTGTGAACCGTCTGCGCGGCCGGGGAATCGCCGCTGCCCCGCGCGCCGGATGGGTGCGCACCTCGCCGCATTTTTACATCGCCGCGGAAGATATCGACCGCATGTTGGAGGAATTGCCGGTGATTTGACGCACCGGCCGATTACGAGTATGCCGATCGAAAAGGATCGGAGATGCTCACCATCGGCGCGAACAATTGGCCGGCAGCAAGCTGCGTCGAGTGACGTTCATTGGTGCCCGGGGCGGGAATTGAACCCGCACTTCCGTTGCCGGAAAAAGGATTTTAAGTCCTTTGCGTCTGCCGATTTCGCCACCCGGGCATATTGAAAAGACAAGACTGATTGTAAAGCACCAACGGTCCCCGATTCCACTGTGGGGGATTTTGTAGGAGTTCGCCGCACGCCGTGTCGGCCACTGTTCGAGTGAACAGCCGTTTCTTACAGCCTCAGCCGTTCCAAGTTTCCCTCCGGGTCCAACGGACCCCCGCGCCGAACAGCGGTAACCACCTCTCGAATCGCCGCGATTACGATATCCGGTCGATCCAGATGAACATAATGGCCGCTGTTGGGGACCAGGATCTGCTTGCTGTTTCTCGAAAGAAGCCGCATGCGTGCCTGCAATGTTCGATGGTCTTCCTCAAGTTGGGCTCGCTGCCCGGCTGAAAAACGGGGCATAGGCGCCGTAAGGGTAGCGGTCAAAACAATCAAGGGTTTTGGGGAGAACATGAAGTCGCGGCGGTCATTCGCTATCTGCCGGTAGAACTGCGCAGTTCGTATTTCACCCGCGGGGCCGTCGCTCGCTCTGTTCGTGTTTCCCGCTGCGGGCGCGGTCCGCTGCGCCAGCATGCGTTGTCCCAAATCCCTGAAGAATACCTGGAGCTCTGAATCGGACATCGCGCCCGGCCGATAAAGCTCAGGCTGCAAACCTGGGGCGATGATGCCGGTTAGCTGTTTCTCATCCGCGCTGTCCACCAATACCAACCCGGCCACGTCATCGGGAAATCGAGCGGCAAATCGACGGACGTATAATCCACCCAATGAGTGGCCCACGAAAACGTAGGGACCGGGAAGGAAAGACTCGCGCAGAAGCGCCCGCAGATCGTCAATGACGTCTTCGCAACAACGGTCCTTACCGCGGTCATACGAGCAGACTTGCGTGAGACTCCCAACGCCGGGCTGCACCTTCTCCCAATCGGAGGCGCCCCGGCCCGCGCCGGCTTCCAGGATAACCAGAGGCCTGCCTGCGCCAACACACGATAGATGCAGATTGGCCGAAGCGATGCGGGCATCCCCTTGCCCTGTCGCCTGCGGCGGAGTTTGCGCCTGGAGGCATTGACTCGCCAACGTCAACAGCGGGATCGCGAGAAGAAGCCGCGCCATGGTTCGATTTTACAAACAGGCGGAAGCATTTGGCATCGTAGCGGAACGAAACTCGCAGCGGGTTTCGCGAGGCGCGGTTCGACGGCGCTACTTCGCGGCGTAACGCCATACTCGTCGTGCGGCCACGTTGTCCGGGTCGCTCAATTCTCCGAGGGACGCTCGACGTGGTCGATGACCAGCGCCTCAACCGATCCCCTTGTCGCTTCCAATTTGAGACCGAGCTGCTGCGAAATCGCGCCAAACAGGCCGGGCTTGGCGGAATCATCGGCGCCCGCTCCTAATGCCCCGCCGAATACGGTTTCGTCCGGGGTGAACTCCAGATCGAAATCATACCGTGCGGAAAGCCCTGTCTTATCCAGCACCGGGTAATCGAGCGCGGCGCGCTGCATTACCGAGGCCAAATCAGCCATGGTCGCATTGCGGCCCGGCAACCGCACGAGTTGAGGCGAAACCACAAAAATAAGCGGCGGCGGCCCTTCCGGCGAGGCATCCGGAGACACCGTGCTCTCTTTCAGCTTCGGCCCGCCTTTTGCGATCGTAAGCGCGTAGACCCGCAGCTCTTTTGGTTCGCGATGAAACGTGAGCTGGAACCGGTCGGCCAGAAGCTTGCGCAGCATCGACATCTGCTCATCCAGGTTGGGGCGGACCTCGCTGGGCGCCTTGGCGACGATATCGTAACGGTCGGAATCCACCCACGCCGGGCCGCCCGAGATCGCCCTGGGATTCAGATTGTAGGCTGCCGCCACCAGAGTTTTGAGCGCGTGATTCTTCGCGGCGAACTCATGGGCGCTCTGCATTCTGATCCACCTGCCCCCCGCTCCAGGAGGAGTCGGCTTGATGGACGCGACTTCAAATTCGATGAAGCTTGGGCGATTCGCATCGGACTGAGCGAACATGCCGCCGGCCGCAACGACAAAGGCCGCGACCGCAGGCTTCCATCTTTCGGACATGATCCCCTTCACAGTAATATCTTAACTTTCATCGAGCCGATTCGCTGAGTGCGGCTGCCCGCGCAACGTGTGTGGAACATGGCGCTCCGGACGATCGCCGCCGACCGCCTGCCCCGGATGCGGCGAATCCCCGGATCTCTTCATCGCCGTGCAGGCGCAACCGGGGTTGAAGCTGCAAGCTACCAGGTCGCTGGCCGACGTCATCGTCATTGACCGCGTACAGAAGCGTCCGGGAATTAGCTGTCGGAGGTTGAAGACGGCAATCCGGGAGTCTCGTTCAGACGCCCGACCGTGTGCGCCGTTTTGTGTTTGCGAGACCGTGGAATGCTATTGGATTCCCGAAGGGATGTCTCTGGAGAAGGCCGACGAATTAGAGAAAAGGGAACTTAGACGATTGGAAAGAAGTGACTCCATCCTAGACCTGGAAACAATAGAGACAATCTCTTCGTTTCTAAGCGGGCCCCTTGTGCAACAGTTATCCTGCATTCACCTACAGCCTCATCGAATCGCGATCAATAGACCGCCGCTTATGCCAACCGAGCGCTCATGTCCTCGCCCGAAGTTGTATTCGTAGCCCGGTTCGAGGTACCAGCCAAATCTATGCTTCGCGGAGGGCCAGAACATAAAGTCCAGCACGGCTTCGCCGCCGAGTGAGTTCGCAGTTACGCCATATGCCCTCGTATGTATCCACTCCGGGCCAACGCCGGCCATAAATTCCACTTTTTCGGAGAGAGTCCAAGGCTTCTTGAACAGAAGGTCCGTGTCCCATTCCGTCGAGTGACGGCGGAAGAGCGGCGTGGCGCCTGCTTCAAGCTCCAGCCATTTCTCGATCGGCGTAACCTCAACCGCGAGGTCGGGGCCGAAGCTCGACCCGCCGCCTTTGACATCCCACCCCGCGGCTCCGCCAACCTCGACGATTGCCACAGGTTCTTTATCGACCGACTGCGCCGAGGCGTTTACCGCACACAAAAGCCCGGCGACCAGCAGAATTATGTCTAGGTTCTCCATACCGCATTATCCCGCATCGCTGCGCCACGCGCAAAATGGCTACTTAGAGTCCGCAGCGCAGGTTTGGGCCGGCCGGGATCGTAACCGTTTGGCCAGTGGGTATCGGAAATTCAGAGGCAGTGTGGTCCGTCAAGGCCGGCGTTGGGCCTGGTTGGCGCGTGGGGCGAGCGCCTGCTGGAGGACGCCATTGCGCTACCATCATCTGTTATATTCGTAACCGGAACCCGGCGGGCGGTTCCGGTGTCCAATCTGAGGGACTTTGTCCAAAATTAACGCGGAATAGCGGGGAGGGCGCAGGTGCGACAGTTCAATCGATTATCGAGCGGCGTAGTGGCGGCGGCCATTTTGATGGCGGTCGCATCGTCCGGTGCGGCGCAGACCGCTGCGCCCGAAAAGAAGGTCAAAGACCAGGCCGAGTTCGACATTTATGACGCGGCGACGAAGGATATCCTGGCCAAGAATGGGACCAAGGCGATCGACGATCTGAACACGTGGAAGCAGAAGTACCCGGATTCGGATTTCAAGACCGATCGCGAGGTGATGTACATCCAGGCCTATGAGCTCAACAAGCAGTTCGACAAGCTGCTCGACAAGGCCAAGGAGCTGATGGCGCAGAACCTCGACTCGCTGTTCCCCGATCCCAAGGATGGGCCGCGGCAGGTTCTCAAGGTTCTGTTTTCCGCCACCACGGCAATTCTCCAGATTCCGGATCCCACTCCGGCTGAGATCGATATCGCCCGCCAGGCCGCCCAACAGCTTAAATCCTACAACCGGAAGCCGGCTGACGTGGATGACGCCGGTTGGAACGGGGCGCGCGCGAGCATGACCGCCGCCGCCGACGGGGCGTTGTATCAGATCGCCGTGGCGCCGGCGATTCAGGCGGAAGCCAAGAAGGATTGTCCCGGCGCCGAAGCGGCATGGGCCAAGGCATTGGGCGACTATCCGGACAAGTCGGCGATCTCATATCACTTGGGCGTCGCTCTACGCTGCGACAGGAAGAACGACGCGGCTCTGTACGCGTTTGCCCGCGCGGTGGCCATCGATCCTACGCTGGGCGGCGCTCAGAACGCGCAGACGGTCACTAATTTTCTAAAGAACTATTACACCAATTACCATGGCGCCGCCGACGGCCTGGATCAGCTCGAGCAGCAAGCCAAGGCGAGTCCGATGCCTCCGGCGGATTTCCACATAGAAACCGCGACAGAGATTGCCGAGAAGAAGGAGAAGGAGTTTGAAACCAGCCACCCCTACATCGCGCTGTACATGAAGCTGAAAGCCACCCTGACGTCCGATCAGGGCCAGCAGTATTTCGACAGCGGTATGAAGGATGCGCAAGTTCCGGAACTCCAGGGGACGGTGCTCGAGAGCAAGTGCCGCGCCAAGGAATTGCAGGTTGCCATTCCGCTGCCCGACGCAACGGGTCCGCTGGTTCCGGAAATCACCCTGAAGCTGGAAACCCCTCTGACCGGCAAAGCGGAGAGCGGCGTGATCACCTTTGCCGGCGTCGCCCAGGCGTTCACCAGCGCGCCCTTCATGCTGACGATGACCATCGACAAGAAGGACATCAAGGACCTGAAGGTAACGCCCTGCGCGGCGCCGGTCCCCAAGAAAAAGAAGTAGTGGGGCAGCCAATCCTGGCTGCAGCCGGTTTTCAGCCGGCTTTTTCTTGGCGCAGCATCCACTGTCTCTATGTGTCGCTGCCTGCGCGGATTTCTCCTCAACCTTTACCGGGGTTGTGACGTCTAACTGGAGAGACCGAAATCGGAGGGTATTCGTGTGCGCCCGTTAACGGCGTCGTTCTGTGGCCTGCTGTCGATCTGCGCATTGTTTCCGGCTGCCTGCACTCGCCCGAGCCCGCCCGTGGCTCAAGCCGCGGCTCCCACTCCAGCCGACGTCTCTGCCGCCAACCGCGAAGTTCGCATCAGCGGAACCGTCCAGGCGGTTCGCTCTTCGAAGGTCTTGATCCCCGCCATTTACGGAAGCCAGGCTGGCCCCTTGACCCTCACCCACCTCATCCCTAACGGCGCCAGCGTCAAGGTAGGCGACTTGATCGCCGCCTTCGACCCTACGCAGCAGATGGATAGCGCCCGCGACGCCCAGGCGAAATTCGACGATCTCTCTCATCAGGTGGATCAGAAGCGCGCCCAGAATAACGCCGATGCCGCCAAGCGCGATTCCGACCTCAAGCAGGCCGAGGCCGACCTTGCCAAAGCCCAAATCGAGCTCAAGAAAGGTCCCCTGCTCAGCGAAATCGACCGCCTCAAGAACGAGGAGAAGGCCAGCATCGCGGGCGCTCACGTGGAGAGCCTCAAGAAATCCAACGCGCTTCACGACCGGGCCGACGGCGCCGCCCTCCGCATTCTCGAGCTCCAGCGCGACCGTCAAAAGGTGACCCTTGAGCGCACCGAGAACAACATCAATTTGATGACCATCAAGGCGTCTATCGCCGGCATGGTCGCCCACCAGAACGTCTTCCGCGCCAACACCCTGGGCCATCCTCAGGAAGGCGACCAGCTCTACCGCGGCCAGGCGCTGCTCAGCATCTTCGATCCCACGGAGATGTCCGTCGTGTGCTCGGTGGGCGAGCCCGACGGCATCGCGCTCGAGCGTGGAACCCGCGCCACCGTCCGCCTGGATGCTTATCCCGATCTCGTTCTGCCGGCGCATCTCGAATTTGCCAGCCCGGTGGCATCTTCCGCCCTTGGCAGTCCCATCAAGAATTTCACTGCGGTCTTCCGTCTCGACAAGAGCGACCCGCACTTACTGCCCGATCTCTCCGCCGCCGTAGTGATCCCCGTAGGACAGGCCTCCCGGCCTGTCTCTCCGAAAACCGCCGCGGCCATTCGGGAACCCGTGACCCCGCCCACCCCAGCTGGAGTGACTCCAACTGGAGCCGACAAATGAAAAACCGCTGGAGGAAAATCCGCTCCTGGCTCACCTTCCTGTTTTTCCTGCTTCTGGCCGGAGGCGCCGCCGCCGGAGTCTACCGTTACCGCCAGACCCAGACCAGCGTGAATCTTCCCGTGGCGCCTGCGCGGCAAGGCGATTTCTCGGTGATTGTCCGCTGCCGCGGGGAACTCCACGCCCGCCGCTCCGTCGCCATCTACGCGCCCATTGTGCCTGCGCTCCGCATCGCCTGGCTGGCGCCTTCCGGCGAGCCGGTCAAGCAAGGCGACCCCATCATCAAGTTCGATTCCAGCGCCTCGGAACAGCAGCTCATGCAAAAAGAAGCGGCCCTCGGCCAGGCCCAGGCGACTCTCGATCAGTACATCGCTCAAGCGCGCACCACCGCCGAGCAGGATAAGAGCGATCTCGCCGACACCGGTTTCGACGTCGAAAAAGCGCGCCTCGAAGCTTCGAAGACCGAGATCGTCAGTAAAATTCAGGCCGAGGAGGACCAGATCGACCTGGGGATGGCCAAGGAAAAGCGCGTAGTCCAGCAGGCGACCGTCGAGCTGCACCAGGCTTCCGATCGAGCCAAGATCGCCTCTCTCACACGCCTGCGCGACCAGGCCCAGGCCGACGTCAACCTCACCAAGGCGCGCATCGCGCAGATGGAAATTAAGGCTCCGCTCTCCGGCTTCCTGGTATTTCTGCCCAATTACTCTCAAGGCTTCAACGCCAAGCCGTTCAAGATCGGCGACACTGCCGGCGCGGGTCAGCCTATCGGCGAAATTCCCGATCTGAGCACGCTCGAACTCGACGCCAAGGTGGAAGAGATAGACCGCGGCCGCATCGCCGTCGGCCAGGCCGCACAGGTACATGTGGATTCACTGCCCGAGCTTCCTTTGCCCGCGAAGGTCGATCAAATCTCGCTGCTCGCCGAACAAGGCTTTGAGTTCCCGCCCACGCGCAATTTTCACGCGTACGCCGCGCTGGCTCACCCCGATCCACGGCTTCGATCGGGCATGAACGGCGGCCTCGACATCGTAGTGGATCGCGTCCCCAAGGCGATCGGCATCCCGGCCCAGGCCATTTTCACGCGCGACGGCAAACCGATCGTGTATCTCGCGGACCACGGCCATTATCGGCCCAGGGAGATTCAGGTTCTCGCCCGCAATCCCGATGAAGTAGCCGTCTTTGGCATCCCTCCCGGCTCCATGGTCGCGTTAGTCGATCCTGAGAAGAAGGAGAAGAAGTGATGCCCGCTTCGGTAGCGCCGGCGGTCTTGCCGCCGGTCTTCTTGGGTAATAAGCAAAACACCGGCGGCAAGACCGCCGGCGCTACCGGCCTCGGGACTGGACGCATATGAAGAAACGCTCCTTCGCCAAACGCATCCTGCTATCCCTCGCACTGCTAGCCCTCATCGGCGCCGTCGGCGCCTGGGGCGTCCTCCACGTCTCGAAAGCCGCCACAACCACTCCGGCGGCAATCAAGACCGATGTCCCCACCACCCGCGTCAAGCGCGGCCGCGTCATCATCTCCGTCGCGGCTCGCGGCGAGCTTCAGGGCGGTAACTCCGAGACACTCGTCGCTCCCATGGCCGGAGTCGATGCCCTCACCATCACCAAGCTCCGCGAGCCCGGTGAGTTAGTCGCGGCCGGCGACACAGTCGTCGAATTCGACACTACACAACAGGAGTACAATCTGCGCGAGGCGCAAGCCGATCAGGCCGAAGCCGAGCAGCAGGTCATTCAGGCTCAAGCCACGCGCGACTCCACTCAGGAAGAGACCGAGCAGGCATACCGGCAAGCTCAGTCCGATCTCAAGCTCGCCGAATTGGAAGTGCGCCGCAATCCGCTGCTGCCCGCCATCGTCGCCCGCCAGAACGATCTCGCCGTCGAGGCCGCCAACAATCGTCTCCATCAAGCCGAGCAGGATTTAGTCAACAAGAAGGCCAACTCCGAAGCCGGCATCGCCATCCAGGACGCCGCGCTCAACAAGGCCAAGGTGACCGTCGCGTCCAATCAGAAGATCATCGAGAGCATGACTCTGAAGGCCAAGAGCGGAGGCTATGTCAATATCCTTCCCAATACCTTTAGCGCCGGCATTATCTTCTGGGGCATGCAGTTACTCCCGTTCCAGCTCGGCGACACCGCCCGCCCCGGCATGGCCGTCGCGCAGATTCCCGATATGAAGAACTGGGAAGTCAGCGCCAATGTCGGCGAGCTGGACCGCGGCCATCTGTCTCAAGGGCAGAAAGTCAATGTAACTGTGGTAGCCCTCGCCGGCAAATCCTTCGCCGGTCACGTCAAGAGCATCGGTGGAACCGCCGGCAACCCATGGGACCGTCATTTCGAAACCCGCATCGCCCTTGACCAGCCCGGCCCCGGGTTACGCCCCGGCATGACTTCCAATTTAGTGATTACCGTCGAGACTCTCGATAACGCAACATGGGTTCCCTCACAAGCTCTCTTCGAGAGCGACGGCCATAACTTCGTCTATCTCGAAACCCCGCACGGATTCATGCCCCACGATGTTACTCTGGTGCGCGGCAGCGAGAGTCAGGCCGTCCTCAAAGGTATTAACGAAGGCGACGTTGTGGCTATGTCTAACCCCGACGCGCAGACTAAGTCCGCGGCTCAGCAGCAAGGCGCTATGAACGCCCTCCAAAAATGATCCTCACTTCGGATTTCGGCCAGGCCTTCGCCAACCTGCGCGCCCAGAAAACCCGCACGCTGCTGACCGCCTTGGGCATCGTATTCGGCGTCGGCTCAGTGATCGGCATGCTCGCTATCGGCGCCGGCGCGCGCGAAGAGTCTCTCCGTTTTATCGAGCAGCTTGGGGTCCGCAATATTCTGATCGATTCGCGCCCCGCCACCAGCCAGGAGGAGCTGCAACAGCGCCGCCGCTCTTCGCCCGGACTCTCCGACCGCGACGCCCGCATCCTCCAGGCCAACATTGAAGATCTCGAGATCCAATCCGCCCGCCGCTCCCTTCATCCTGCCCGCGTTCTTCCCAAGCCCTCGCGCGACATACCCGAGCTTTACGGCGTCCGGCCCGCCTACAGCATCATCCACAGCCTGCATCTTGCCGAGGGCAAATTCTTCGACGAATCCGACGACGCCGCCAGCGCCCCCGTCTGCGTGCTCGGCGAAACCGCCAAGGTCAACCTGATCGGCTACGGCGCCGCCCTCGGCAAGTTCGTCAAGGTCAACGATACGTGGCTCGAAGTGGTAGGCGTGCTGCATGAGCAGCTCATGGCCGGATCGCAGAATTCCGGCGGCGCCATGCAGGATATCAACAACATCGTCTACATCCCCATCAATACCTTCCAATACCGCTTTTGGGACCAGAGCAGCGGCCTCAAGGACGACCTGGATGGCATCGAGCTCCGGCTCAAGTCCGATGCCGACAGCATCGAGGTCGCCAAAGTCGTGACCGCGGTGCTGAACTCCACGCATCACAACATTCAGGATTTCAGCGTCACCATTCCCGCCGCCCTGCTGGCGCAGCAGAAGCGCACGCAAACCATCTTCACTTACGTCATGGTCGCCATCGCCGCCATTTCGCTGCTCGTCGGCGGAATCGGCATCATGAACATCGTGCTCGCCACGGTTCTCGAGCGCACCCGGGAGATCGGCATCCGCCGTTCTATCGGCGCGCGCCGCTTCGACATCGTTCGCCAGTTCCTCACCGAATCGGTGCTGATTTCCGTCGGCGGCGGTCTGCTCGGCATCGGCTTCGGCTTCTTCCTCGCCTGGCTGATCGCGCAAACCGCCGAGTGGAAAACCATCGTCACCACCGCTTCCGTGATCGTCGCATTCGGCGTCTCCGTGGCCGTTGGCGTCGTCTTTGGAATTTATCCGGCGGTCAAGGCTTCGCAGATCAACCCCATCGACGCGCTACGCTACGAATGACATGCGTATCGTAGTCCTGGTCGGCCTGCCAGGATCGGGAAAGTCGACTTACCTCGCGCGCCTCGGCGTCACCGGACTCTCATCCGACGCCATCCGGCGCCTGTTGGCCGACGACGAAACCGATCAGACCATCAACCACCGCGTCTTCCAGACTCTTCGCTATCTCTTGCGTCAGAGGATAGCCGCAGGGCGCCTGGCGACTTACATCGACGCGACTAATCTCACTCCGGACGAACGCCGCCCGTATGTCAAAATTGCCCAACGCTTCGGCTGCGAGATCGAGGCTCTTTTTTTCGACGTGCCGCTCGATGTGTGCATGGCGCGCAACGCGCAGCGGCAGCGAGTGGTCCCGGAGGAAGCCATGCTCAAGCTGGCCGGCAAGCTCCAGGCGCCGTCACTCGACGAAGGTTTCCACCGGATCGGCGTCATCCGCTAGTGTAGTGTCTGCAAAATAACCAGACAGTTCTACCCGCCCGCGGCTGGCGACTTACGGCTCAGGAATCTCGAATAGGTGGACAATACGCTTCCACTCGACTTTGGGCTTCTGAAAATTGACCAGAAGGCAGAGAGTCACGCCGGAGGCTCGCAGATAGTTGAGGCACTGCGCGGTGTTTTCACCGGCGCGCGCTCATAGACTTTTTCGAGGAATCCGCAGCCAAGCGTATTGGAAACCTCAAAGATAGCGCCGAGCACGCGCGCTCGGTCAACAAATCAAAATCCGCGTTCATCGGCGTTCATCGGCGGCCATATATCGGTTCTATGCCGTCATAGACCGAAAGCTCTCAGAATTATCATTAGCCGCCGATGAACGCCGATGAACGCCGATGAACGCGGATAAGAAAACTCGGAATTTTCCCGAGCTGCCTAATTCGATTCATCTAGCCAATTCTTGGACACCACGCTAACATACGCAACGAACATCTCGCCACTTACTCGAACCTGGCAACTTACAAAGCCTTGCCGCGCCGCCAATGGTCCTCGAACAGCCCCTTCATAGCTTCGCCCATTCCCTCATGGTGGAATACCACCGCCGTCCACGAGGGACGCGTGATCACCGGGTCCAGCAGCGCGATCATCCCGTGCTGGCAATCGAACAGCGCCAGCTTCATGGGCAGCGATTCCGCTATGCGCACTTCGATGCCCGCAGCCACGTAATCGTTCAATCGATTGCGGTGGCTTTCGTCGAGCGACACAGCTTCCAGTAGCAACCGGCAGTTCACGCCGCCGGCCCGCGCCTGTCTTACCAGTTTTTCATCCAGCGGATCCACCGCATAAGGAGGGCGCGAAAACTCCACGTATTCCTGCCTCACCTCCGACAACATGCGGCGATACTCGGCCCCGGTCTGCGCAGGTTCGGTTACGATTCGCAGAAAATCGAGAGTGCCGCGGCCGCCTTGCCCCTCCGAGTACAGATTTTTCAGGTCGTCGATCAGCGACACCCCGGCGCGGCCATTGTCGGCCAACTCCTGCTCCAGCACCTGCCGCTTGCGGCCCAGGTATCCGGGAATAGCCAGGCTCGGCTCCACCGCCGAGAATAACTTGGTCTTTTCCTGTACCACTTGCGCGAAACCCTTCTCCACCAGGCTGTCCAGAACTTCATAGATCTTCTGGCGCGGTACGTGCGCGCGCGCCGCCAACTCCAGGGCTTTGAATTTGGGATGGCCCAGGAGCACCAGATACGATCGCGATTCATACGCGTTCAAACCCAGTTGTTGCAGGCGGCGCCAGTAGCGCTGAAAGTCCACTTCCGCCAGTTCTTCGCTCATGTTCTTATCACCTTATCAAAAGCCTGCCGCAAAAGTTCAAGGAAAACGGGGGTAAAACAGAGGGTTGCGCAGGCTCGCGGTTGCGCTACAATGTGCAGACGGATTAGCGCGGAATGGCAACGGGAGGAACTCACGAGTTCAGGTCAATACCTTAGCCGGTCCGGTTTTGAAATTTGACTTGGTACTAGTGGAACTCTACAATTAGAGTAGAGAAGGTAGAGATAGAAAAGCCGCCAGGAAGTGTATGGCTGAGAACAACGCCGCATTGAATGGACCCGGATCCGGGTCCGAAGCGCCCGTAAAGCCGAAGATTCGCATCGTTGTCGCCGACGACCATCCGATTTTCCGCGACGGTCTTTGCAAGCTCCTGGCCCTTGAAGACGATTTCGAGGTGGTGGCCCAGGCCTCCGATGGGCGCCAGGTTCTCGATGTCTTGCAGCAACACGAGCCGGACGTGCTTCTGCTCGATCTCAAAATGCCGGGCCTCGACGGGCTGGGCACGCTGCAACGCCTGCAAGCCGCCAAGAACAAGACGCGCGTGATCGTCTTAACCGCATCCGACGATAAAAACGAATTCGTTCAAGCGATGAAGCTGGGGACCTCCGGCATCGTCCTGAAGCAGACCGCGACGGAGCTGTTGATCAAGAGCATCCGCAAAGTACACGCGGGCGAAATCTGGCTCGATTCCCACACCACGGCCGCGGTAATTCGCCAGTTTGTGGCCAATGACGAACCGCCCACGCTGCCGTCTCAGCCGGCCGCTTCCGTGCGCGAGCGCGAGCGCTCTCCCTTGAGCCAGCGCGAGCGCGAGATTGTGGCGCTGGTGGCGCAGGGCTTCAAGAATAAGGAAATGGCCGAAAAGATGTTCATCAGCGAGCAGACGGTAAAAAACCACCTGCACAACATCTTCGATAAGTTGGGCGTTTCCGACCGCCTCGAACTGGCGCTCTACGCCATCCACAACAACCTGCACACGGGACGCTGACCAAGGTGGGGTATGCTTCAGCTTGCCAACCGGCCGGAAGGCCGGGGGGGCGACCCGGTCAGGCCTCGCCGGAGACAGACGACATAAACCGATCGTCCGTGCCGCTTTTTCCCCCGTACTCCTTCAATTTATTGTGAAGCGTCTTCAGGCTGATCCCTAGAATCTCCGCCGCGCGCGTCTTATTGTTGCGCGTATGTTCCAGCGTTCGCAGAATCAAGCCTCTCTCCGCCTCTTCCACGGTTGTCCCCACCGTGAACCGGATCGCGCCATCGTCCTCCGGCGCGGGAAGGACGGCCGCGGGAGCGACAGCCGCAGGCGCTGCTGTGACCATCACAGCCGCCGCGGGACGCGACTGAAGAAACGCCGGCAAATGCTTCATTTCGATCGACCCTTCACCGGCCAGAATCACCGCGCGTTCGAGTACGTTCCGTAACTCGCGCACATTGCCCGGCCAGTCGTGCCGGCGCAGCGCGTCCATCACCACCGCGGAGATTTCCACCACGCGGCAATCGTGCTTGCGATTCAAATCGCCGATGAGCGCCTCGGCGATCGGCTGCAGATCCTCCTTGCGCTCGCGCAAGGCCGGTAAATGGATGTGAAACACGTTCAGCCGGTAAAACAAATCCTCGCGCAAATGTCCGCCGCGCACCGCCTCGTCCGGAATCTTATTCGTGGCCGCGATCACGCGCACATCCACTTCGAATTCCGTCTTGCCGCCCAGGCGGCGCACCTTGGAGTCTTCCAGAATGCGCAGCAGCTTGGCTTGCGTCTGCAGAGGCATCTCGCCGATCTCATCCAGCAGCAGCGTGCCGTGTTGGGCTACCTCGAAGCACCCGGCCCGGCGCTCGGAGGCCCCGGTGAACGAACCTTTCTCGTGGCCGAACAATTCGCTCTCGATCAACGATTCCGGCAGCGCCGCGCAGTTGATGGCGAAGAACGGCCCCTGGCGCCGCGGACTAAGCGCGTGAACCGTGCGCGCCACCAGCTCTTTTCCCGTGCCGCTCTCGCCGGTGATCAGTACGCACGCTTTGCTCGGACCCGCCTGTTGCAACAGTGCAAAAATTTCCTGCATCTTGGGCGACGTGCCCACCATCTCGCCCAACGCGCCTTTGTAGACCAACTGGCGCTCCAGGTTGCGGTTCTGCGCGCGCAATCCGGCGTGGCTGCCGGCGCGCCGCAACAGCACCTCGAGAGTGGCCGGCTGAATAGGCTTCTCCAAAAACCAGTACGCGCCTAATTCATGCACGGTCTTCACGGCGGTCTCGATGTTGCCATACGCCGTGAGCACGATCGCCGGCGGCATATCGCCGGAATCGCGCAGGCGCTGCAGGAAACCGAAGCCATCGAGCCCCGGCATATTGAGGTCGGTGATAATCACATCGGCGGGAAACACGGCCAGTTGCACCAGAGCGTCCTCGCCATCGCTGGCCATCTGCGCCGTCATCCCCCACGCGGAAACCATGGCTGCAAGGCCGCTCCGCTGGCTGGGTTCGTCGTCCACAATGAGAACTTTTAGGGGCTGGTTCAAGTATTTTTCCTCTGCCAGGCGGGCTATACTTATTATTGTAAGGCTATGCGACCCGCTTGGCACATCGTTTGCACGGGTCATGCCAACGCGGATTGTTGCGCACCGGAACCGTTCGTTTTCACCTGAAAATGCTAGTATTAGAGCTACATCTGAATTTGTTTCGTCCAACCACTGTTTGTATGCAATCGCACGAGGGGAACTGTGCATGAGTTAATCCGCCGGGCCAGGCGGCGCTTTCTGAACCAGGAGTTGATGTCCCAAGGGGCCAATGCGTTCTCCGCGGGCTTGGCTGCATTCATCGTTTTGCTGCTGTTGGGGACCGAGGTGCTGAACTGGTATTGGGCTGCGTTGATTCCGCTGGCCGCCATCGCGACCGGTGTCTATCGCGCCTACCGGCGGCAGCCGTCCTCCTATCGCGCCGCGCAGATTGTCGACCATCGCATGGCGCTTGCGGACACGCTTTCCACGGCCGTGTATTTCTCCGCAAAGGCGGATGCGCAGCCGGACGCGCCGGAAGTGGTTCGCAGCCAGCGTGAGAGCGCCGAGCGCGCCGCAACCCAGGTCGATTTGCGTCAGGCCATTCCCTACCGCCTGCCCCGCTCGGCCTACATTGTGGCGGCGCTGGCGCTGGTGGCTTCCAGCCTGTTCGCCCTGCGTTACGGGTTGAACAAGCGGCTCGATCTGCGGGTTCCCCTTGCGCGAATGATCCAGGAGCAGTTTTCGCCCCGCGACAGCAAGGAGACTGCGGACAACATGCGGCGCGTTCCGCAGCCCTACGATAATCCGGACGACAGTGCGGATACCGCCGCGGATCAGGATCGGAAAGGTCCAGGCCAGCAGGACGTTAAGTCCGACGACCCTGGGCAGCAGGGCGATCAACCGGATGCGGAGAAAAACGGCGCCTCCAAGGACGACGGCAAGAAGCAGTCCGGCGACCCCCAGAATCAGGACGGCGACGCGCAGAATCAACAATCCGACGACCACGACCAGCAGGATAGCGGACAGGCCAATTCCAGTCCGCAGGGCCAGGACAAAAGCAATCAGGATAAGCAGGCCGACGGCAAGCAGCAGTCGAATAGCTCCGGCGAGAGCGGCAGCCTGATGAGCAAGCTCAAGGATTTCGCCGAGAACCTGCTCTCGAAGGTGAAGCCGCAGCCGCAGAATGGCTCCACGCCGCCGCAGCAATCGCCCAATCAGAATTCCAAGCAAGGCGCGGGAAAGCAGGACGGCAAATCGCAGCAGTCGAAGGACGGGCAGCAGAACGGCTCGCAGCAGGCCGACGAGCAGCAGGGCCAGAGCGGCGACGCTCAGAAGGATGGGCAGGATTCGCAGGGTAAGGGGTCGGGCCAGGACAAATCGCAGCAAGCCACCAAGCAGCCCGGCAGCGGCGTTGGCAGCGAGGACGGCAGCAAGGAAATTCGTCAGGCTGAGCAACTGGCTGCGATGGGCAAGATCAGCGAACTGATCGGCAAGCGCTCGGCCGCGGTCACCGGCGAGGCGACGGTGGAAGTGCAAACCACCAGCCAGCAACTGCACACGGCCTACGTGAAGAGCGGCGCGGAACACTCGCAAACCGGCGCCGAGATTGATCGCGACGAGATCCCCGTAGCGCTGCAGCCTTACGTGCAGCAATACTTCGATCAGTTGCGGAAGCAGCCCGCAGCCCCCGTAGTCAAGAAACAGTAGGACAGACTCCCTGGTCTGCGCGGGTCCCCCTGGACCCGCTCTTTGCGGAGCTAAGTCAGAGCTGAGTCAGCCCCACAAAGCCGCGACCCGCCAGGGAGCGGAATTCTACCCTGCGCTCTCCCAAGAATTGCGGCCCTGTGGAAACTCGCCGTGGCCGCGCTCACTTGCCCTTCGGGCGCGATTCCGGCGAAACCAGGCCGTTCGCCCGGTAATAGGCCACCAGCAAGCCATAATGCTCGGCCGAGTGTTCCATCACGGACAGAAACGGCTCCTGGGACTTCTGCCATCCCTCCGGATTCTCCTTGAGCGTCGCCGAGGAATCGGCAATAGTTTTCTCGATCAATGCGACCACCGCGGCTTTCCCCGGGTAGTTCTTTGCGTCAAGCTCATCCCGTTTGACTTTCTCGCCGCGCCCCGCTTTCGCCGCGTAGGCAGAGCCGGATACGATATGCACCATCACCTCGCCGAAGGACCGCATCTCCGGTTTGAGGCGGAAATTATACTTGTCCGGCGGAAAATCCTTGGCCATGGCCAGTATCTTTCGATTCACGTCGGCGAAATTGACGCTGAGCCGCTCGGCCGCGGTCTGCGTATGCGGCTGGATCTGGGAACCGAATACCGGGACGATCAGCATCAGGCCCGCGTAACCTGTCAACGCAAACATGCCGGTTACCACTTGGAAATTGATCGGCGGACGGCTGTGTCTCGATTTCGTGGACACGGTCGGAGGACGCGTGCGCACCGGCGAACGCCGCGGGCGCGATTACGCCGATGCCGTAGGGCGCGACAAGCTGCCGCTGTATAGCGATTTGCTTTCGTGGGCGGAATCCGCCGGGGCTTTGACGCATCGCGAATCGTTGCAGTTCGGCCGCCGCGCCGCAAGCGATCCGCAAGCCGCGGCCTCCGTGCTGGCAAGAGCGGCCCAGCTTCGCGCGGCGCTGTATCGAATCTTCAAATCGGTGGTTGAGCGTTGGGCCCCGGAACCGGCCGGCATGCGAATTCTGCAGCGCGAGCTATCCGCTGCCAGGGATCGCGAGCGGCTGGCGTACGCCGCCGGCGCCTTTGTCTGGACGTGGGACGGTCGCGCCCGGGCGCTCGATTGCATGCTCTGGCCGGTAGCGCGCTCCGCCGCGGAATTGCTCGCATCGAACAGCCTTGCGATGGTCCGCCAGTGCGCCGGCGATGAATGCGGATGGATGTTTCTCGACTCCAGCCGCAATCACAAGCGCCGATGGTGCGATGTGAAGGACTGCGGCAATCGCGCCAAAGTAAAGAGATTCCGGCGGCGGGCGACGATAGGAGTCGCGCCAACCCGTCCTCAGCGGTAGCGCATTGCTTTAGTTTGCCACGCCCCGATTCACTCGCTCCGCCGGCTCTCTGCCAAAGTCCTACGCAACAACGGCAACAACGGCAGCATCGCCGCATCCTTCTCGCCGCCCACCTCTTCTTTAACCGCGATCTGCACTTCCAGGCTCAACACCCGCACGCGAAACCCGCTTCGAACTTCCATTTCGTCAGTGAGTGGGAGCAGATCGCTGTAGGTCCGCCCCTTTCCGATCATTCCCAGTACATCGAACGGCCCGTAGCGCGTTATGAGGAGTTGGTGGCCCGGCGATGCAAGGTGGCTGGCGCCCGGACGCAGTTCCGGCCGGAAACGGTAGTGAGCATCCAGCTCTTCCAACGCAGTCGGAATGCGCGTCACATTCTCCGTAGAAGTCGAATGCACGATAGTCACGCCCGGCGTGCTCGCTGGCGCGCCTCGCAACGCCGCCGCTAAGTTTGTGCGAAGAGGTGGTCAAGATCGCCGAGATTCGAGACGTCTCCCTGGACGACGGTCACATCGTGTCCGATCTCCTTCACAGCCGCAGCCAACTCCGAATTGCGGCGTCCTGTGATGAAGACGAACGCGCCTTCGTTGACAAAGCGGTTCGCCGTCGCCAAACCAATACCGCTATTGGCGCCGGTGATCAGTGCAAGCTTTCCGTCAAGTTTACCCATTGGTCCTCCTCATCCCCTGTCACCGTCCGCCGCCCTTCGAAGAAGACGCTCGATTTTGGAATCCAGTTCGCGAGCGACTGCCAGTGCCTCTGCATTCCCGTAGGGCGCCAGAAGGCTTGACATCCTGTCATAGGTGAGATGCACGCCGTCGGGCCGCTCATCCAGCAGAATCGTGACCGGTGCGTATGATCCAGCATCGGGGATCTGTTTTGCCATTTCCTTCATGATCAGTGGATTGCCGATCAGAAGACGGACGATCCTCGGCGTATCGAGACCTGTCTCCTTGCGTAGAATTGAGCCGTGATCGAGTTCCAGGAACAACATGAGCCCCGTCTCTCCAAGTCCTCTTCGAACGACATCCTCCAACTCGGCAAACGTCCGTGTACCTTTTGTCCCTTTCGCAAACTCCGCCATATCGGGATGGCCGACTGCCGCTTTGAGCGACGCCAGCACGGATTGGAACGGCTTGGAAGATATCAAGCTGAACCGTTCCATTTCGACTGTGACACACTCCACTTTGTTGGCCCTTGGTTCATCTTGTTTCGGGCTGGATTTTGCACGACGTGGTAGCAAGTTTGGTAGCACCCTCCGCTGCCGTGGTGGCCGCGATTCGGCCCCTTACCCCATGCTTGATCTTTGGGTCGCCACCCGCTTTCCTAAAGACCCGGATTGATTTGGACACTTCCCGCGTCAAAATCCCCAAAACATGCCAGCTATCGTAGACTGAATCAAGTGCGTATTCTCGGCATTGAATCTTCGTGCGATGAAACCGCCGCCGCCGTGGTGGAAGACGGCGAACGCGTACTCTCGTCGGTGGTCGCCTCGCAGATGGCGACCCACGGCAAGTATGGCGGCGTGGTTCCGGAGTTGGCTTCGCGCGAGCATCTTCGCGCCATCGTGCTGGTAGTGCGCGAGGCACTGGAATCCGGCGGGACAACACTCGACGACCTGGCCGCCATCGCCGCCACCGTTGGACCCGGCCTGGTTGGGTCGCTGCTGGTGGGGCTGACATACGCCAAGTCCCTCAGCTTTGCGCGCGGCGTGCCGCTGATCGCTGTGAACCATATCGAAGGCCATATCCACGCGGTGGTGATGGAAGCGAAGCGCGATGGATCGCCGGTCGCGCTGCCCGCGATGGCGCTGGTAGCGAGCGGAGGTCACACGCACCTGTTCGAGGTACGGCAGGATTTCACCTATCGCCTGCTCGGTAGGACGCGCGACGACGCCGCGGGCGAGGCGTTCGATAAGGTGGCGAAGCTGCTGGGCTATGGTTATCCGGGCGGCCCGATTATCGACCATCTGGCGCCGCATGGCGACCCGAAGGCCGTACGCTTCACCTTTGCCAAGATGAAAGGCAACGCCCTCGATTTCAGTTTCAGCGGCCTGAAAACGGCGGTGCTGCGGTGGGTGGAAGCCCGCGATATGGAGGCGGAGATCGCTGCGAGGCGCGCTTTGTTGCGTGAAAGTCCAACCCCGGCGGTCGAAGAGTGGCTGACGGTTACGCCACAGCCAACGCGCGATTTATTGGCTTCGTTTCAGCACGCCGTGATTCACGAATTGCTGACGCGCGCCGCGGCCGCGGCGGAAAGCATCGGCGCGCAGGCGTTGATTATCTCGGGCGGCGTAGCTTGCAACTCGGGATTGCGCACAGCGGCGCGCGCCATGCAGTTGTCTTATCCCGTGTATTTTCCGTCGCCGGCTCTGTCAACCGACAACGCAGCAATGATAGCGGCGGCGGCATTCCCGAAGCTGGCGCGAGGCGAATTCGCAGCGCTGGACGTCAAGCCTCAAGCAAATCTAGCGCTGGCCTCGTAGGGCGGACCCCCTGGTTCGCGCGGGTCCCCCTGGACCCGCTCTGACGTTCAACCAAATCCGCGTGCGGCGCGTGGGATGAGAAAGCGCACGGGACACGATTACCGAAACTCGCTCCTGCCACTAACGCGACCAAAGGCGCGGCTCCGGCTAAACCTTCAACCTCTGATCAAGTCCGCCGCCGGCAACGCGAATGCGACGCGTCAAGCTTCTGACTCAGGTTTCACATGGCAAAGTCTCTTGCCGATTAAGTACAGCTGCTATAGCATGGAATGGTGCACCGTGCATCCGCGCTTGCCCTATTAGTAGCGATCGGCTTCTCGCCGATTGCGCCGGACTGTTGCTGGATGCGGAATCGGATCTGCCCGCCTGCTGCCGGCGCAACGGAGCGCATCACTGCATAGGTAACATGGATGCGGCGGCGTCTAGCTCTGGAGTGACGGTCCAAGCGATTCGACAGACGTGCCCCTCGTTCCCCTTCGCCGCGCCGGCGTGCGCCACTCTCGCGCTGCCCAGGCCGTCCGCCGCGGTGTTCGCCGCGCTTCTCAGTCATCGTTCAATTCAATTTCAAACCGAAGCTCGCTATCGCGTTTCCTTCGGCCGTTCCCACCAGAAACGCTGACCTCCGGCTATACTCTCCTAACCACTTGTAAAGCTTCTTATAAAGCTTCGCGTAATTCAATGACAGTTGTGGGGCGGCAATCTTGCCTTGCAGCCGCCTTTGAGGCGGCTCTTACAGGCAGGTGCGAGTCTTTGCTTCCCTACCAGCGCCAGCTGAATGCTGGAGGCAGCCAGGATTGGCTGCCTAAATTGCGGACCAACAGGAGAGTTGAAATGTATCTGCCGTCGTGTTCTTTCCGCTTCTGATAGCGAATGCCGCGGAAGTGGGAACTGTGCGCGGCGTCGTGCACAATCCTGAACATCGTCCACTTCCGGGCGCCACAATCGTGCTCCGAAATTCCGCGTTCTCAAAAACCGCCGCCGCGGATGCCGACGGCGAGTTTCAGATGAGCGATGTGCCCGAGGGCGCGTACACGATCGCCGTTTCAGCCCAAAGTTTCCGGCCATTCGAGCAACAGATCACCGTCGCCGCCGGAAAAGAGCCGGTGCTGCACTTACAACTGGAGCTCGCGCCGGTCAACTCCAGCATCGAAGTGTCCGGCGCAGCCAACAAGCTCAATACGCAGACGTTCACGGTGCAAACCGCGGTCGATTCGCAGGAAATCTCTCACACGCCCGGCGCCTATATGGTTCATGACATGCTCCCCATGCGCGGCGGTCATGAGGTGAACTGGTTCTTCGATGGCATCCCCGTCGTCAACACGAACATCGCCGCCAATGTCGCGCCCCTTATCAATCCAAAAATGTCGAAGAGCTGGAAGTCGAGCGCGGCGGATTTTCCAGCGAATACGGCGACCGGACTTACGGATTCTTCAATGTCGTGACTCCCTCCGGCTTTGAGCGCGATCGCGAAGCGGACCTCGTCCTCTCGGCTGGGATTTCCATTCAACCACGATCAGTTCAGCATCGGAATGCACACGCAACGCTTCGCCTATTACGCCAGCGTAGATGGCGACCGTTCCAACCTCGGCCTCGGGACTCCGGTCTCGCAGGTGATTCACGATCAATCGAGCGTCACCGGCGGATTCCTTTCGCTGCTCTATAACCCTAACTCCAAGGATCGGTTTTGGTGAATCGCATCGCTGCGCGAGGACCATTATCAGGTCCCCAACGATGCGGACGCGCAGGCGGCCGGCATCCGCGACCTCGATCTCGAGCGCGATTATCTCGCCGGCTTTCATTGGACGCATAGCTTCTCGGCCGACGCGCTCTTCATTCTCTCGCGTACTTCCACTACAACAACGCGCATTACCTCGGCGGCCCCAACGACACGCCTTTTGTGCTTGACGACAACGTGCAGTCGAATTACTTTCGGCGGGTGGTCCGTGCTGCAGGTGCAGAAGAAGCGCCACAACGCGCGCATCGGAATAGAGATCTGGGGTCAGCGCGACAACACATTCTTCGGCCTTACTGAAAACCCAGGCGGCAATGTGTTAAATCAAACCGAGAGACATTGGGCCAACTCGAACGCGCTGTTCCTGGAAGATCAATACAAGGCGGCTTCGTTGCTTACTTTCGATGTCGGACTTCGCCTCACGCATTACGACGGCCTGGTGAACGAAAACGCCGCGGATCCCCGTCTTGGCGCCGCGATCCGAATCCCGAGAATCAAGTGGGTGCTGTACGGCTACTACGCGGATGGTCGCTCGACGTCGACGACTTTCACACCAGCGCGCGCAATTTCCTGGATCACGATGGGATCGGCAATTCGGGCATTTTCATCCCGCTCACCGACCTGGGCGCGATCATCCGCGGCGCCGAAGTCACTCTGCGTTCGCCAAAGCTTTTCAAGATCGCCCAGTAGAGATTCGCGTATTCCAATCGGATCGGGCATTGCCCGGCCGCTGGTGGATGACGCCCGCCTATCGGTTCGGCTCGGGATTTCTAAACCAGGACGGTCCCGCGCATCTGCCGCCCCATTCGACCTTCGATTTCGCGATTGGAAAGAGCATCGGCGAGAACTGGAGCGTCTCTGCGAACGCCGTCAATGTCGCTAACACGCGCTACCTGCTCGACACCAGCAACACGTTCGGCGGAACGCACTACATTAACCCCCGGCAAATCTATGGTGAACTAAGGTACCGATTCCATTTCTAATCCGGCCTTGGCGATTCTTATGTGGAGATTCTGGCGACAGCTTCTTTAACCGGGTTTTTATACAGTAGCCCGGCAACGTCTAGCCGTCGACAGCGGCCCGAATTGGACCGGGAACTAAGTCGCGTTTTTGGCGTCCAATGGAATTACGCGAATCGAGGGGAGTAATGGCATCATCTTCTAATCCCGAGGTACTCGAAGCCGTAAGACGACGTCTGGCGCGCTCGATCGCTTTGACTCGCGGAGAGATGAAGAAGGGCCTTGGCAGTCTCGCCTCAATCGCATCAACTGCTCTGTTCCTCGGATTCTTTGGCACGTGTATCGGGACTGTCTTTGCCTTCAAGGGGTGCGGCGGGGACAAATGGACGTGCCTGGCGGCTACGGTCGAAGGAATATCGGAAGGGCTCGTGCCAACGGCGCTGGGTCTTATCGTGGCAATCCCAGCCTGGTGGGGCTACAGATATCTCAGCAACTGTGTGGATGCGTTCGAAGTGGAGATGGAAAACGCTTCTGCGGAGCTATTGGATCGCCTGCTTCTGAAGCGCCGCTAGCGCCCTTTAACTGACCCCTTCTGGCGTTAAGCGCCCTTCGCCGTCGCCGACCGCAGCTGCGACACCACTTCCTTCGATCTCTCCAGCAGCAGTACGTGTTCCGCGCCAACGCCCACGAAGCGCATCCCGCGCGCCGTCCAGGCCTTCGCCATGGCCACATTGCGCACCTGAATGCCGGGCGTCACATTGTACTTCCGGCATTGCTCGATGAGCTTTTCCACGGCCGAAATCAGTTTGGGATTCTCGAACTCTCCGGGGATGCCGAGCGCGATCGATAGATCCGCGGGGCCGACCATGGCGATGTCGAGCCCTTTGAGCGAAAGCATTTCGTCGGCGCGTTCCAATGCCGCCCGGGTTTCGAACTGCACTACCGAAACCGTGTTGCGGTCCATGTGCTCGATAATCTCCGCCATGGTGCGCGTTTCGTAGCCGATCATGGTTGGATTCACGCCGAAGCCGCGTTTGCCCACCGGCGGATAGCGCAGCCAGCTCAGCGCCTCTTCGAGGGCCTTCGGGTTGTCGACGCGCGGCAGAATGATGCCTTGCGCGCCGGAATCGAGCAGCCGCGCGAACAGCGAATAGAGCAGCTCGCACACGCGCACCAGGGGTGTTATGCCTGCGTCCAGCGAGGCGTGGATCATGTCCTGCACGGTCTCCAGATCGAGGGCGCTGTGCTCCATGTCGATGAAGACGTAATCGAATCCGGCGGCGGCGAAGGTGCGCGCGATTTCGGGCGACCGATATGCCTGCAACATGCTGCCGAATACGGTTTCGCCTTTGGCGAGGCGTTCGCGGGTGAGGTTGATGCGCATACTGCTCCTTGGGTTCCTTGGTGTGGCGAATCTCTATGCTACCAGCCATTCCGTGCTAATCTGTCGGCATCTGCCTATGACTGTTCGCTAACGCAATCCGCGTTGCAGTCCACTCCGTAGCCGTAGTGTGTCCAAGCGGTTTGTCAAGTTCAGGAGCGAACAGTGAATCTGGAATCCCTTGGCGCCGATGCGCACGTGCATCGCGCCTTTCAAACTTATGCCGCGCAGGGCCTGATTTTGGCGCGCGTCGCGGTTTCCCATCGTGATCTCTATCGTCTTTATACCGAAGCCGGCGAAGTGACTGGCGAACCAGCCGGCGCGCTGTGGCATCGCAGTGCGGATGCCGCCGCCATGCCCGTAGTTGGCGATTGGGCGGCGGCGCGCATCGTCGGTCCCGGGCAAGCCATTGTGGAGGCGGTGCTGCCGCGGCGTTCGTGCTTCGAGCGGCGGAATCCCGGTAAGCGCGAAGAGCGTCAGGCGATCGCTGCCAACATCGATCTGGTGTTTCTGGTCTGTGGCCTGGACGGCGATTTCAACCTGCGCCGCCTGGAGCGGTATCTCACGCTGGCGGTCGAAAGCGGCGTGGCCCCGGTTGTCGTGCTCAACAAAGCGGACTTGTGCGGTGATGCGGCGGCTCGCGCGCGGGAAGCGGCCGCCGTGGCTGGTTCCAGTCCGGTGGTCGCGCTGAGCGCGCTGGAGGATGGAGGAACGGAGCCGCTCCATGCATTCCTCGGGCCCGGCCGCACGGTGGCGCTGCTGGGTTCGTCGGGCGTTGGGAAGTCGACCATCGTCAACCGATTGCTCGGCGGAGAGCGGTTCCTCACCGGCGCCGTGCGCGAATCCGACGGCCGCGGCCGGCACACCACTACGCATCGCGAGATGGCGCTGCTGCCCGCTGGCGGCGCGCTCATCGATACGCCGGGCATGCGCGAATTGCAGCTTTGGGCGGGGCAAGGGAGCGTGGAGGAAGTCTTCGACGAAATCGCTACGCTGTCGGCGCAGTGCCGTTTCGCCGATTGCACGCATGCGGTGGAACCCGGCTGCGCGGTGCAGGCCGCGCTGGCTACCGGCGCCGTCTCGCCGGACCGCTGGGAGAGCTACCGGAAACTGCTGGGCGAGGCGCGCCGCCATGAGGCGCTCGCCGACGCGCAGGTCGCGCAGGACCGCAAACGCAAGCTCAAGCAGATCATGAAGGCGCAGCGACGGTTCTATGAGTCGCGGGGATGAACCGGCGTCCTGAGATGCGGTATGATCACAGTGGAATGATGCTGACGCAGGCATACGACGAAATCCTCGACTTCCTCGCGGCGGGGACGACCGCTGAGACTATTGCCGGTTTCCGGCCTTCGGATCAAGCCGTGGGGCGCGTGCGCGAGTTGATTGAGCGCCGGGCCGAAGAGAGTATCTCTCCGGTGGAGAGCGAGGAACTCGAAGAGTATCTCCGCCTTGAGCATTTGATGATTATGGCTAAGGCTCGCGCGAAGGGTCGCCTGAGCGCCTAAGTCCCATTATGGGCGGCGAGATCTCCGGCGCCATGCGCTTGTTGGTGGCGGAGCGGGCGGCCCATCGTTGCGAATACTGTCTGCTGCATCAGGACGATTCGTTTACGCCACACCAGATCGATCATATTGTTAGCCGAAAGCACGGAGGCGACTCTTCCAGAGGTAACCTTGCGCTGGCTTGTATCCGGTGCAATGCATGGAAGGGCTCCGATATCGCCAGCTTCGGGCGGGAACCGGGCCGGCTGATTCCTCTATTTCATCCGCGGCGCGATCTATGGAACGATCACTTTCGGCTTGTGGACGGTGAGATCGATCCCCTTACGGAAACGGCTGCTGCGACGGTACGTCTGCTCCGGCTTAACCTGTACGACCGCATGACAGAGCGCCAAGCGCTCACCCAACCCGGACGTTATCCCCGCAGAAGCCAATGACGGGATGCGGCGTGGCATAATTCCAAGTATGGAAATCACCTGGCTGGGTCACGGAACGTTTCATTTTCGCCTCTCTTCGGGTCACGTCTTTCTCATGGACCCGTGGACCGAAAACCCAAAGTTCCCCAAAGGCTTCGAAATCGACCGCGTCGACGCCATCTGCGTCTCGCATGGCCACTTCGATCACATCCACGATGCCGTGCCGCTGGCGAAGAAATTCTCGCCTGAGGTGGTCGCTATCTTTGAATGTTGCAATTGGCTGGAATCGAAAGGCGTACAAAATACGCGGCCCATGAACAAGGGCGGCTCGCAGCAGGTGGCAGGAGTGACTGTCACTATGACGCACGCCGTACATAGTTGCGGCATCCTCGACGACGGGAAGATCATCTATGGCGGAGAGGCCGCGGGCTACGTGCTGCGCTTCGCCGATGGCCGCGCGCTCTACTTCGCGGGCGATACCAACGTCTTTTCCGACATGCAGTTGATCGAGCAGCTCTATCACCCCGAGCTGGCGATCGTTCCGATTGGCGACCTCTACACCATGAGCCCGTATGAAGCTGCCGCCGCTTGCAAGTTACTGCGGCCGGCTAAGGTAATCCCCATGCACTTCGGAACGTTTCCGGCGCTCACGGGCACGCCCGAACAGTTGCGCGAGAAACTGACGCACGCGCAGACCGAAGTATGGGCGCTCGAACCAGGCAAGACTGTGAAATGGTGAGGGAATATGAACCGCCGCAATTTCGTTAAGACTTCCACGGGAGCCGCTCTTCTCGCGGCATCCGCATCGTCGGCGTACGATACGGCATCCGCCGCGACCGGCGACGCTGACACCGCAACCCCGGACTGGCAGCAGCCGGTCTTCGACCTCCATAAGAAGATCTCTTCTCCTGTGAAGATCGCTTCCATCGACCTGCTGCAATCGGGCAAACAGTTCTTCCTGCGCACGCGCTCCACGGACGGCGCCGAGGGTCTGATCCTCACTAAGGACATGGAGGATTTCATCCCCATTTTGCACCGCCGCGTCATTCCCGCTTTCCTGAATAAGGATGCGCGCGACATCGAGACTCTGGTCGACGACGTGTATATCGCCAACTACAAACTATCGGGCCAGGCCTTCTGGTGCCCGGTGGCGTACGTCGAGCAGAGCCTGCTCGATCTGATGGGAAAGACCGCGCATAAGAGCGTCGCCGAACTCATGGGCGGCGTCTTGCGTAAGGAGATTCCGGTGTATCTCTCCGGATCGGGCCGCGACACTACCGCCGAAGAGGAAGTGGATGTCTACGTTCGCGGAGTAGAGGAAACCGGCGCCAAGGCTGTGAAGTTCAAGATCGGCGGGCGCATGAGCGCCAATCGCGATACCTACCCGGGCCGCACGGAAAAGATCTTCGAGCTCGCGGCGAAGACGCTGGCGGGCAAGGTGACTCTGATGGCCGACTCCAACGGCAGTTACAGCGTGGCCAAAGGCATTGAGGTGGGCAAGCGCCTGCAGGAGATGCACTATCTCTGGTTCGAAGAGCCCTGCCCGTGGGAGCAGTTGGGCGATACCAAGAAGGTGGCCGACGCTCTCGATATTAAGATCGCGTTTGGCGAGCAGAATTCCAGCCTGTGGCAGTTCCAGTGGATGATTGACAATCGCGTGATGGACGTGGTGCAGCCCGACCTCAGTTACAACGGCGGATTTACGCGCGCCGCGCGCGTCGCACGCATGGCGCGCAAGGCGAACATGTGGATCTGTCCGCACAACACGCAGACCGGCGCCGCGAGCGTCAACATTTTGCAATTTGCCGCGGCGACGCCGAATATCGGCCCGTACATGGAGTATGTACATCGTTCCGAAGCCAAGCCGGAACCGTGGTACAAGCCGAATTTCACGATTAAGAATGGCGTGATTCCGCTGCCCACCGGGCCGGGCATGGGCCTGGAGTTCGACCCGGACTTCGTCAAGAAAGCCGCCATCGTGAAGGCTTAGTTATGGCTAGACTAAGCTAGCGCACAGTTTGCGCCCGCTCTCCAAAATCACTCCACCACACCTGCCCGTCTGAGCCCCTCATCGATCTCCGGCCGCACCAGCAACCCCGCCTCGATCTCCGCCAGCCGCTTGCTCTCGCGGGCTACTACCTCCATCGACAAGCGCGCCACTTCGGCCGCGTCTTCCAACGGGACCACGGCCACGCCATCGCGGTCGGCCACGATCACGTCGCCCGGCCGCACCGCCACGCCGCCGCAGGCGACGATCGCGCCCACCTCGCCGGCGCCATCTTTATTACACCCGCTGGGCGATAGGCCGCGCGCCCACACCGGCAGGCGCATCGCCTCCAGCGCTTCAGCGTCACGCACCATGCCGTCCACAACCACCGCGCGCACGCCGATCTTCATCGCGCTGGTGGCGAGCAGCTCGCCGAAGCCTGCATTGCCCGACCCCTGTGTGTTGACCACCATCACGTCGCCCGGTTGCGCCAGCGAGAGCGCCTTGTGGTACATCACGTTGTCGCCGGCATGACACCATACCGTCACGGCGGCGCCGATTACGCGCGGCCCCGGCCACACGGAACGGATGCCCGAATCCATTGCTCCCAGACGCGACATTGCGTCTGCCACCTGCGAGCTGGCCGCCTGGCCAAACGCCGCCAGCAAATCGGCCGCCGGCCGCTGCCAACCACCGCGCACTCGAAATCCCGGTCTTCCCGCCATGTGTCCTCCCTTGGCCGATCGTTGCCCCGACCATCTTACTACGTTCGCATCGGGACCTAAACCGTTCCCTTTCATACGCCTACAAGCCTGGGCCGTTTATCCGGCGAATTGCCCCGTTCAACCCCGTGATGCACCGTACAACCAACAATTTCAACGCTTTAATGGCAATCTATGGTCCGGCTGCGCGGGCTTCACTATACTTCGTCTAAGCGCACCATACCGTCTTGCTATATCGGGTGCGCTTAGCTTTATTCAGATCAAACCTGAGCCATCGGGAGGGCACACAGAGATGCACAAGCCTATTAAATACGTAGAGAAAGCCGTAACGTACGCCGCCAGCGCCGCTTGGGCAGTATTCGATTCGCTGAATCAGATCCACCAGAATCCGGGATTTGTGCCGAAATGGTCCGACAAGCCGCTCCTGAAGTCCTGGGAGAAGATCAAGCCGCCGCTCGGATGGCCGCGCGATACCGATTCGCTGTGCCCGCGCTGCGTGCCGGAAATCCGCCAGCGGATTCTCGATGGCAAAGAGCCCATCGACATTCTCTACAACTCGCGTCCCGGCGAGATTAAGGCTAAGGTGATCGAGCGCGATGGCAAGATCCTGATGGTGAAGGATTGCGCCGTCCACGGACACTTTGAAGACGTCATGGCGATGGACACGGCGTTCTTCAAGCATCTCGAAGACGTATTCCCCGGCCGCGACATTCGCGCCCACAACGATTCCACGCTCCACAAGCATGGCTCGAGCACCATCACCCACGGCCGCGGTTCGGTGCTTACGGTCGATCTTACCAACCGCTGCAATATGATGTGCGACCCGTGCTTCATGGACGCCAATCAGGTCGGGTTCGTACACGAGCTGACCTGGGACGATGTCCGGACGCTGCTCGATAATGCCATCACCATCAAGCCGAAGCGGCAGATGTCGGTGCAGTTCTCCGGCGGCGAGCCGACGCTTTCGCCATTCTTCCTTGACGCTGTCCGGTATGCGCGCGAAGTCGGCTACACCTCGGTGCAGGCAGCCACCAATGGGATCGAATTCGCCAAGAGTCCCGAATTTTGCAAGAAGGCCGCCGACGCCGGGCTGCGCTATGCGTACCTGCAGTTCGACGGCATAGGCAATGCCGCCAACTCGCACCGCAAAGTGGGCAACCTGTTCGATGTGAAGCTCCGCGCTATCGAAAACCTGTACGCGAACGGCGTCGATATCGTCCCGGTGATCACGATCATCAACGGCATCAATAATGAGCAGGTGGGCCGCGTGATTCAGTTCGCGCTGGATAATCCCAAGAAGATTCCGTTCCTTTCGTTCCAGCCGGTGAGCTTCACCGGGCGCGACGAGGCCATCACCGACGAGCGGCGAGCCGCCCAGCGCTACACGCTGTCGCACCTGGCGCACGACGTGAAGAGCCAGACCGGGCTCGGCGAGCCGGTTCGCGACTGGTTCCCGATTTCGTTCATTTCCACCTTCTCCGATTGGAGCGATCTGGTGCACGGTCCCACGGCCACCTGGGGACAGTTGAGCTGTGGCTGCCACCCCAACTGCGGCGTCGGCATGGCCGTCATGGTGGATAAGGAAACCAAGGAATCGGTCCCCTTCACCGCGTTCGTCAATGCCGATCAGCTGGCGAAAGACGTGGCGCATGTGAACGACGCTGCGCGCGGGAAGTGGATGTCGATCATCGGCATGGCCCTGGCGCTGGGCCGCAATTACGACCCCTTCAAATCGCCCACTCACTTCCGCTTCACCGACCTGATGGCGAAATTCGATAAGACCTTCGGGGCCACCGGCAAGAACTACGGCAAAGTGGGCAAGGACCGCACGATGGGCGACATCGAACAGCGCCGCCGCGACCGCTGGAACTTCCTCTTCATCGCCGGCATGTGGTTCCAGGATCTGTTCAATTACGATTTCCGCCGCACCGAGCAGTGCATCATCCCCTACGCCACGCAGGAAGGCGAAATCTCTTTCTGCGCCTATAACACGGGCATCGGCTGGCGTAACATCATCGAGAAGATGCACATGACGGCCACACTTACTAAGTGGTATGAGGAGAAGGGCCGCCACGAAATTTTCGCCGGCAACAAGGCTGTGCCTCTGAATAGCAAAGATCACTCGCTGCTGCTGCGTGAGGGAATTGTTACCACGGAAGTGCAGCACGATCTCGACAAGCTGGGCATCGCCAAGAACGCCGGGGAAGAGAAGATTCGCGCGCGCGACGCGAAGCTGAAGCAGTCTCAGGAAGACGCGCGGATGGCGAAGCTGTATCGTGAGCATGTGCTGAAAGAGCCGGCCGGTCCGGAACTGGTGCAGATTGGTTCGATTGCGCCGGCTCCGGCTGCGAAGGCTAAGGCGGCTGTGGAAGAGCGGGAAGAAGTCGGCAGCTTCGGCGACTAGTTGCGCCCGCGGTTGCCGCCGGCACCTTGACTCTAGCCTGAAAAAGAGCCGGCGGCAAGACCGCCGGCGTTACCCCGGGTCCCGATGTTGGGCCGGGCGATGATTAACAGCAGGTCTTTGGATTCTACGTGTTGTCCTGGCTGCGCCAGCAACTGTTTTACTGTGCCTGCCAAGGGCGAGTAAACTGTGCTTTGCATCTTCATCGCTTCCAGCACCAGCAGTGGGTCGCCCTTCTTGACTTTCTGATTCAGCTCTACCGCGACGCTCGATACCACGCCCGGAATCGGCGCGCCGATCTCGCCCGGCTTGGTGATATCCGCCTGCACTCGCGCGGGCTGCTTCACCTCCAGGCTGCGGTCGCGGACGGTCACCTCGCGGGGCTGGCCGTTGAGCTCGAAGAATACCGTGCGCGTACCGTCCGGATGCGGCTCGCCGACGGTTTGAAACTTGATCGCCAGCGACTTGCCCGGCTCCAGCTCCACCGTTATGTCCGCGCCTCTCTCCATGCCATAGTAAAACTGCGGCGTCGGCAGCACGTCCACATCGCCCCAGGTCTGGCGGTTGCGCGCGAACTTCACGAAGACGTCGGGATACATCAGGTAACTCAGCGTCTCGTCCTTTGACGGACGCCGGCCGATCTTCTTCTCCACGGCTGCCGCAGTCTCATCCAAATCGACCTTCGGCAGATGCGCGCCCGGACGTCCGCGGCGCGGCTTCTGTCCACGCAGAATGATCTTCTGCAGCTTCTTAGGCCATCCGCCATCCGGCTCGCCCAGAGACCCCATGAACATGTCGATCACCGAACTGGGCAGCGTCAGATTGTGATCCGGCGCCGACTGTTCGAATTGTTCCATAGTCATGTTGTGGTTCACCAGGAAGATGGCCATGTCTCCCACCACTTTACTCGACGGAGTCACTTTGACAATATCGCCGAACGCCATGTTGACATCGGCATAAGTCCGCGCGATCTGGCGCCAGCGTGCGCCCAGACCCATCGACTCGGCCTGTTCCTTCAGATTGGTATACTGGCCGCCCGGCATCTCATGTAAGTAGACGTCCGCCGTACCCGCTTTCGGGCCGGTGTCGAACGGCGCATAGTAGTCTCGCACTGTCTCCCAATAATCGGCGTACAGATTCAACGCATCGAGGTCAAGACCGGTCGCGCGCTTCGTGTGGTCGAGGGCCGCGACCATCGAATTGAGATTCGGCTGACTGGTCTGTCCGCTCATGGACGCCACTGCGCCATCGGCGATGTGTACGCCCGCTTCTGCCGCCTTCAGAACCGACGCCGCGTTGATGCCGCTGGTATCGTGCGTGTGGAAGTGAATCGGAATGCCGATCTGGTCGCGCAGGGTCTTCACCAGCTTCTCCGCGGCGTAAGGACGGCACAGGCCGGCCATATCTTTGATAGCCAGCATGTGCGCGCCCATGCGCTCCAATTCTTTAGCCATGTGCACGTAGTAAGCCAGCGGATACTTATCGCGCTTGGGGTCGAGAATGTCGCCGGTGTAACAGATAGCCGCCTCGCACACCGACTTAGTCTTCCGCACCGCTTCCATGGACGCCTTCATGTTAGGCAGCCAGTTGAGTGAGTCGAAGATACGGAAGATATCCATGCCTTGCGCCGAAGCTTCGTAGATGAACTCGGCGACCACGTTATCGGGATATGCGGTGTACCCGACTGCGTTCGAAGCGCGCAGCAGCATTTGAAAACAAATGTTCGGAATCGCCTGGCGGAGCCGCCGCAGGCGCACGAACGGGTCTTCATAGAGGAAGCGCATGGTCACGTCGAACGTGGCGCCGCCCCACATTTCCAGGCTGAACAGGTTGGGCAGCCGGTGTGACACGAAGTTCGCAATGGCCATCATGTCGTAAGTGCGCACGCGCGTAGCGAGAAGCGATTGGTGCGCATCGCGGAAGGTGGTATCGGTCAGCAGCAGCCGCTTCTGCGCCAGCACCCAAGCTACTAATCCCGCGGCGCCGTCGCGTTCCAATATCTGTCTCGTGCCTTCCGGCGGCGCGCTGAGATCGTGCGGCGGAATGGGCGGCGTCCGTAAGCGCAGCGGCACAGGCTTGCCGGCTACGGTAGGATTCCCGTTGACAATCACGTCGCCGAGATAGGTCAGCAGCTTGGTGGCGCGGTCCTTCTTGACTACGAACTTGAACAGCGCCGGGGTCTCTTCCAGCCAGCGCGTAGTCACTCGCCCGGCCTGAAAATCCGGATGGTTGACCACGTTTTCCAGGAACGGAATATTGGTCTTCACGCCACGCACGCGAAACTCGCGCAGAGCGCGGTCCATGCGCTGGCAGGCGTGCGGAAACTCGCGGCCCCACGCGGTGGTCTTCACCAGCAGCGAATCGTAATAGGGAGTGATCACGGCGCCGCTGTAGGCCGAGCCGCCGTCCAGGCGAATGCCGAAGCCGGCGGGCGAGCGATAGGTGGAGAGCTTCCCGTAGTCCGGCACAAAGTTGTTCGCCGGATCTTCCGTAGTGATGCGGCACTGCAGCGCGTACCCATACAGCGGAATGCTATCCTGCGGCGGCAGATTGATCTGGGGCCCGTGCAGGCTGTGCCCTTGGGCCACTTGAATCTGGCAGCGGACCAGGTCGATGCCCGTCACCATTTCGGTGACCGTGTGTTCCACCTGAATCCGCGGGTTCACTTCGATGAAGTACCACTCGCCGGTATCGGCATCCACCAGAAACTCTACCGTGCCGGCGTTGTAATAGCCCGCGGCCCTGGCGAGTTTCACCGCGGCATCCGCCAGCGCGGCGCGGATGGCGGCATCGAGCCCCACCGCCGGAGCGACCTCCACTACTTTCTGATGGCGGCGCTGCACCGAGCAATCGCGCTCATAGAGGTGCAGAATGTGGCCCTGGCGGTCGCCCAGAATCTGCACTTCCACATGCCGCGCGCGCCGCACGAACCGCTCCAGAAATACGGCGTCGTTGCCGAAGGCAGCCTTGGCTTCGCGCCGCGCTTCTTCCAGCTTGCCGGCAAAATCGGCGGCCTTTTCCACTACGCGCATGCCACGCCCGCCGCCGCCGAATGCGGCTTTGACGATCAGCGGAAATCCGATGCCGGCCGCGATCTTCTGGGCCTGCTTCGGATTGCTCACGGCCTTTGCGGTCCCCGGAACCACCGGCACGCCGGCCTGCTGCGCCAATTTGCGCGCGGCGGTTTTGTCCCCGAGCAGCTCGAGCAAGCCCGCGTTGGGCCCGATGAACGTGATGCCCGCGCGCTCGCAGGCGAGGGGCAGCGTGGGATTCTCGGCCAGGAACCCGTAGCCCGGATGGATGGCGTCGACGCCTTTTTCCTTGGCCAGCGCGACGATGCCTTCCACGTCGAGATAGGCTTCCACCGGACCTTTTCCGGCGCCGATCAAGTAAGCTTCGTCCGCCTTGAATCGATGCAGCGCCAACCGGTCTTCCTGCGAGTAGATGGCCACGGTGCGCAGGCCGAGCTCATTGGCGGCGCGCAGAATGCGGATGGCGATTTCGCCGCGATTGAGAGCGAGCAGTTTTTTCATTTGGGAAGCGCGGCGGACGGGGCGCTAATTTCGAGGATAACAGGGTGAAGTGGAGGCAAATTGGGGTGGCGGCAAATTGGTTTGATGGCGGCTAAGATTTGATTGGAAGAATCTTCATGCGGCTTCCGGCGGTTTTGGGTCGCAATCTGAGGCGGATGGTTGGGTTTCTGCCGGGTTTGCAGGGGCGACCGGGCTGGCAGATGGCGGAACGCCGGGCGTTTTTGGGGCGGCGGGAGGTGGGGTTTTAGAATTTTGACGGAACGAAGCCAATTTCGCGGAACTGGGTGTGGATTGTTTGGGTTCCGGGGGAGCGGTGGCGGGCTCAGGCCCGGCTTGAGGCTCGGATTTCTGCGGCATGGGACCGGGGTCGGCAGGCACGTCGGCAGACGACGGCGCCCGGCCCGCTTTGGCTTGGAGCTCTTTGAGGGCGCGGTGATAATTGCGCTCGCAGAAATTGACGATTCGTTGGAGGTGGACGAATTGTTCGGAGCCGGTAGCGAAGGAGTCGCCGGAAGAGCAGGCCGGGACTTCGCTATTGTTTGCCAGGAAGGCGTTGGTAGCGTACTCCCAGAGTTCGGCTTCCACGCGGCGCATGCGACGGAGGCGCCATTCGTTGCTGATGAGAGTGTCGACGAGGAAGCGCTGCTTGGCATTGGCGGGGCTGTACTGCTCGTGATATTCGGCAGCGAGATCGGCGAGAGCTTCGGCGGATTCGTCGAACATGATCTGGTAAATGGCGAAAATGCCGTGCTTCAGGGGGTTGTAGCGGGCTGCGGCCTTCGCCTGGGTGGCGCCTCGACCGGTAGATTCTGGTGAATTGGTGCGGTGTTGTTCGGTAGACATAAAACCTCGATTCGAGACTAGCAGGCGTTTTTGCGGCTGAAGGGAGCGGCGGGGCTTAAGTGCTTGAAAAATAGGCGAAACAAATAGTTGGAAGTCGTGTGAACGGGGTTTTGGGGGGAGCAGAATTGGTGGGTAAGATGGTTGTCCGCGATGAATGCGGCTCTGGCGGAACGCGCTGGGGGTAGTGCTCTCTTGCTCTTCCAGGCGCCGCTGCCGTCCGGTTGGCGCCCGCTGCGCCGAATGACGCTCGCAACGTTTGCGTCTATAGCATCGGCGGATGCTAGCCGACTTATCGTTCCTAATCGAACCGGCTTGCCGGAACGGCGTTTCAGGATAATTTCCGAGTAGCCGACGATCTAGGAGTTGACAGGGGGTATGCGCGTCTGTCCCCAAGGCGGAACATTTCCCCGGTCCCCGGCGTCTATTCGCCATGCTGGAAGTCTGTCAACTGACCAAGCGCTATGGCGGAATCGCCGTGGTGGATCGCGTTAGCTTTACGATTCGCCCGGGGGAGATTCTCGGCTATTTGGGACCCAATGGAGCCGGCAAGAGCACCACCGTCAAGATGATCATCGGCCTCATCCAGCCGAATGCCGGACGCGTCCTTTTTCACGGGCGCGATGTCCGCCAAAATCTCAAAGAGTTCCAACACAATATAGGCTACGTGCCCGAAGAGCCGCATCTCTATCCGCATCTCTCGGGCCGCGAATACCTGCAACTCGCCGGGCGCTTGCGCGGCCTGCATCGCTCCGCGCTCGAACCGAAGATGGATGAACTGCTCCGCCTCTTCGGCCTTTGGGACGACCGCCACTCGCCGCTGGCATCGTACTCCAAAGGCATGCGCCAGAAGATTCTGCTATCCGCCTCGCTGTTTCACGATCCGGAACTGCTGATCCTCGACGAGCCGTTTTCCGGCCTCGACGTCAATGCCGCGCTGGTCTTGCGCAGCCTCATCAAAGCGCTCGCCGGACGCCGCAAAATGGTGCTCTACAGTTCGCACGTGCTGGAGGTGGTGGAGAAGATCTGCGACGCCGTCCTGATCCTGCGCAAAGGCCAGGTGGTGGCGCACGATTCGGTCGCGAACCTCCGCCGTCTCATGGCCGAATCCTCGCTGGAAGGCATCTTCGCGCAGGTCACGCAGGCCGAGGATACCGATGCCCTGGCGCAGCGCATTTTGGACGTGGTGGCCCCATGAGCTGCGCCATGAGCCGCGCCCGTCAATGGATGGATGCCACCCACGGCGTCCACTTCGAGCTGGCACGCCATTTTCTGGCTCGCTTCTTCGAAAGCGACCTGGTGACCACGCCCGGACAGTGGGCCAAAGTCGTGACCGGCGTCGTTTCCGTCCTGCTCTCCACCAGCATTCTCATGGTGCCGCTCATGAGGCATCGCTATGGCTGCCTGGAAGCCGGCGAGCCGTCGCTTTTCTGCCCGGCTGTCGACAATTATCCGGCACAGTATCTGCACCTGGTGCGCGCGGACACGCTCTGGCTGATCGGCCTCGCCATGTGCATGACGGCGCTGCTGACGGCGATTCAGTGGCAGTCGCTGTTTCCCACCCTGCGCGATTGCCTGGCTCTGGCCGCGTTTCCGGTAACCGCGCTGGAAATTTTCTGGAGCAAGCTGGCGGCGGTGGTCCTGGCCTTCGCGGCGTTCGTCCTGGCGATGAACGCGATTCCCGCATTTCTGTTCGCCTGGATCAGCGCCAGCCGGTGGCAGCCGCACCCGTCGATTCCCGCGCACGCTTTCGCTCTATTCGCCTCCGCCTCCGCCGGCTGCGTCTTCGTATTCTTCGGGATGCTGGCGTTGCAGGGTCTGCTCTTGAACCTGCTGCCGCCGCGCCTGTTCGAGCGCGTCTCCATCTTTGCGCAAGCCATTCTCTTCACGGCGAATGTAGCGGCCCTGCCGTTCTTGTGGCATCAACCTTCCGCCGCGTGGTGGCCGCCAAACTGGTTTCTGGGACTTTGGTCGGCGTTGTCTGGCGGCGCGGAACAGGGCGCCCGATATGCCGTATACGCCACCGCGGGTGCGCCGCTGCTCGCAATCATCGCGTATCTGCTCAGCTACCATCGCTACCGTCGGCTGCTGATCGAAATACCACAGCGCAGCCGGCCGCCCCGCGGAGCGCTCCTGAGGTGGCCTTCCAGCCTTACTCTAAAGGACGCTCGCGAACAGGCCGTGTTTTCCTTCCTCTGGAAAACGCTGACGCGCAGCCGCGTCCATCGCCTGTTGTTGCAGGTGTGCGCCGGCCTGGCGATCGCCTGGATGATCGGCGCGGGCGATCTGCGTGACCGGGCGCCGGTCCTGCTCATCCCGCTAGCCGTCTCGGTCTTCCTGATTGCCGGGCTCCGCTATCTGTTTTCTGTCCCCTGCGAACTGCGCGCCAACTGGGTCTTCCAGACCGCTGAAAGCGAAGGGCGCCCGTCGTGGCTGCGCGGTGTCGATCGCTTCGTGGTGTGCTGCGGGCTGGTCCCGGTGTACGCCTGCAGCGTTCCCGCCGCCATCGTGGTGTTCGGCGTGTGGCAGGCCCTGCGCGTGACCATTCTGGGCTTCTTTCTGGCCCTGGTGGTCTATGAGTTCCTCTTCCGCGATTGGCTCAAAGTGCCGTTCACCTGCTCTTACCTTCCGGGCAAGCGCCAGCCCGTGCATTTGATCTTAATGGCATTCGGCGCCCTCTCCTATCTGGGCGCCGCCGCTCTGGCCATCCATGCTTTCGCCGCCGGCTGGGCGCCCTTCGCCGCCGCGTTTCCGCTGTTGTTTGGCGCCTGGCGCTCTATGCGCCAACGCCGCACCGAAAGTTGGCCCGAGGCGGCGATCGTCTATGACGACGTGCCCGAGCCCGCCGTCTCCACACTCCAGATCAACTTCGAACGCGGTTCGATCGAAGACATCGAAGACTTCCAACCCGCCGTCGAAGTCCCCGCCAAACCCACGCCGTTCTGGAGTTCCCTGGCCGAAGAGGAGCCCGATCCGGCGCCATTTTTCCGCCTCGCCGGACTGGCCGAAGATTTCCGCTTCGGCTTGCGCCTGATTGGTAAGAACTGGCGCCTCTCCGTCACCATTGTTGCCACACTCGCTCTCGGCATCGGGATGAACGTCAGCGTCTTCACGCTGCTGAACGCCGTGGCCTTCCGCCCACGCGTGCCCGATCCCGACAGCTTCGTGCGTGTGTCGCCGCTGCACACCGGCGACGGCATGTCGCAATTCGGCGCGGTGACGGACGATGAGTATCGCGCCTACCGCGATCGCGCGCGTTCGCTGCGCAGCGTCGCGGCATCGTACCGTGCGTCAGTCACGTTGGGAACCGACCGTTCGTCCACCGTCCCGGCCCTGTTGGTTTCCTGCAATTTCTTCGAAGTGTTCGGCACTCAACGCCCCAGATCCGGCCGCTTCTTCCGTCCCGATGAATGTACCGCCGCGGGGCAGGCGCCGGTCGCGGTCGTCGCCGAAGAGGTGTGGCGCGACCGTTACGGCTCCGACCCGCAAATTCTGGGCCGCACCATTTCCGTCAACGATCGGCGCTTCACAGTGATTGGAGTGGCGCCGGCCCAGTCCGCCGCGCGCATTAACGGCGCCGCCGTTTGGGTGCCCTACACCATGCAGCCAACCATGGATCTGGG
>JBEKNN010000010.1:0-68405 GCA_049522755.1 Bryobacteraceae bacterium | reverse complement strand
GCCGGTCGCCGCGCCGGGAGACGCACTACGTGCTGCTAGTATCCGTGCGGCCATCGAATGAGTGAACCATTCGACACGCCGCGCGTCGCCATCAACCGCGTCTATACGCGGCGCGGCGATACCGGCGGCACCTCTCTGGCCGGGGGCCAGCGCGTGCCCAAGGACAGCTTGCGCATCGAGGCCTATGGCACAGTGGATGAGCTCAACTCATTTCTGGGAACAGCCCGGGCCAGCGCTCAGGAAACCGCCGCGACTCATCCGCTGGCCGCGATTCTGTTGCGCGTGCAGCACGAGTTGTTCAACCTGGGCTCTATCCTGGCCACGCTGCCGGATGATGTTCATCCCAAGCAGGCGCGCGTCACCGAAGCCGAGGTGACGCAGCTCGAAGCGGAAATGGACCGCATGAATGAGGATCTGCCGCCGCTCCGTTCGTTCGTTTTGCCCGGCGGCAGCCGCCTGAATGCGGAGCTGCACATCTGCCGCACGGTGTGCCGCCGCGCCGAGCGCCTCTGCGTCGCGCTGGCGCGTGAAGAGGATATCCCCGCCGAAGCCGTCCGGTATCTCAACCGGCTCAGCGACGCGTTGTTCGTCTGGAGCCGCTGGGCGAGCCACGTCACCGGCGTGGCGGAAACTTTGTGGGAGCCGAATCGCTCCAGTTCGGGGCTGGTTTGATCGACTGGCGCGACCGATATGCCATGATGGATAATCGTAAAGAGGAGAAATCGGTGGAAAGAAACACAGCGAGGCCGTTGGCGATCGGACTTACCGTAATCGCCGGTTTGGCGCGCATGGCGCAGAATCTGAATTTTGCTCCGGTGGGAGCGCTGAGCCTGTTCGCCGGCGCGCGTCTGCGCGGGTGGCACGCGTACGCGCTGCCCATCGTGCTGATGGCCGTGACCGACCCGCTGCTCGGAGGGTATTCCAGTGCGACGCCATTCGTCTACGCCAGCTTCCTGCTCAGCGTTTGGATGGGAACCAAGATCCGCAAGACGGAGAATCCGGTGTGGATTGGCGGCATGGCGCTCGCCGGCAGCCTGCAGTTTTTCCTGATCTCGAACCTGCCCTCCTGGCTGTGGTCCAGCGGCGCCTACGCCCACAATCTGAGCGGTCTCGCGGCATGCTACACGGCGGCGATTCCGTTTTTCCGCCACACCCTGGAATCGGACCTGCTCTATACGGCGGTGCTGTTCGGCGCGCACGCGTTGCTAAGCCGCAGCGTGGCCCCCGCCGAGCGCGTCGTGGCGCAGCCGGCATAGGACGGCTTCAGTCTGCCGCGCATCGTCTCGCTGATCGCCAGCGCCACGGAGATCGTGGACGCATTGGGCCAATTGGACAATTTGGTCGCGCGCTCGCATGAGTGCGACTATCCCGAACGCGTGAAGGCGCTGCCGGTGTGTACGCGGCCGCGCATCGACGTCAATGCGGACAGCCGCGAGATCGACCGCGCGGTCAAGGAATCGGCGCGGACTTCCATTTCCATCTACGACGTTCTCGACGACGTGCTTCGGCCGCTCGAACCCACGCATATCCTGACGCAGATCCAGTGCGACGTGTGCGCCGTCAGCTTGCGCGATGTCGAGCTGGCCCTGGCGCGCGGGATGACGGGAAGCCCGCGGATTGTGTCGCTGCAGCCGGATTCGCTCGCACAAATCTGGGAAGACGTGCGCCGCGTAGCGCGTGCTCTCGAGATTCCGGAGCGCGGCGAAGCAGTGGTGCGTGAGCTTCAGTCCCGCATGCGGCAACTGGCGCCTCCCGCGGGAACGCCCGCGCCGCGCGTCGCCTGCATCGAGTGGATCGAGCCGCTGATGGCGGCGGGCAATTGGACGCCGGAGCTGATCGAGCTGGCCGGCGGAGTGAATCTGTTCGGCGAAGCCGGCCGCCATTCGCCGTGGATGACGTGGGAAGAATTGAAAGCTTCGCGCCCCGACGTCGTGATCGTGGCGCCGTGCGGGTTCGATCTCGCGCGCACTGCACAAGAGATGCACTGGCTCACCGACCGTCCGGATTGGCGCGAGCTGCCCGCCGTACGTTCCGGCCGCGTCTATCTGGCGGACGGCAATCAATACTTCAACCGGCCGGGTCCGCGCGTGGTGGAAACGCTCCAGATCATAACCGAAATTCTGCACGTGGGACCGGCCTCCTGGCCGGTCGACGCGCCGCAGGCGCGCTTCGCGCGCTTTTGAAGGCCGGGAGGCCGAACCCACGGCTCCACGCGTTATCATGGGCTTGACACATGGCGTTGGTCGCTGTTTCGGGTCATCCAGGATGCCGGTATGAAGAGGTTGCGCGCATCGTGGCGCAACGGCTGGGATTTGAGCTTTTGACGCAATCCCACATTCAGAAATTGGGCGCCGAAGAGTTCGGCCCGGAAACCCAAGTGCCGCCCAAGGCCTGGCCGTTCATGGTCACATCCATTCTGGCGCGTCTCGCCACGGGCCATCATCTGGTCTATTGCGCCGCCGGCGGCGAGTTGCAGGCCCGCCATTTCCCCGGCCTGCTGCGCACGCATGTGGTGGCGCCGGAGAACGTGCGCATCGGCAACCTGATGCTCGATCATCGTCTTGATCGCGCTGCGGCCCGGCGCCTGCTGCTCGACCGGGAGGCCGCCGACCGCGCCGACCGCAAGGCCAAGTTCGGCAAAACCAAGGCCACCGCCGACCTCTTCGACCTGGTGGCGAACGCCGAAGCGCTCACCGCCGAGCAGATCGCCGAGTTGATCGCCACCGCCGCCGTTTCCACCGGCATCGAAGAGCGCGGATATCTCTCGCCCGCGGCCGAGGCGCAGCTACAGTTTCAAATGCGCTTGCGGCTGGCGCGCTACGGCCTGGCGCCGCACGGCAAGGTGACGCTTCGCAAGACGATTTTCGCGCACCAGAGCGAGGAGATGTTCGCTAATCTGCTGGATTTTTACCGCATTGCCTGGGAGTATGAACCGCGCAGTTTTCCCATCCACTTAGATGCGGACGGCAAAGCGCTGGAGGCGTTCACCCCCGATTTCTACCTGCCGGAGTTCCAACTCTATGTCGAGCTGACCACCATGAAGCAATCGCTGGTCACCAGGAAGAATCGCAAGGTGCGGCTGCTGCGCGAACTGTATCCGGCGCTCAACATTCAGGTGTTCTACCAGAAGGATTTTGAAAACCTGATCTTCAAATACGGGTTGGCCGCGCAGCCGGCGGCGGTATGAGCGTCACGCCTCCGGGAATCGAAAAGATCCTCTTCACTGAAGAGGAAATCGACCGGCGCATCCGCGAAGTCGGCGCCGAGATCACGCGCGCGTATGCCGGCCGCGCCGTCAAGCTGATCGGCGTCCTCAAGGGCTCGGTGTACTTTCTAACCGCCTTGACGCGCCACATCGAGCTTCCCGTGAAGATCGATTTCCTGGCGATCTCCAGTTTCTCGAACAAGACCGGCGCGCCCGGCATGGTGCGCATCGCCAAAGATCTGGACGACAGCATCGAAGGCGAAGACGTGCTGCTGGTGGAAGATGTCATCGATACCGGCTTCACCCTGCGCTACTTGTTGCAGACTCTGTCCGGCCGCGCGCCCAATTCGTTGGCCGTATGTACGTTTCTGGACCGCACGTCGCGCCGCATCGTGCAGGCACCGGTGGATTTCCGCTGCTTCGAGATTCCGGACCGGTTCGTAGTGGGTTTCGGCCTCGATTACAACCAGTTGTACCGGAATCTGAGTTACGTGGCAGTGTTGAAGCCGGAGAAGGCGGGGGAATGAACCGCGGACTTTGCTTGCAACGGCGCGGTTGCGCCGTTGAACGCACTCACTCATGACGTCTTTGGTGGATTTCGTTCTTGGTAATTCTTCTCGATCTGTTCCCAGTGTTCTTCCAGCTCAATCAGCGCCTTCTGGAGTTTGGGCGAAAGCCGGCCGCGAGCGGAGAGGTAGGGATCGCCTGATCGGTCTAGGAACACATTTTCGAGGTAGGAAACGTAAATTGCATTCTCCAAGTCGGGCGTCGCGCTCGAGAATAGTTCATCAATAAACTCGAAGTGGGCTCGGACCTCTCCAGGTACATCCTGCTCGATGGCCCGGCATGTGGCTCTGGCAAATGCCGCCATTTCAAGATGCAGTATCCCGTGCTCGATATTAGTAAACTCGTCGGCAACCGCTGGAAAACGTTCCGAGAGCCGCCTTTCAAATGTAGCTCGGTCGTTGAGACCATCATGCTGAAGCGCGTCGGCCACTGACAGTCATTATCCCCGATGGTGCAAGCGGATTTCTAGCAGCATTGAAATGTGATAAAGCGGGGGGACATAAGCGCCGCAGCGCTACCAACTCACCAACTGCACTCCCTTAACCGCCTCAAAGTGGCGATCGAGCGTTACAATCGCATATCGATACTGCCGGGCAAGCGCCGCAATCCAGACGTCGTTAGTAGGAATCGGCCGGCCAGTCGCTTTTAGCTCCAGGCGGATTTCAGCGTAGCTACCGGCTGTCGCGGCATCGATTGGCAGCAGCGAGAACAAAGGTAAATGGGCTTTCAGCCAGCGCTCGTATTGCGCCCGGTGACGGGATTGGCGGATGCCAAATAGATACTCGCCAAGCACCACAGCCGGCGCCGCCAGGTTCCGCTCCCGGCCGATCGCGAGCCGCAATTCCCGGTCGCCGTCGGCGAACGCAGACAGGGCATTTGTATCCAGAATCAGCGCCATTCTTCCTGATCTACGGTTTCGAACTCGGCGGCAATGATGCGGTCGATGCGCCGATTCTCGCGGTGAAGCTGCTTGAGGCCGCCAAACGCCGCTTCCCACGGCATCGCTCCGCTATCGCCCGAGTTTTTCTGATTCAACCGATTCGAGACGGCCTCTGTGAAAAAGTCCTTGAGACTCTTGCCCTCTTCCGCGGCCGCAGCCTTCGCTTTTCGAAATAGCGCATCGGGAATTTCGACGGTGGTCTTCATGGAACCATTTTCCCATAAAAATGGGAAACTCGTAAAAGACACAGGCGTCGCCGAATCAAAACGACGCAGGATCTTTCAGCCCCAGGGAAACCGCCAACGCACGATTTTGGAAGACTCACCAGCTCGAAGCAATGAATGCTCGACTCTCCTTTTAGGCCCTAAGTCGTTCCGGCCGGAACCTGGGTACTCAGGCCGTCATGCCGCGAGTATGTCGAATCCGAGATTGCGTCATCGGCTTTCTTCGGATCGCGCCTCGCGACGGGCGCGCTTGCTTAGACGGATGGTTCCGGTCATTACAGTCTATAGGGGACTTGCACCCCCTGAATGCACATCGCTACTCGACACACCAGGCGAACGCGCCTGCTCCACAATTGGCCCGATCGCCCCCGAAATGTAGAAACTCCAGGAGCCGGCTCTCAATCCATAGCGACCCGGTCGCAACGTGCCGCTGAAAGCCGGCTGCAGCCACGATTGTCTGGCCCCACAAAGCAAGGCGCGATGGCGGTCGAGGGTTGCGCGGAAGAGCGGCAGGGAGTAAGCTCCAAGGTAGAGGCACATTTCCATGAAAGTTCTACTTCAACTGGCAGTTTGCAGCACGCTGTTGGTGGGCGGCGCCGTAGCCCAGCATCGCGGAGGCGGAGGCGGAGGCGGCGGTTCTCGCGGTTCCGCAGGTGGCTTTTCGCGCGGTGGCGGCGGCGGCTTCGGCGGCGGGGTTTCCGGCGGCTTCCGCGGCGGCGGGATCGGGAACGGCTTCCGCGGCGGCTTCGGATATAACCGGTTTTACGGCGGCTATTATGGCGGCTATGGCTGGCCCTACTACGGCTTCGGGTTAGGGCTCGGCTACTGGCCTTACTACGGTTATGGCGGTTATTACGGTTACGATTACCCCTATTCGTATTATCCCGACGGCTATGCTTCCTCTCCGGCCTATCAACCGTCCTCGAATGTGACTGTGGTTTATCCGCAGACCCAACCGCAGAGCGCGGCGTACGCCGACCGCGCCACCCCCGTGATGCGCGAATACGATCAGTACGGGCAGCAGCTCCGTCCAGCGGGCGGCGGCAACGCATCCGGCTCGCCCATCTACCTGATCGCGCTGAAGAATCACAACATCTTTGCCGCATCCTCCTATTCGGTGAACGGCAGCACGCTGAACTGTGTCACGCTTGAGCATGCGGAAAAACAGGTCTCGCTCGACGACATCGACCGCGACATGACGATGCGCTTGAACGGCGAGCGCCACGTTGCGTTCCAGCTGCCCTCGCAGCAGTAGCGCCGGCTATTTTCGGGGCGCGGAGCTTCGGCGCGCCCCGAGTGTATACTGTGAAGTCCTGGGCGCGGACACCGCAGACCATGAGCTTGGCCATGGGCCCGCGCTACCCCGGACTTGCATCCCCGCTCGAAACCTTGTAGCTTTGATCCTTACGAGTCAAATTCATACCATCCTATGACCCCGCCGTCGATTCAGGACCCCAAATATGTCAAAGGCATAGTCACTTCTCGCCGCGAGCTCAGCGCCGAGCTCTGGGTGATCCGGATCCACCCGGAGTCGAAGGTCGCCTTTAGCCCCGGACAGTACGCCACGCTCGGCGTGCCGGTGGGTCCCAAGATGATCGAGCGGCCGTACTCGATCGCCTCTTCGCCCTACGACGACGATCTGGAGTTTTACCTGGAACTGGTGCCGCACGGCAAGCTGACGCCGCACCTGCACGTGGTCCCCGTGGGCGGCGAAATCTTCATCCGGCGTTCCACTAAGGGCGCATTTGTATTCGACAGCCGCAGCGGCCATCCGCACCATTTCATGGTGGGCACCGTCACCGGCGCCGCGCCCTACATCGCCATGCTGCGCAAGCTGCTCACCGACCTCCGCGAGGGCATAGCGCCGCCCAAGCGCATGCTGGTTCTGCACGCGGGCAGCGTCGCCGAGGAGCTTGGCTACATCGATGAGCTCAGCGGCGCGGCGCGCGAGCATTCCTGGTTCGAGTACATCCCCACCATCAGCCGCTATTGGCTGGACCCGCATTGGACCGGCGAACGCGGACGCGCCGAAGACGTCGCGCGCAAATACCTGGACGCCGCCGGATTCACCGGCGCCGACACGACTGCCTACCTCTGCGGCAACCCGCAGATGACCGAGAATATGAAGGGTCTGCTGAAGCGCGCGGGCTTCGAAAAGGAGTCGGTGAAAGAGGAGCTCTACTGGCCGGCGGAGAAGACGGCGGCTACATAAAAACCGTGCGCCGCCTGTTCTGTTTTCTGTCGCTGACCGCCGCGGCCCTGAACGCCGGCCCGAAATCTCTCTTCTACTTGACGTCCGACCCCGCCGGCATCGCGTCTTTCCTGCAACACGCGAGTAAGATCGATGTCCTGGTCCCAACCTGGTATAACGTGGACCCCGCAGGCGCTGTTTCGGGCGGCCCGAACGCGCAGGTGATGGACGCGGCCAAGCGTTTCCACGTCCCGGTGATGCCCATCATCGTGAACCCCGGCTTCAACCAGAACGACTTTCACAAGCTGGTCACCGATGCGGCGGCGCGCCGGAAAATGATCGCCGCCATCGTCGCCGAATCGAGGAAGCAGGGCTACATCGGCTTCCAGTTCGATTTCGAAAACATCATCGAGACCGACCGCGACGCGCTCACCGTGGTGGTCACTGAAGCTGCGCTGGCATTGCACCAGGCCGGGCTGCAACTTTCGATTGCCACCGTGCCCAATGCTCCCGGATACGCGGGCGAAGGTGGTTTCTCGAAGTGGATTTTCGCCAACTGGCGCGCGGCTTACGACCTTAAAGGCATCGGCGCCGCCGTCGATCTGCTCTGTCTGATGACTTATGACGAGCACACGCGCTACACGCCGCCCGGCCCGGTCGCAGGCCATCAGTGGACAGTGGCGAACCTCGACTACGCGCTGAAATCCGTGCCGAAGGAGAAGCTGTCGCTGGGCATTCCCGTCTACGGCTACCGCTGGTATGCGGGCGACCCCGGCGTGGATGGAAAGCCCAACATTCGCGCCGATACCGTGGGCGGCGCGGACGTGCGCGAGCTCATCGACGCCTTCCACCCGCAAGTGCAATGGGACGACGAAGACCGCGCCTCGTTCTTCCGCTTCTATCGCGACGCCACCCGCGAATGGGTCTATTATACGGACGCGCGTACGTTTCAAGCGCGCTACAGTCTGGTGGCGGCGAGCGGCATTCAGGGCTTCTGTTCTTGGGTGCTGGGCAAGGAAGACCCGGCTATCTGGGAGCTGCTGCCGGATGCAGTGCGGTAGGGGTTACGGGCTTTGTCGCGCTCGTCGTGAAGGAAGCCGCACGGGGGCCGCGGACAGATAGCGTGTCTACCCATTGCCGACCGACTCCAATAACGGAGCGCTGGGCGAGCGATGGGTCCGAATATCCCGCATCGGTGGCTGGCCGAAGAAACGGCTATATTCGCGATTGAATTGGCTGGGGCTTTCGTATCCAACCTCAAAGGCCGCACTGGCGGCGTCCAGACCATCCATGAGCATGCGTCCCCGCGCTGCCTGCAGCCGAAGCAGTTTCTGATACTGAAGAGGACTCATGGCGGTCAGCACCCGGAAATGATGGTGCAGCGTGGACACGCCCATTCCCGCGATTTCTGCGAGATCTTCGACTCGGAGCGCCTTCACATAGTTCGCCCTGATCCAGGCGATCGCTTTGGCCGTTCGGTGGCTCTGCTCACCTTGTGTCGCAATCGCTCGCAGGCGCGCTCCCTCCGCACTGCGCAGGATCCGGTAGATGATCTCGCGTTGAATCATGCCGCTAAGAAAGGGGATATCCTCTGGCGTGTGCAGCAGGTCCACAAGCCGGCAGCATGCACCGAGGAATTCCACCGTGGTCTCACCGGTCGCCATGCCGGGACTGTCAGGCGCCTCGGCCACCCGAATCTCCTCCCGGCTGAGAAGTTCCCGGACGGCGGGCATTTCGAGTTTGAGCGACAAGGCCAGGCAGGGCGCCTCTTCACTGGCCTCGATCACCCGGCTGACGACAGGCAAATCGACCGATGTCAGCAGGAATCGCGATGCATCGTAGATGAAAATGTTTCGGCCGAGTTCTACGCGCTTCCGCCCCTGGGCGATCACGGTCACGTTCGGCTCGTAAGTCACGGAGCACGGAGCGGTCGGTGCGGTCCGCCGATGGAGCGCCAGCCCGGGAATATCCGTTGCCCGGTTCTCTGCGGAGCCAATGAACAAGGCAATCTTGCGAGCCAGCTCAGCGCGCAATTCGCGTGCTGCATCACGTAGAGACGCCTTTCTATTGAGGTTTTTCATGGTGACGGGTTCGCTAATCCTCAATCCAGGATAACTCCTGCTTTGTGCATGGTTAAACGATGCAAGAGGAATAGGCAATAAATCGGAAGGATCGGGATACCGCTTTCCCGGCGCTCGATTCTAACCTGGAGATTCAGAGAAACAGTTCCTCAGGAGAAACAATGCTGAAGCGCAAACTTGGAAATAGCGGCCTGGAAGTTTCGGCTCTCGGGCTCGGCTGCATGGGAATGAGCTTTTCTTACGGTCCGCCCAAAGACAAGCAGGAGATGACCTCTCTTCTGCGGACAGCCGTGGAACGCGGCATCACATTCTTCGACACTGCCGAAGTGTACGGCCCGTTTACGAATGAAGAGCTTGTCGGTGAGGCCCTTGCTCCGTTCCGCAAGCAGGTCGTCATCGCCACCAAATTCGGATTCGATCTGAGTGGCAGCGATAATCGGCCGGGAGCGGCAGGCCTGAACAGCCGGCCGGAGCACATTAAGGAAGCCGTCGAGGGCTCGCTGAAACGGCTCAAGGTGGATGTCATCGATTTGCTCTATCAGCATCGGGTTGACCCGAACGTGCCTATCGAAGACGTAGCCGGAGCGGTGAAGGACCTGATTCAGGAAGGCAAGGTCAAGCACTTCGGTCTTTCCGAAGCAGGCGTGCAAACCATCCGTCGCGCACACGCAGTCCAGCCGCTCACCGCTCTCCAGAGCGAATACTCGCTGTGGACGAGGACTCCGGAAAAGGAAGTCATACCGACCCTTGAGGAACTCGGAATCGGCCTGGTCCCGTACAGCCCCCTGGGCAAGGGATTCCTCACGGGCAAGATCGACGAAAGTGCGAAGTTCGACAGCTCCGACTTTCGCAGCACGCTGCCTCGCTTCACGCCGGAGGCTCTCAAGGCGAATCAGGCCCTGATTACTCTGCTCGCCGACATCGGGGAAAGGAAGAAGGCCACGCCTGCTCAGATCGCACTCGCCTGGCTGCTGGCCCAGAAGCCGTGGATGGCGCCGATCCCAGGCACTACAAAGCTGCATCGCCTGGATGAAAACATCGGGGCGCTTTCCATCGAACTCACGCCCGGCGATCTCCGTGACATCGAGAACGCTGCCGCAAAGATCACGGTGCAAGGCGCCCGGTACCCCGAGAGGCTGGAGCAGATGACCGGCCGCTGAGGCATTGTCACGGCGGCTCCCCAGGGGACCCTGGGCACGCGAAGGAGCTCATGGAATGGACATCAAAAGAAATGCCTCGCAACCATCCGTCAAGGGACCGTCAGAGTGGTTCACTGGCACAGTGCGTATCGATCCGCTTTTTCAGGCGCCCGATCCGGCGCTTGTTCAAGGCGCCAGCGTCACCTTCGAGCCGGGTGCGCGGACTGCATGGCATACGCATCCGCTCGGTCAGACTCTCATCGTCACGGCCGGCTGCGGCCGGGCCCAGCGCGAAGGCGGACCGATCGAGGAGATCCGGCCGGGTGACGTGGTCTGGTTCCCGCCTGGCGAGAAGCATTGGCATGGAGCCGCGCCCACCACGGCCATGACGCACATCGCCATTCAGGAAAAGCACGACGGTAAAGTTGTCGACTGGATGGAACAGGTCAGCGACGAACAATATCAAGCTTGATCCAGGGCCAATAAACAACCAACAGGAGCAATCAATCTATGTACAAGGCGAAGGCTTACTCCGCAAGCAGTGCGACATCGCCGCTTGCCTCCACGACGGTCGCGCGTCGAGATCCAAAAGAACATGACATACAGATCGAGATCCTATTCTGCGGGATCTGTCACTCCGATTTGCACCAGGTACGTAATGAGTGGAGCGGCGTCATGCCGACCATGTACCCCTGCGTGCCAGGCCATGAGATTGTCGGCCGTGTCACTCAGGCCGGCTCCGCGGTCACCGGGTTCAAGGCCGGCGACCTCGCCGCCGTCGGCTGCATGGTGGATTCCGACCGTACCTGCCCCGAGTGCCAGGCTGGCCTTGAGCAGTTCTGTCCGAATTTGACTCTCACCTACAACTTTCCCGATAAGCACCTCGGCGGCGTCACCTACGGCGGCTATTCCGACAGCGTCGTGGTCGATGAGCGCTTTGTCCTGCATGTTCCTGGCAGCCTCGATCTTGCCGGTACCGCGCCCCTCCTCTGCGCCGGCATCACAACATACTCACCCATGCGCCACTGGGGCGTAACTACAGGCAAGAAAGTTGGCGTGGTGGGTCTCGGCGGATTGGGTCATATGGGCGTGAAGTTTGCTCATGCGCTGGGAGCCCACGCGGTTGTCTTCACGACCTCACCCAAGAAGAAGGAAGACGCGCTACGGCTGGGGGCCGATGAAGTTGTCGTCTCCCGCAATGCGGACGAGATGCAAGAGCACGCCGGCAGCTTCGATTTCATTCTCGACGCCGTCTCCGCCGATCACGACATCAACGCCTACATTCAACTCCTGCGGCGCGACGGCAATCTCACGCTCGTCGGCGCGCCTGAGAAGCCCCTGAGCGTCTCCGCATTCGGCCTCATCATGGGCCGCCGCAGCCTCTCCGGGTCGCCGATCGGCGGCATCCCCGAGACCCAGGAGATGCTCGATTTTTGCGGGGCGCATCACATCACCGCCGATGTCGAAGTCATCCCGATCCAGAAGGTCAACGAAGCCTACGAGAGACTGCTTAAGTCCGATGTAAAGTACCGCTTCTCGATTGATATGGCTTCTCTCAAATCGGAGTAGGACGGTTCGGTCGCTCGATCCACTGCGCCGCCCCCATATCCTCGGTCGGCGGCGCTGAAGTTGCTGGAGTGATGAGGAGACGCCGGTCTTCGCTTATGTTGGTTTATTTACTGAGTTATTAGAGAACCAACCCACTAATGCTTAACAGACCATCGATCCGCTACGCTCGAACCTGATGAAAATGCCCAATGGCGCACGTGCCATTGTCGATATTCGGAAGCTGCACGGGTACTGCCTGGACCCACAGCATCCACGTGGCCGAAACAAGGCACGGGTGTTCCCATCAGTTGGAATCCGGCAAGCCGATGCGGAAGAACTCAGGACGGCCCTCCTTGCGGCGGCCTCCAAGGCGGAAGCCCGGCTGGGAATTGCCAACCCCTACTGACAGCGTTACACCGTCGACTTCGATCTGGTCCGCCAAGACAGAACCGTGAAGGTCCGCAGCACTTGGATAGCGCGCTTCGGAGAGGACTTGCCACGACTGACGAGCTGTTATGTGCCATAGAATAGACAAGGGTTATGGACATGGAGATGCATTCTGTAGTGGCACTGCTTGAAGACCTGCCCGAAGAAGGATTGGTCCGCGGCCAAGTCGGCACTGTCGTCGAAAGCTGGGCGCCTGGCGTCTATGAGGTCGAGTTCTGCGACGGCGACGGCAAAACGTACGCGATGGTCGCCTTGAAGGCGGCGCAACTGTTTCGGTTACACTACGAGCCTGTCCATCAGGCCGCCTAATCACTTCCCCCGGCTCAACCCCAACGCCCGAATCCGCTTGCGCAGATTCGTCCGCTCCATCCCCAGCGCCCTTGCCGCGCCCGAAACGTTCCAGCTAGATTCCTCCAGCGCTCTCAATATATGCTCCCGCTCGGCCGACTCGCGCGCTTCCTGAATCGTCGATTTCGGCCTCGTCTCGCGCTGCACCCGGATCTTCACCGGAATCGCGTCGCGCGTCAGCCGCTCGCCAGCCGTCAGAATCGCCATGCGCTCGATCACGTTGCGCAGCTCCCGCGCATTTCCCGGCCAGCCGTAGCTCTCGAGCATCGGAAACACCGTCTCGTCCAGCCTCTTCGGCTTGAAATTATTGCGCGCGCAGAAGTCTTCCAGAAAATACTCCGCCAGCAGCTTGATATCGTGCGGCCGCTCGCGCAGCGCCGGTACGCGGATCGGTACCACGCTCAACCGGTAGTACAAATCCTCGCGGAACTTCTCCTGCGACACCATCGACGCGCGTGACTTACAAGCGACTGACCGGGAAAGAAGAGCAGGTGTCGCATGGCTGAAAGGCGTACGCCAAAAGAGACAGGGGCGGGGGAAATGGATCTCCGGCTCATGACGGCGGAACAGTTTGAATCGTCGCCTGAGTTTCGAGCGTTCAAGAGAGCCATGAAGAAACTCCTGAAGGTTCCGAAGACCGAGCTAGACGCGCTGGCGAGATACGCGAAAGAGACATCTCCACGGGCCGGGAATCCAAACGCGCCTGGAAGAAAACCAAATGGTTTCGATTCAGAATCTTCATGTTAGACCGTCGAGGGTATCGATTCGCATGTTCAAATCTCTTGTCGCTCTCATTCTGGCGGTTGGACTCGTTCAGGTCGCCGGGAGCGCTGAAAAGAAGCGGGACTGGCAAATGGGCAAAGTTCTCGAACAGCATGATGAGGCTGGCCCCGATATGTGTCAGACTAAAATCCTCCCTAGCTGCACTTTCTCCGTGGTTCAGATTGAAGAGCCAACAATCGCTTATCTGGTATCTGAACTACGCACATGGTCAAGGAGGTCAGCAAACTTGACTATAAATGGCCCGGTGAGATTCGCAGTCGAAAAGCGCACGCTGTTCTTCACTGATGAGGATGGCAAGGAACACAAGATGGAGATCGTTTCGAAGACGTTGCGTCGATTCATTACACTGAACAGACCGTCTACAGAAGCACTGCTGACAGAACGGCTGCAACAGTGAGAATTGTACTGGCGATCCATGGTCAAAAGAGTTAGCGCGAAGCCAAAAGTGAAGACCCATTTTCTACCCGTGGAAACCCAAGGGAAGTCCGTAGTAGCCTTCTGGTTCGAGATTGACGCGAGGGGTATTCAGTTTTCCTCCAAGCCGCTCCCTGCACTAGCCAGCGAGGTCGGCCAAACTCCTCGGTTTGTCGGAGATCGCCCTTTCTGGGATGAAGAAACATTGGCTGAATTTTGGCTTGTCGGCCAGACCATTAAGGAACTAGTAGCCGTTGGCAAAACCAGTTCAGGGACGTTCGCAGAGGCCGGGATCAAAGCCGCGAATGACCTTGCAGCCCTTGAGAACAAAATGGCGACAGCGGAGTTCATGGCCTTTTTCAACAAGATGGTGATTCCTCTTAGTTGCCATGATCCAGCCGATGAGCGTTCGTTCGCATTCTATCGTGGCACCGTGTGGTCGTGTTCCCGCGATTTGAACCCTGAACAATGGCGCATCTTGGTTGATTCTTACGTGGCGCGGGAGGAGGCGGATCTCGCCCAAGCGTTGGGTTTGTTGCCGCAACCAGAAAACAGGGAAGCGATACCAACGCAGTTCGCCGGGCGGTGTGGGTGCGTGACAATGGCCGCTGCGCGAGATGCGGCAGCCGAGAGCGCTTGGAGTATGACCATATCATCCCGATTTCAAGGGGCGGCAGTAACACTGAGCGGAACATCGAATTGCTGTGCGAATCCTGCAATCGAGCCAAGTCGGATGCAATCATATGAGTCCCGTGCATGGGTGGCGTGGTACTCCGCCTGCCATAAGTCATTGGAGTCCCATTTCGCACCGCGGGACATATCGACGGTGCTCTGTTTTGCGATCCGGGCGTCATCTGGCGAGGGAGGCCGAGACCAAAATCGAAAAAAGGCAATCGCCGCCGATAAACGCCGATGAGAATTGTGCTTTATTTATCGGCGTTTATCCGCGTTCATCGGCGGCCTAAAGCACTTTCCGTATGGGTTGGCAACCAACTTCGGACGCTCGTCCGATGTCTTACACTACTTCCCCCGGCTCAGCCCCAGCGCCCGAATCCGCTTATGCAGATTCGTCCGCTCCATCCCCAGCGCCCTGGCCGCGCCCGACACATTCCAGCTCGATTCCTCCAGCGCTCTCAGGATATGCTCCCGCTCGGCCGATTCGCGCGCTTCCTGAATCGTCGATTTCGGCCCCGTCTCGCGCTGCACCCGGATCTCCACCGGAATCGCGTCGCGCGTCAGCCGCTCGCCAGCCGTCAGAATCGCCATGCGCTCGATCACGTTGCGCAGCTCGCGCGCATTTCCCGGCCAGCCGTAGCTCTCGAGCATTGGAAACACCGTCTCGTCCAGCCTCTTCGGCTTGAAATTATTGCGCGCGCAAAAGTCTTCCAGAAAATACTCCGCCAGCAGCTTGATATCGTGCGGCCGCTCGCGTAGCGCCGGTACGCGGATCGGCACCACGCTCAACCGGTAGTACAAATCCTCGCGGAACTTCTCCTGCGACACCATCGCCGCCAGGTCCCGGTTGGTCGCCGAAATCACGCGCACGCTGACGCGGATGATCTGCTCGCCGCCCACGCGGTGAAACTCGCCCTCCTGCAAAACGCGCAGCAGCTTGGCCTGCGACGCTCCATGCAGATCGCCCACTTCATCGAGGAAAATCGTTCCGCCGTCCGCCAGCTCGAACTTGCCCCGCCGCGACGCCGTAGCGCCGGTGAACGACCCTTTCTCATGCCCGAACAGCTCGGTCTCGATCAGCTCGGTCGGAATCGCCGCGCAATTCACCTTCACGAACGGCCCCGACGCGAATGGGCTCGACCCGTGAATGTGCGCCGCCAGCAACTCCTTGCCGGTGCCCGATTCCCCGATCAGCAGTACCCGCGCATCCGACCGCGCCGCCATGGAGGCCTGCTCCACCGCCCGCTGCCACGCCGGGCTGCCGCCGATCATCTTCGCCCCGCTGGCCGCGCCCGCGCCCACCAATTCCCGCAGCCGCTCATTCTCACGCCGCAGCGAGAAATGCTCCAGGGCATTCTTCACCGCCAGCAGCACACGGTCGCGGCTGAGCGGCTTTTCGAGGAAATCGAACGCCCCGGCGCGCGTGGCTTCCACCGCGTCCGCAATGGTGCCGTGCCCGGAGATCATAATCGCCGGCGACCCCGCACCGTTCTGCTTCAGCGTCCGCAGCAGGTCGATGCCATTGCCGTCCGGCAGCTTCATGTCGAACAGGTACACGTCGGACGCGTGCGCCCCCGGGTGTTTGGCGAAATCCGCCAGCGACCGGCACACGTTCACGCCATACCCCTCGCGCTCCAGAATCATGCGCAGGGAACGGCCGATATTCTCTTCGTCATCCACGATCAGTATGCGTTTCATCGCCATCAGTCGCTACGGGCAGCAGCACGCGGAATCCCGCCCCGCCCATTTCTCCTTTCACCACAACGATGTCCCCGCCCGAAAGTAGCGCGCTTCTGCGCGCAATCGAAAGCCCCAGCCCCATGCCCCTCTTCTTGAATGAAATCGTCGGCTGAAACAGCGATTCACGAGCCTGCTCGCTCAGCCCCGGACCCGAATCGTGTACTTCAATCGCCACGCGGACGCCTTCCACTGAAGTGGCGCCCAAAATTTTTCCGCCTTCGCCCGCGGCCTCGGCTGCATTCTCCAGCAGGTTGGTCAGGATGCCCTTCGTCAGGTCCTGATCCGCGAAGGCCCGCGGCCATGCCTCGCTCAGCCGGCACTCGTACGTCACTTCCGGATGCGCCGTTTTCAGGAACGCCACGCGCTCCTGCAAGAGCCCATTCACGTCGACCGCGCCCGGACACACGGGCGGCTCGGCGGCGTACTCCGAAAATGCGCGCACGCGACGTTCCAGGGTTTCGATCTCGTCCACCACAATCTGCGCCGCCTGTTCCATGAAGCCGCGGTCGGGCTCGCTGTGACGGGCCAGCATTTCTTCCACCGTGAGGCGGATGGGAGTCAGCGAGTTCTTCACCTCATGCGCCATCTTGCGCGCCAGAAGCTGCACGCCCTCGAGCTGCCGCATGGTGACCAGCCGTTCCGTGGTGGCTTGCAAGCGCGCCGCCATGCCGTTGAAGGCTTGAATCGCACGGCCGACTTCGTCGTCGCTGCTGGCGGGAACGCGGGCGTTCAGATTACCGCCGGCCAGCTGCGTCAAGCCCGCGGTCAGGCTTTGGATCGGCTGGCTAATGCGGTGCGCCAGGAACACCAGCACCGCCAGCGAGACCAGCCAGAATAACGCCGCCAACAGAATGTAGGTGAGCAGGAATCCGCGCTGCAGGTCGCGCTCTTTCACCAGGTTCGAGAACGCGCCGGCGTCGCGGAGCTGACTCTCAAGGCGGTGCATCCCAACCCCCAGGTTGGTGGAGTACAGCCAGACATCGGCATTGCGCCGTACCAGGTAATCCAGCCGGTTGCCCTCCTCCCCCGGCATCGTAAATTTTTCGGCCGCGTCGCTCTCGGCGAACTCGCGAACCTCAGCCGTCCATGCCGCGCGCCCGGCCTCGGTGAACTTCGCCGGCGGCAGTTGGCCCGCTTCCGCCTGCTGCTTAAGGTCGGTACATTCCCGCTGGTACAACTCGCGCCCGGTGCTCCGCAACAAGCCCGCCAGCGCGTCCAGTTGGCTGACCGCCAAATAATTCGGATTCCATTTGAGGAGCGTGGTGGTAACCCAGAGGGTAGCGCCGAGCGGAGCCAGGGTTGCGGCTAAAAAGACCAGGATGAGTCTATTGCGAAGCCGGTTCACTCGCGTCGCGCCGGCCGGCCTGTGAGCCGCGGCAAATTGAGCAGCCGCAGCCACTCTGTCTCCAGCGTTTGATGATACTCGCCTGCGCCGGGTTTCCGGCTGAAGATCTCCACCATGCTGGTCAGGCTGATCCCCAGGTCGCTCACCAGCGGCGAGAGATCCGGCTGCCGCTGGCTGCGCAGCTCGAAGCGCATGCGGAAGGGCTTGTCCGGCGCCAGTCCCGATGCGCTGATGGCGACGTTTTCCAGACACCACGTCTCGGCCTGCGTCGCCGTGAGCCCTTCCACCGAGCGAGCCGCCGAACCCGGAATGGCGACCTTGAATCTCTCTTCCCAAATCGAGTAGCTCACGACGAATCTTGCGTGCGCCGGCTTCACCGGCAGGCTGCCATCTTCGCAAAACAGCGTCAACTGCGAGACAAACGTCTGAATATCGGCCGAATCGCGCAGCCGTTCGAGCACCTTACCCGTAAGAAAATGAAGGCTCTGCGCTACTGGATAGAGATTGTCGCCGTCGTAAGTCGCGGTCAGGTTGGACGCAGCCCGGGCCCGGAACAGAGGTATAGCCAGACCGGCAATAAGCCAGCCGCGCCGGCTGATGCCAGCGGCCCCTCTGCTCTCACGCAATGGTTGCGCCATCAATAATTCATGCTCACCATAAGGACCGGGTCGGTCCGGCCATCCTTCAGCGGAAAGGCCACTGCCACCGAAAATGGCCCTTCCCGCAAGCCGACGCCGACCGATTTCCTGGCTACCACGGCTCCTCCGCCGTTCCAGATTGCGCCCATATCGTAGAAGGCCTGAAACGCGCCGTACCGATATTCGACGGAATTGCTCAAAATCCGGTTTCCGCCCAACGGGTCCAACTCATATTTGTTCCAACCGCGCAAAGTATTGCTGTTGCCCAGGGCGAAGCGTTCGTAAAGCGGGGCATCGCCGGTGATGATGCCGCCCATGGCGTCGTCGAACACCACCTGCTTGCCGTGTGTCCAAGTATAGCGGAATTCGAAGCGGTGGCGGTTGTACCCATAATCGCTCGCCAAAGTGCGCATGCCGGCATGCAGGTCGTATCCCGCGTCGAAATCCTGCAGGTCATCGTCGTCCTCCATACGGCCATGGAACCGGGCGTTCGCAATCAGCGCGTTAGCGGCTTCGATCCGCGGCCCCGGACCCTCGTCCTGCATGCGTTCGAAGCTCATCCCAAAGCTCACCGTCAAAGGCCGCGCCACCGCCAACGTCATCAGCGGCTCGAAGTTTTCCCGCGTCCGGTAAAGCGCCGCGCCGGCCTCCGCCGCCGTCTGCGGATTCCATAAGTCGTGGAAGTCGTCGAACTCGAACTTGAACCGCAAGTTGTCGCTGCCCAGGTGCGAGTTTTCATAGCTGGCTTCAACCCCTGTATAGCGCTCCAGCAACTCGTCGCCATCGCTGACCAGACCGGCCGTAAACGCATTATGATTCAGGGTCGCGGTAGCTTCGCCAGCTCCGTTCCATCCCTGGTTGGAGTTGTACGCGAACTTGGGAACCGACACGTCGAACCGCGCCGGCCGCAGCTTGATGTCGAACACCACGTCAACCGTATCCGGCGCCTTGCCGCGCATCACGTGGTGGTCTACCGTGCGCGCACGAAATTCCTTACGCAGACGCTTGGCAAGATCGTCGAGCGCCGCCGGATTCAACTTCTGGCCGATCAAAGCCACCAGATCGCGCCTGATGACAAAGCTGATGTGGTCGTCGTGGCTCGCAACCAGATCGGTGGTCCAGCCTGCGCCGGCCACCAAAATGTTCTCCACCGTATAACGCGTATTCACGTTGAATTCGGAATCCTGCGTTCCCGCAAAGATTGGGCAGCCCGCCACCAGCAAGCAGCCAATCCAGAGGTATTTCATGCACGCGCAGGGAGCACGCCCCATGCCAGGGGCAAATAATTGAAGGGAAAAGGAAAAGGAGGAAGCCGGATGTGACTTCGGTTCACAGGTGTGCAGAGAAACAGGAGTTACGCCGGCGCCCCGGATGGACGCCTGCCCCGAACTACAGAACCTTCGCCAGCTCGGCTGCAAACGCACTCCGGGGCGACTGCTCCCGGTCTTTGCCGCCGCTTCGCCGCTTGCGGTCCGGCCGCTGCGCACGGGCGCCGTTGGGCGGAGCCGTCTGTTGCGTTGGGGTTGCCTGCTGCGGACCGCGTACTTCCTTCCCCTTTGGGGGCTGGGCGGGATTGGCGCGCAGAAGGCGGTCTTCGAGAGGGGCGCGGTCAAAGCGGCGGATGATCGACTGCATTTCTTCGGCAGTCGGCGCTTCGACAAAGGCGAAACCCTTCGATTCTTGCGTTTCGTGATTGCGGATTACTTTTACGGCGTCGGCCACAAGATCTTCAGCGGCGAGCCATTGTTTGATATCGTCGGCGGTCACCCACGCAGGGAGATTGCCAAGAAAAACGGTAAATCCCATTCAGTTGATTATTTAACTCCGTTGGTTGGATTTGCGGCACTTCAAAGGAAGGATTCCGATGTGTCCAAACCGATAGTAACAGAGACTTCGATGCGATTGCAAACCAATTAGGCCCGCAACCTTCCGAATCGTTTGAGCGCCACCGATAACGCGCACAGCAGCACCCCCATGGCGACGAGCATTGACGCCGGATCCGGCTCCGGCGCGACGATGGCCTGGCCGCTGCTCAGCGTTACCCCGTAATCCATCGCGCCAACGCTAGTCCCTTGGCCCGTCAGACTGATTGTCAAATCGTTTCTCAGCGCGTTGCCGGGAAGGCCCACTGTGATGTCAGGCCCCACATACAGCAGCGTCAATTCCGCTTCCGTTCCCTCAAAAATTTCCTGCGAGAGCGCACTCGATAACATCAGACTGCCCACCAGAACGGACCCCGCCCCGTCATATCCCGAGGTCTGCACCATCCCGCTGGTCCACTGCAACGGCCCCGGAAACAGGGCGGAAGCCGATCCATCCGCCGATTCCACCACGGCCGTGAAGTGCCCCGCCGAATTGAGCGGCACCGAAGACAAATTGAAGAAGATCTGTGATGGAGACGCCGCCAACCCCATTGACGTAGCGTGTTGCGCATAGCTGCTGTCCGAGAAGAGAAACGTCAGTGAATCCCCGGATTGCAGCAGTTGCGCAGGCTGCGAGGAGACGTCGATCGTCTTCGCCCCCAGCCCGGCCGCGACCGCCCAAAGACCAATCGCCATGTAAACGAGTCTCATCCAGCCGCGATCTTAACCCGCCGTATCGCGGCTGAACAGAACCCAAAGTACCGGTACAACTGCTATGCGGCGAGAAAAGCCTGAGGGATTTCCGGCTTCAATATCGGTCGAGGGGCCTAAGTCTTCGACGCAGAGACGCTGAGACGCAGAGTTAAGCGCAGAGAGGAAAAAACTTCATTCTCTTCATGTTTTCTCTGCGTGGCCTCCGCGTCTCAGCGTCTCTGCGTCGAAGTCGAAGTTCAAACCTAGCTCGTCCCAAGATACATGACGTGGACGTAAGTGCCCAGCCTCACGTCATAAGCGAGATACCAGCCAACGTGGTCGGGGTCGTCGTAGATCACGACATCGTCCGAATTCCATTGCCAGTCTGCGCAAAGCTCGAGGTCGACCGGGGAGACGCTGAAATAGAAGCCGCCGAACCAGAAACGGCTCGGACCGCCTCCGGCCAGGTGAAAAACGTGGCCTTTGCCGATCCCACCGGGGAACCGTCCGTGCTCAAACGGCTTATCCAGGTGATAGCGCGCATCGTTCGGGCCAGTGTCATGTCCCACCCACTTGTCGCCCTTGGCGTCGACATGCGGCGCGGCCGGATGTCCCGGCGCCTCTGGAACCGTGCGCTTTTCCGGTCCCGCCGGGGTGCCCTTGAATGCTGCGGGGCCATGCGCTGGAATATGTCCGCCGCCCGCCGGTTTAGCGGCCCCGCGCTTATCCTGCGCAAGAGCGGAAACGGTAATCATGGATAACACCGTGAACGTTCCGATCAGCCTCTTCATAGTTTCCTCCACCGGATACGTTACCATCCGAAACCGGTCGGCCACTCAAATTAGCGTGCGATTGGATACAGAGTGCGAATATGTGCACCCTTCAGAAAGGCCCTCCACCCCGGGCGAGGTTCAACCGGCGCCTCGCGCCGCGCCACAATTGCCGATCCGTCGAACCGCCGCCAGCAGGCCTTCGATTTCCGCTACTCCGATACTTCCGATCGTCCCGATCCGGAAGCATGGCTCCTTGCCAAGTTTCCCCGGATAAATCACGAACCCCATCTCGCTCAAACGCGAATAAAATTCCTCAAACCGGAATTCCGGATTCGCCGGATAGCGGTAAGTCGTGATGATTTAGCTTTGGTCTTCCGGCGCAAGGAACGGTTCGAATCCCATCGCCTCAATGCTCTCCGCCGCCTCCACGGTCTGTACCTCGATGCCGTGAACGCGCGCCATCTCGACAATGCGGCGTCCGTACGGCCATTGACCAGAACCATCAGGCGGCCATCGCGCGGGATCGCCGAAGAAATCTCCGATTCAAACGCGAAGGTCCCGCTGCCTTGCATCGGCACGCATTCGTAGCCGCCGCCCGGCCCCGCTCCGCCGATTCTCAGCAGCCGTTCGCGAATGTTGCGCACCACCGCGATGAACTCCGCATCGCGCGAGCCGGCGTCGCATAACATGGCCGCCTTCACCGTCGCGCCGGTAGTGAGTGGTCCCGGAGTGAACAGCAGCTTATGGGTGGTCATGCAGCTTGGTGGCAGCCGCGGCAACGCTCCTTCCGAACTTCCCACCGTCTCGATCTTCTCGATTTGGATGGTAGGCGCGGCTGGACTCGAACCAGCGACCCTCAGCTTAGAAGGCTGATGCTCTATCCACCTGAGCTACGCGCCCGCGCGGCTTCACTCCAAAGTTTAGCCTACGCCGGCCCGTATCCGCAGCCGTGTTGTACTATAAATGATTACTTCATGACGGCCCTTTTGGAATCGCTCCGGCCTGGAGAGAAGGACTCGGAGTTGGCCCGCGCAATCGACCCCGCCCGCCTGCCCGAGCACATCGCGATCATCATGGATGGCAACGGCCGCTGGGCCGGCCGCCGTCTGCTGCCTCGCGTGGCCGGCCATAAAGCGGGAGTGGGGCCGGTGCGCGTTACCGCCGAAACGTGCGCCCGGCTGGGCGTTAAGGTGCTCACGCTTTTCGCCTTTTCGGTGGAGAACTGGAAGCGCCCGCGTCACGAAGTGGAAACCCTGTGGCGGCTGCTTCGCTACTACCTCAAGCAGGAACTCCCCACTCTGCAGAAGAACGATATCCGGTTGCAGATGATCGGCCGTGTGGATGCCCTGCCCCCCGAGGTGCGGCGCGAGCTCGATGCCACCATCGACGCCACCTACAGCAACCGCGGCATGGTGCTGAACCTGGCGATCAACTACGGCGGCCGCGCGGAGATTGTGGACGCGGTCAATTCCATTCTCGACATGGCGCGCCTTGATGGCAGCATCCACACCTTGAAGATCGACGAGGATCTGATCGCGACCAGCCTCTATACCGCGAGCTGTCCCGACCCCGATCTGCTGATCCGCACGTCCGGCGAAATGCGCATCAGTAATTTTCTGCTGTGGCAGATCGCCTACGCCGAGTTGTACGTCACCGAGACGCTGTGGCCCGATTTCACGCGCACCGATTTGCTGCTGGCCGTGCTGGAATACCAGAAGCGCGACCGGCGCTACGGCGGGCTGAGCGCCCCCAAGGGCTCGCCGGCCGGCGCCGCGATGGTCGAAGAGTCGCTACAGCCCGCGCTGCGCGAATCATGAAGCGCATACTGACGGCTGCGGCGCTGATTCCCATCGTGGTTTACGTAACGCTCGCGGCGAACTATTGGGTCTTCGCGGCCGTGGCGGCGGCGGCGGCGTTCCTCAGCTATCGGGAATACGACGCCATGGCGGCCGCTTACGGTTTCGGCGCGCCCGGTCCACTGGGCTACGCCGCCGGCGCCGCGCTGCTGTTTTGGCGCAGCGATGCGTGGCTGATCGTGCTGGCGGCGGCGCTGATCGCCTTTGCCCTGGCGATGCGCATGGACGATCTGGCGAGAGCGCTGCCGCGCCAGGCGCTGCTGGTCACGGGCATCGTCTACATCTTCGGCGCGTGGAAGTGTGCGCTGGGTCTGCATGGGCTGGGCCCGCACTGGCTGATGTACGCGCTGCTGGTGAGCTGGGTGGGCGATATCGGAGCGTATTACGTGGGCCGCAATTTCGGCCGCCATCGCCTGGCGGAGCGCGTGAGTCCCAAGAAATCGTGGGAGGGTGCGGCGGCTTCCGTGGTCACGGCGATCCTGCTCGCCGGCGCCTATCTGGTCCACTTCGTGCCTTACGTCAGCATTGCGGAAGCGATTCTGCTCACGGCGGCCGCCAACGCGGCGGGCCAACTGGGCGACCTGTGCGAATCGGCGATGAAGCGCGGCGCGGGCGTGAAGGATAGCGGCGCGATCCTGCCCGGCCACGGCGGATTCCTCGACCGCGTCGATAGCACGCTCTTCGTAATGCCGCTGGTATACGGCTGGGCGATGCTCCGGACGCAGGGCCTGTGAGGGCTCACCCGGTTGGCGCGCCGCGCCGGTAGTCGGTCGCCCGGCCAAAGAAGCCTATAAAGGTTCGCGGTGTGATCAAGGCTTTGGAGAACGCCAGCTGGCCGAACATTCGCACATAAAGGAGACCACCGTGTGTTCAGAAACGCGGCCGGCCAGATCACGGTTGTGCCGGGTCATCTGAGTGACGAAGTTCGACCCGGTACCTAACTGCAAGGTCATCCTCCGACTGACTGGAATAAAGGAGGAATAGTCAGGAAGTACTCGCTTTTGACCGAAGGCGACGAATCGAGATTCCAGATAGACGAAGCACAATCTAGGCCGGGAACTCGAATGCGTGATAGTCGCGGTGCGCGCCGGATGGGTGACAGCGGTACCGTGAGCGAGACTTCATCAGGCAACCGGGGTCCGCGAACGGTTAAAGGCCCATTGCCGCAAGAAGGGTTTCCATAGATGCCCCTCTGAGTGTAAAGCAATCGGCGGGGCGGTTAGGTTGTGGAGTGAAGAGGCCGGGCGGTACTGGCGGCGGCCCGGCTGCTGGGGCACCTTTGATCGTTGGCGTCTAGCGCCAGTGGCCGTCTACCAGAACGTATCCGCCATTGCGATGAACATAGTGATGCGCCACCCATCGTTGGTGCGGCTGAGGCGGCATCTGCCAGCTTCCGGCCGTCCATACATAAGCGTGGCCATCCCAACGATGATACCCATTAACCCACACGTGATCGCGGCTGGGAGGAGCCCCGCGATGCTCGACGATGGCTACTGGTGGACGAAGACGAATTACAACGTCAGCAGCCGCGGCGCTGAAGGCCAGCGCGCCGGCGAAAACAATTCCGATCAACCTTTTATGAAACATAGTTTCCCTTTTCCTGTAACATACCGCACGCCTTCGCGGAAATCCGCCCACGGCAGCGCTTACTTCAACAGCTCTCCGCGGCACTCCGGATGCTGGCACTGGCAAGCCAATTCAGTTAGTTTCTTCGCACTCTCGCAGGAGTCGCTGCAGTAAGCCTTACCGGCGGGTGGAACACAGTTGCAGGCCGGGTGGGCGCACTTATTATTCGTACTCATCTAAGCGTTCCTCTCACCAATCTTTTCGAGCCGCCAATGTATCTCTCTGGCTTGGGCTACAACTTGAACAGTAGCATCAATACACGCCGGGCGTTGGTTATATTTGCTTGCGGTGGTCAGGTTAAGTACAGCCCGCGCAGATATACCGTACAGTCCGAAAGAACGGGGCACTTACTCACGCCGTCGCCATACCTGGCCTCAGGCGCGGATAGCCTGAGCTAAACTAACAAAATGGCAGCATGCTTTTAAGTATGCGATGAATAGGAGCGTACGGTCGGCGTATTACAACGTACAAATCTCGACAGGCGTAAGAACCTGGCGGCGATCAAACCCATGCAGGTCGTTAATCCCACGAGTTATAGTTCAACACCGGATTTACGGCCGTGGAGGGCGTATCGGCCACATCCATGGCTTTCGACTAAGAGTAAGAGGCGTAAATGTGAGCCTCGAAGAGAGCCGCCTTTTCAGATTGACCTGGAGCGCGTTGTAATTGGAGTTGCTGGCGCACTCCGTATACTGGTTGCGTTCAAGTCCCGGATCTGCATGCCCGACATAAGCGACGTCCAGCACTGTGTTGAAGCCGATATGTGTTGAATCCCCAAGCTCCAGTTATAGACCGCGGTAGGTTTGTAGTTACTCTGGATTCCAAACGCCGTGCTCGGGCTCAAACTCAGCGGTGTCGCCAGCAGGCTCGATATCGTGGTGTAATTCGGTGCCGGAGTATCCACCAGCGGCGGCGATTGCACGAGTTGGGTCACCTGGTTCTGCGGGAACCGGTCTAGAAGATTCTGCCGCCGCTGCGAATGGCAGTCTTGCCGTCGCCAAAAACGTCCCAGGCGAAACCCGCGCGGGGCGCCGGCTGATCGGCGGTGTCTTGAGCACGCGCGCGTTGTAAATTTGCATCCCCTGATGGGGCGTTTCAGCCGCGGTCGAAAAGGTGCGGCGGCGTTCCCCTCAGGCTGCTGCTGAAAGCAGCCAGAGGCACAGAAGCATCCCAGCGAATGCGACGAAGACGCCGCCTGGCACGCGGAAAGTCGCCACGGCCGCTCTCTCGCGACGCCGCAGAACTACCAGGGCGCCGCAAGTGGCAAAGTAGGTCACCAGACGGGCGATCGTGCTCAGTGTGAGCAGATGGATGAACGTGCCGGTCAGAGTGAGGATAAGCATGACTGACGTCGTCGTGAGCACGGCCGCCGCGGGCGTGCGGAAGCGAGGATGAATGGATGCCAGTTTTGCCGGCAGCTCATTTCGATCCGCCATAGCGAACAGCACCCTGGATGCCGCCAGAATCAAAACGTTCAGATTCCCGGCGAGCGAAATTACGATCCCGCCCGTGATCATCGCGGCGCCCCACGTTCCAAGGAAAGTTGCTGCCGCATCGGCCAGCGGTCTCTGCGACCCGCCGAGTCCCGGCAGCGTTCCGATGCACACGACCTGGATAAGGATGTAAAACGTCACGACGACAGCCATGCCCATCAATAGTGCGGGCGGCAGGTCCCGTCCTGGGTTCCGAATTTCCCCGGATGGGATCACAGCCATCTCGAAGCCGGTAAAGGCATAGACAAGCAGCAAAACGGATTGCGCAAACGCATGGTAGGTGGGCGCAACAGCGAAAGAGAACCGGCCCGGCTGCATGAAGAAGAGACCTGCTATGACAAACACGCCTAACGGCAGCAATTTGCCGACCGCCAGGACGTTACTGGCATTGGCGGCGCCGCGGACTCCGCGCACATTCACTGTCGCCAGCGCCGTCACAACGCCGGCTACGATAATCGCGCGCGGCAGACCGGATGCCGCCGCCGGGAAGAAGAAACCGAGATAGGCCGGCAGTAAGCTGCAGTTGGCAGCCAGGGAAGTGACGCGGGCGATCCACACCAGACATCCAACTACGAAGCCAGTCAACGGACCGTAAGCCTCGCGCGCGAACAGATAAGGACCTCCGGTTCCCGAAAACCGGCTGGCCACTTCCGCGAAACTGAGGACGATCACGGAAACGCACAGCGCGCATGCCGCGAAGCAGACCAGGCTGTAATCCGCGGTGAGGGCAAACACGCGCGAAGGGAGCCCGAAGATTCCCGCACCCACTACGCCATTGAGAACCACGGCCACCAGGTCCCAACGTCGCAAGGACCGGACCAAACCTGGGTTGGAGGCTGCCGCCATCGGACGTAACACGAAAGGTACCACAGTCATCACCTACCGGGAGATGGTGATGCGAACGAAGACGCGAAAACGGATTTATAGGTCGGCGAGTGTGTATAACTGATCTGGAGTTCAGCAACTAACTGCACTACTTGTATCTAACTGCACGACTCGTATCTAACTGCACTACTCGTATCGCAGCGCCTGTGTCGGCGCAATCCGGGATGCTCTTCGCGCAGGCAAATAGGCCGCCAGCATGGTCACCAGAAATAGCAACGGCACGACTGTCACATAAGCCACAATGTCCACGCCGCCGGCATTGAACAGCATGGAATTCATGAGCCGCTCGACGGCGAAACCCATCGCCAGCCCGATCGCCGCGCCTATCCCGACCAGCACAAGGCCCTTGCCCATCACCAGCCGCAGTACGTCCGGGCTTGCCGCGCCAAGGGCGATGCGTATGCCGATCTCGCGGGTTCTGCGGCTTACGTTGTACGCAACCAGTCCGTACAGACCTGCAACGGCCAGCAGCAGGCCCACCACGCCCATGGCGCCCACCAGGTCTACCGCAACTCCCGGCCCTTTCACGGCCCGGTTCAGGTAGAAGTCCGCGTAAGTCCTGGTCTCGAGCATCGGCAGGTTCGAGTCCAGGGTCCGCACAACGTCCTTCACGGACTTGACCAATGCTAGCGGATCGCCGCTCGACCGCAACATCAAGACCATGCGCGCTACAGGATGCTGGGCCAGCGGCAGATACACGAAATCCATCGGCGTCTCGAAGGTCAATTGATACTTGATGGTCTGGGCGACGCCTACAATTTCAATCGGCGCGCCGGCGCGGCCATCGAGGCGGATATATTTGCCCACCGCATCTGCAGCCGGCCAATAGTGTTTCGCGAACTGCTCATTCACGACCGCGACGCGCGGCGCATCCGTGGCATCCGACGCCAGGAAGCCGCGGCCGCGCAGAATCGGAATCCCCATCGTCTCGAAGTACCCTTCATCGACGGTGTCCATGGTCGAGTGGAAGTTCTCGCGATCGCGCGGCATCTGAAAACCATCCGGCACGAAGGCGACGTCGTCAAAGTTGTCCTCTCCGAGCGGAATATTCTGGGTAAGGGCTTCGCTCTGAACTCCGGGCGCCACACGCACGCGTTCGGCCAGAAGCTTATAGAACTGCTGCGTCTGCGCGGCGTTGTACTGCACCAGGCGCGGATCGAAGCTGGTCATCAGCAAATGCTCTTTCGTGAATCCGGTTCCATCCATCAGGGCGTGTTGGAAACCCCGGACCATCAGGAAGGACGCCGTCAGCAGCATCAGGGATGTGGAAACCTGCGCCACCACCAGCACGTTCCGGCCCCACAGGCGCTTGCGTCCGGGCACATCCACGTCGGCCGACTTGAGTCCGTTCACCAGGTCCACGCGCGTGCTCTGCAGCGCCGGCGCCAAGCCGCAAAGCAGGGCGCTCAAGGCGGACAACGCGAGGCTTGCGAGCAGTATGCGCGTGTCCATCCGGAACGGGAGCGAGACTGGCAAGTCGGTCATCATTACAATATTTTGTTTACTGTGGAACCATTCGACGACGCCGTACCCGATGGCGACTCCAGCCAATCCACCCAGGGACGCCAGAATCAGGCTTTCGGTCAACAGCAGCCGGATGAGCCGGAAACGCCCGGCGCCCAGCGCCAACCGTACGGCGATTTCGCGCGTTCGCGTGCGGGCGCGGCTCAGAAGAAGTCCCGCAACGTTGGTGCAAGCCACCAGCAGGACGGCCAGCGCAAGCACCACAAAGATCACGCCGAATTTCCAATTGGCGTCGCCAGCCTGAGTCCGCATTTCGAACTGGGTGCGTACCGCCGCGCCGCGGCTGCGATTGAGCTTTGGATACTCGCCCTCGAAGTTTTTCGCGAGCACCGCGAGTTCATTCTGCGCCTGCCGCAGAGTCGCGCCCGGTTTCAAGCGCGCCATTACATTCAACTCGCGATCGTCCCGATCCTCGAAAAACTTCTTCTGCGGATCGGTCGAAAAAAAACGCGCCATCGCCAGGGGCATGTAGAAATCGGGATGCCCGAATATCTGCATACCTGGGAAGGTTTCCGGAGCCACGCCAATCACGGTGAAGTCCGCGCCGTTCAGGCGAACAGTCTTGCCCAGCACGGAAGGGTCGCTCGCGAATTCGTGCTTCCAGAAATCCGGCCCCAGCACCACCACGGCGTCGCGACCGGATGCCCGATCTTCGTCCTCGCGAAAACCGCGCCCGAGCCGCGGCTCCACGCCCAGCACGCGGAAGTAGTTAGCGGAAACCATCATTCCGCCCCTGACCCGCGGCGTGGCTCCGGGTTCGGCGCTGAAGCCGACAGCCTCCATATCCGCGTTGGCGATCACGCCGTCATAGCTTTTCGTTTTGCCGCGGATGTCCAGGTATTCGCGATAGGAGAAACCGTCGAAGCTGCTGTCGTGAGTGGTGCTCACCAGAGTGACTACGCCGCTCGGATGCGGCACCGGGTAAGGCCTGAAGATCAGCGCATCGACCATGCTGAAAGTCCCCGAGGTCATCCCGATACCCAGGGCGAGCGTGATCACAACGAACGCGGTAAGCCCGGAGGTGCGGCGCAGGCTCCGGATCGCATACTGCGCATCGTCGAGGAAATCCGTCAACCAATGAATGCGCCGCATGTCTCGCATCTCCTCTTTCCGCTGGGCCAGTCCGTCCATCGCGCGCAAGGCCGCGTAGCGCGCCTCTCTTGGAGAAAACCCATGGGCGATGCCTTCCTCGATTTTGTGCTCCAGATGGAACTGCAGCTCCTCATCGAGCTCTTGTTCCACGCGCGTGCGGCGCAGGATGGACCTGAGCCGTAAGCGCGCCGTGAACCACCAATGCTCTATCCGCATAATTCTTCCTAAGCCTCCGAGATCTGGATGACGTGGGAGATAGCGGACGATAGCCGCCGCCAGTTCGCCGCTTCCGATTCGAGTTGTTTCCTGCCCAGGCGGGTGAGTGAATAAAACTTCGCGCGCCGGTTATTTTCGGTTTGCTTCCACTCGGCCGCAATCCAGCCTTCCTGCTCCAACTTGTGCAACGCAGGGTAGAGGGATCCTTCGCTGACCTGCAGCACGTCCCCGGAGATCGATTTCAGGCGGAGACTGATAGCCCACCCGTGCAAGGGCTCCAGGGCAAGAATTTTCAAGAGGAGCAGATCGAGGGTGCCTTGGACGAGGTCGTTCGGTTTACTCATATCGGTTTCCGAGATGAGTATAGCAAATGCTTCTCTCGGTAAGCAAGGGGGAGCCTCTGAAATCTTCCCGCCTGACAGGACCCTCGCCGCGGGGCGCCTAGGGTGTTTGTAACCATGGTGACAAAGTATCGCCACAGAGTTCGGCTGGCGCAACCAGTCGCACGCAAACGCCTAGGCCCTGAATCCCTGGCTCCTGGCCAGCGAATGTTGTGCGGCTGGCGCTGCCGGAAGCACCACTTACTTAAGCGCGATTCGCACTCCGTCGGCATCCGCCGGCGCCGTGACTCCCCAGCGTCCATCCACTTGAGTTACTGCGGAGTCTCTCCCATTCACCGAAGCGCTAGTCTGTTTTGGAATCCAACTTACTACCTCCACGCGGTATTCATGCCACCATGGCTTCCATTGCCCTTCCTGCTTTGCGATCTCTACATTGAGTGACCCATCCGCCGCGGTGGAGCAAGTAAAGTGAATGCGCGCGAACTGACCCTGGCGAAAGTCGAAGCTGTGACCATCGTCGGTGTAGACTTCGCCCGCGCAAGCCTCGCTGGGCGCGTTCAGGCCAGCCGCCGGAGGGAACACTCGCAGCGTCAGGGGGCCGTCGGGAGTCTCGGCAGTACTCTGCGTAAGTGGCGCAATAGGTAGAATGCTTCCGGCGCGCACGTAGACCGGTAACTGCTCCAGCTTCGGCGTTACCATCAGCGGCTTCTGCGCAATCACCTTATCGCGCTGCTCCAGATCCATCGTGTCAGTGAGCTGGCTGCGAGTCACTTGCTCGCCGGTCCAATAGTCATACCAGGCGCCGGGGGGTAAGTGGATCGTGTAAGGAGCGACTTCCTCGGGCGAAGGGTTCGGCGCCACCAGGATGCGGCTGCCGAAGAGAAACTCACTCCCACCCGTAGTCAGGTCGAAGGGACTGCCATCGCCGGTCGCATGCGGGAACTCCAGAAATAGCGGCCTGTCGATGGGCAGGCCGTCGCGCGAAGTCTCTTCCGCGACTGTGTACAGGTATGGCATAAGCCGGTAACGCTCTTCGATGAAGCGGCGCCGGATGGCCTCCTGCTCCGGTCCATCCACCCATACCTCGTGCATGCGCGTTCCCTTGGCGGAATGGTCGCGATCAATCGGTTGAAACGCCGCGATCTCGATCCACTTAGTCAGCAGTTCGGGCGGCGGCGAGCCGGCGAATCCGCCCACATCGGCGCCCGACAGCGAGAATCCACTAAGACCCAGATTGACGAGCTGAGGCGTCGTCATGCGCAGGTGATTCCAGGTGGAGCTGTTATCGCCGGTCCATGTGGCGCCGTAGCGCTGGCCGCCCGCGTAGCTTGCGCGCGTCATCACAAAGGGCCGTTCATTGGGCCGCAGCGCAAGCTCGCCCTCATAGGTGCCGCGAGCGTTCTGCATGCCGAAAATATTGTGGATTTCAAGGTGCGAGGCGGTGCGCTTGCGGAAGCCGGGTTCGTCGATGCGATGCTGCACGTTGTCCGGCATAGTCTTGCCAGGGCCGTCGAAGACCGCGGGCTCGTTCATGTCGTTCCAGAAGCCTGCAACGCCCATGCCGGCGAAGCCCTTGTAGAGCGACCCCCACCACTGCCGCGTGCGCGCCTGTGTGAAATCCGGGAATACCGCAGCCCCCGGCCACACCGTGCCCACATAGGTTGAACCGTCCGGGTTCTTGACGAAGTGGTCGCCGGCAACGCCTGAATCATACGGCGCGTACCCGGCATTCGGCTGCCTGGCGATATGCAGATCGGTGATCACCACCAGCTTGAAATTCTCACGCGCTAAATCCCGCACCAGGCCGCTGAAATCCGGAAACGCCTTCTCGTCCACCGTGAACGGCCAGTTATTGTGCTGGAAGTCGATATCGAGCCAGAGCACGTCTGCTGGGATGCGGTCTTTGCGCAAGCGCCCGGCGATTTCGCGTAGCTGCGACTCTGGAAAATACGAGTAGCGCGATTGCTGGAAACCCAGCGCCCACAGCGGCGGCAGCGGCGACGGCCCGGTCAGCCACGCCCAGTCCGTCACTACCTGCTTCGGCTCCGGACCGTACATCAGGTAATAGTCCACCGGCCCGTTCAGCGCCCCGAAGGTGTAGCGCGTGGCATCCGCGCGGCCGAAGTCGAAGTCTGTCCGCCACGTATTATCCAGGAACACGCCCAGCGCGCGTCCGTGGTTCACGTTCAGGAAAAATGGAATGCTCTTGTAGATGGGGTCGCTCGATTCCTGCCACCCGAAGGCGTCCGTGTTCCACATCGTAAACGCCTGGCCGCCGCGATCAAGCGGCCCCGGCTTGTCTCCCAGCCCGAAAAAGTGGTCGCCGGGAGTGAGCTGCTTAACGATGCTGAACCGGTTGCTATCCCACTGCACCGGCGCGGCGTCCTTTTGCAGCACGCTGCCCTGCAGGTCGGTGACAGTCAGACCGAGACGGTCGTCCACGCTCACGCGAAGCGCTTTCGTGCTGAATCCATGCGCCTCGCCAGTCACCGGTACAGTGCTGGTGCGGGCCGCGGGCAACACCGCCCACGAAGTATCCTCCGGCACGGCCTCGCCCTTCCACATGCGTACGCGCAGAATGTTATCGCGCAGCGCCGTTACTTGCAGCGTAACTCCGTTCGCCGTGACGGTCACTCCGTCGCGGGCTGGCGTGGCCTGCTGGGGAAATGCGCTCGCGGCGGCAAGGATGAGCGCCGGGAAAGCGATGGCCCTATGGAAGGTAAGTGATCGCTTTGGCACGATGCTCCTTGACTCTCCTAAACGCGATTCGTTACGCTAACTATCGATTCTACAATGCGATTGGGAGGGGCCCCTGGATGGCTCAAATTGACGTTCCATTAGTGCGCGCGGGCTTCGGCCAGACCTCGCGCACAGGCAATTGGTGGGTGACGCCGCTGGCCGTGTTTCTAGGCTTTTCCACCTTCATCGTTTACTCTACCTGGGCCGCGATGCAGGGCAATCATTACGAATTTGGCCCCTACCTTTCGCCCTTCTACTCGCCGCTTATTTTCGGCGATTCGCCGCATGCCTTGCTGAGCGCCCGGCCCTCTTGGATACCGGTCTGGGTGAGCGCCGCCATGCTCATTCTCTGGGCGCCCGGCGGATTCCGCTTCACCTGCTACTACTACCGCGGCGCCTACTATAAGGCCTTCTGGGCCGATCCGCCTTCGTGCACCGTGGGCGAGCCGCGCAAGAAATATCTGGGCGAGCGCTCGTTCCCGCTGATCGTGCAGAACATCCATCGCTATTTTCTCTACCTGGCCGTGATCTTCATCGTGCTGCTGGCGCATGACGTGTGGAAGGCGCTCTGGTTTGACGGCCATTTCGGCATTGGCGTGGGCACGGTGGTGCTCGCGGTAAACGTCGTGCTTCTGAGCTGCTATACGTTCGGCTGCCATTCCATGCGCCACTTGATCGGCGGCGTTCGCGACCGTCTCACGGGGACTCCGGTTCGCAAGCGCGCCTACGATTGCGTCAGCTGCCTCAATCGCCGACACATGCTATTCGCGTGGTGCAGTCTGTTTTCGGTCGGATTCTCCGACTTGTACATCCGCATGTGCTCGATGGGCATATGGTCCGATTGGAGAATCCTCTAGTGGCCGAATACCAGACGCATGAACACGACGTATTGATTATCGGAGCGGGCGGCGCGGGGCTCAGGGCAGCCGTGGAGGCATCCGCGGGCGGAGCCAAAACCGCCGTCATCACCAAGTCGCTGCTCGGCAAAGCCCACACCGTAATGGCGGAGGGCGGCGTGGCGGCGGCGCTATCCAATGTGGATGAGCGCGATAACTGGAAAGTGCATTTCTCAGACACTATGCGCGGCGGCCAGTATCTCAACAACTGGCGCATGGCTGAGCTGCACGCCAAGGAAGCGCCCGACCGCGTCCGCGAGCTGGAAGCCTGGGGCGCGCTCTTCGACCGCACCGCCGATGGGCGCATCCTGCAGCGCAATTTCGGCGGCCACCGCTATCCGCGCCTGGCGCACGTGGGCGACCGCACCGGCCTTGAAATGATCCGCACCTTGCAGGACCATGGCATCCATCTCGGGCTCGACGTTTTCATGGAGCACACCGTGCTCACGCTGCTCAAGGACGATGGCCGCATCGCCGGCGCTTTCGGGTATGACCGCGAACGCGGCCGCTTCCACCTGTTCCGCGCCAAGGCCGTGGTGCTGGCCACCGGCGGCATCGGGCGCGCCTACAAGATCACCAGCAACAGTTGGGAATACACGGCCGATGGGCAGGCGCTCGCCTATAACGCCGGCGCCGCGCTGATGGATATGGAATTCGTGCAGTTCCACCCCACCGGCATGATCTGGCCGCCCAGCGTGCGCGGCATTCTGGTCACCGAGGGGGTGCGCGGCGAAGGCGGCGTGCTGCGCAACAAGGACGGCAAGCGCTTCATGTTCGACGATATTCCGCCGCTCTACAAGAATCAGACGGCCGACAACGAGGAAGAAGGATGGCTCTACACGCAGGGCGATAGAAACTCGCGCCGTCCGCCGGAATTGCTGACGCGCGACCACGTGGCGCGCTGCATCCGCCGCGAAGTGAAGGAAGGCCGCGGCAGCCCGCACGGCGGCGTGTTCCTCGATATCGCGTGGATCAAGGAAAAGATCCCCAACGCCGCCGAGCATATCAAGAAGAAGCTGCCCAGCATGTACCACCAGTTCAAGCAACTTGCGGATATCGATATCACCCAGGTCCCGATGGAGGTCGGCCCGACCACGCATTACATGATGGGCGGCATCCACGTGGATGGCGATACGCAGATGTCGAGCGTGCCCGGCCTGTTCGCCGCCGGCGAATGCGCCGCGGGGCTGCACGGCGCCAACCGGTTGGGCGGCAACTCGCTGTCCGATCTGCTGGTGTTCGGCAAGCGCGCGGGCGAGTATGCCGCGCTGTTTGCGAAAGCCAATACGCTGGGCGCGGTGAACCGGGAAGCAGTCGCCGCGGCCGAGAGGCGCGCGCTCGAGCCGTTTGCGCGCGAGGGCCCCGAAAATCCCTATGCCGTGCAATACACGTTGCAGGATACGATGCAGGAATTAGTCGGCATCGTTAGGCAAGAGGGCGAAATGCAGCAAGCTATGCAGCAGATCGAGCAGTTGAAACAGCGCGCCGAACGCGCCGTTGTCGCCGGGCATCGCGAATACAACAACGGCTGGCATACGTCCATCGATCTGCACAACCTGCTGACCATTTCGGAGATCATCACGCTCTCCGCACTGGAGCGCAAGGAAAGCCGCGGCGGGCATTTCCGCGACGACTATCCGGCCAAGGACGAGAACTACGCCACGTTTAATATCGTCGCGCGGAAGAGTGCGTCAGGCGGCGTGGAAATCACGCGCGAGCCGCTCCGTCCCATGCCCGAAGAGCTGAAGCGCATAGTTGAGGAGAATAAATAAATGGCGCAGGCGACGTTTCGCATCTGGCGCGGGGAACAAGGCCAGGGAGAGTTCCGCGACTATTCCACCGAGGCCGACGCCGGCATGGTGGTGCTCGATGCCGTGCACCGCATACAGGCCGAGCAAGCCGGCGACATGGCGGTCCGCTGGAACTGCAAGGCTGGCAAGTGCGGTTCGTGCTCCGCCGAGATCAACGGCATGCCCAAGCTGATGTGCATGACGCGGCTGAACACTCTGCCGCTCGATAAGCCCGTGACCATCGAGCCGATGAAAGCCTTTCCACATGTTCGCGACCTGGTGACGGATGTGAGCTGGAACTTCCGCGTCAAAAAGGGCATCGCGAAATTCCAGCCGCGCAAGCCCGACGCCGCCGACGGCACATGGCGGATGGCGCAGGAGGATTCCGACCGCGTCCAGGAATTCCGCAAGTGCATCGAGTGCTTCCTGTGCCAGGACGTATGCCACGTGCTGCGCGACCATCACATGCACGACGAGTTCATCGGTCCGCGCTTCCTGGTGTACACGGCCGCGCTCGAAATGCACCCGCTCGACGTGGCCGACCGGGTCCCGGCATTGCGCCAGCAGCACGGCATTGGCCTGTGCAACATCACCAAGTGCTGCACCAAGGTCTGCCCCGAGAGCATCACCATCACCGACAACGCGATTATTCCCCTGAAGGAGCGGGTAGTGGATAGGTTCTTCGACCCGCTATCGAAACTCTTCCGCATGTTTGGAGGAAACTGAGACGTGGCCCGTGGCCCATGGTGCGTGGCGCGCGCACTCCTGCGTGCAGCGTTCACACTCGTGTGAACGCGTCTTTTGCCGGCGGAAACCGCGCTGCCTAATCCGTTACCATAAAGTCGATGCTCCGCGAGGAAATCCAAGCGTTCCACGAAGCTTTAGCGCGGTTCAATGAATGGGAGAAAACTCATCCTCCCAGGGACCGCGCCACAGGCGAAATCGTCGCGGACCTGGGAACCATCCTCGATTGGATTCCCATTGAGACCCGCCTCGCCGATCCCGACCCGCAAAAGCTTGGCGTGGGCAATATGATCGTGGTGCTACGGCACTTGAGCCGGGCCAATGAGTGACATCGAGGTCGCCGTAAGGCCGCGAAAAAGTATATGAAGCAATTCGGTCGATTCTTGCTCGGGTCATTGACACTGGGCGCACTAGCGGTTTCTATGCGATGGACGATATTGCCTTTGACGCCGAGCACGTCGGATTATTTCGTTGTGAGCTTGGCGCTCGGCGCGCTCTGGAGCTTGCTCGCGATCATCGCGCTGCTGAGACTTGGGAAGCGCGGCCTGTGGATGCTGGCCGGAGCGCCACTGGTGTTTTGGTGGCCGATGGCATTGATCTTGTTCTTTTTGGGTGGGGCATGTGGGACCGGCTCCGACTGCATATAAACGCCAGGCTTTAATTCCGCTAAGATCGAATTTGTAGACCGAGGTCATCATGCAATTCGATCTGAAGCGCATCTCGCCGGAAAGCATCGCCGAGGCGCTATCAAAGGTAGAGCGTTACCGGCTGTTGAATGAGCCCAACCTGGCCGAGAGCATCTGCCTGGATATTCTCTCGATAGCGCCCGACAACGAGCAGGCCCTGATTGCCCTGCTTCTGGCGCGCACAGACCAATTCGGCGCTGGCGCCACGCCGGCTAGCGCGCGCGAACTGCTGGGGCGCATGCCGAGTCGTTACGACCGCGCCTACTACGGCGGCATCGTGTGGGAGCGCGAGGCGCACGCGCACCTGCGGCAAGGGCGTCCCAGTAGCGCTGCGGCGGCGTATCACGCGTTGCGCAAGGCAATGGAGCTATACGAAGAGGCGGAGGCCATCCGGCCATCCGGCAACGACGATGCGATTCTGCGTTGGAACACCTGCGCGCGCATCATTATGAAGAACTCCGCCGTACGCCCGCTGCCGTTCGAAGAAATGCAACCGATTATGAACGAGTAGTTTGGTGGGGCATGCTTTAGCTTGCCAGCCGCCGGTGGGCAACCTAGAGTACGCTACGATACGCAGTATGGCGGAGCGATTCCGATGAGCAAAGGGCGTGAGATTTCGTGCTACGACTACGTCAATCATCCGTATGAGCAAGTCCGCGACGCGCTGAGCAAAGACGCGCTGGCGGTGTTCCAGTCGGCCACCAAGGCCGCTGCGTCCCGCGCGCGGTCAGTTGCTTCCGAGCTGCGCGTCGACATAGGCGGAATAGGGGTCGAAGCCGATATCGTCATCTCCGTAACGAAGATCGAGGAGCAGGCATCCGAAGCCATGGCGGGCCCCGTAACGCGGTTGCAGCTGGAATGGCAGGCGGCGAAAATGCCGAGCCTGTTCCCATTCATGAAGGCGGAACTCTCCGTTTATCCATTGACTCGCACCGAAACGCAGTTGGATTTCGCCGGTCTTTACGAACCGCCGCTGGGCACAGTGGGAAAAGCCGTGAACGCGATCGTCGGACACCGCATCGCCGAGGTTTCGGTTCACCGCTTCGTCAGCGACGTGGCCGGATATTTGAGGCAGACCCTGGCTTAGATAACTTACCCGCCGTTCACCAGCCCCAGCTCGCCCGGATAAAATCCCAATTCATCCGACCAATCACGTCGAGCTTGATCCCTTTCGGACAAACCGCTTCGCACTCGCCTATGTTGGCGCAGCTTCCGAATGTCTCCTCTTTCGCCTGCGCCACCATCGCCAACACCCGCGACCCGCGCTCCGGCTGACCCTGCGGCAGCGTCCCCAAGTGGGCGATCTTCGCGCCCATGAATAGCGACGCCGAAGCGTTCGGACACATGGCCACGCAAGCGCCGCAGCCGATACAGGCAGCCGCATCCATGGCGCGGTCGGCATCGTGTTTCGGAATCAGAATCGCATTGCCGTCGGGCGCACTGCCGGTGGAAACGGAGATGAATCCACCCGCGGCAATCAGCCGGTCGAACGCCGTCCGGTCCACGATCAGATCTTTGATCACCGGGAACGCGCGGGCGCGCCACGGTTCCAGGTATAGCTCGTCGCCGTCCTTAAAATGGCGCATGTGAAGCTGGCACAGCGTCGTGCCGCGCGCCGGGCCGTGCGCCACGCCATTCACCATGCAGCCGCACATGCCGCAGATGCCCTCGCGGCAATCGCTGTCAAAGGCTACCGGGTCTTCGTTGCGCGCAATCAGGTCCTCGTTCAGGATATCCAGCATCTCAAGGAACGACATGTGCTCGTTGACATTCGGAACTTCGTAGCGCACCATGCGGCCCTTGTCGCTCGAGTTGCGCTGCCGCCAGATATGCAGAACGATGCGCATTACTTGTAGCTCCGCTGCGCCGGATGCACGTATTCGAAATCGAGCGGCTCCTTGTGCAGCTGGGGGTGAACGCCCACGCCGCGGAATCCCCATGCCGCGGCGTAGGAATAATTCGCGTCGTCGCGCGCCGCTTCACCGTCCGCGGTCTGATACTCCTCGCGGAAATGGCCGCCGCACGATTCATTGCGCTCCAGCGCATCCGTGCAAATCAGCTCCGCCAATTCGAGGAAATCGGCCACGCGCCCGGCCTTTTCCAGCGACTGGTTCAGCTGCTCGCCGTCGCCGACAACTCTGAGATCGCGCCAGAACTGTTCCCGCAACTCCGGAATTCTCGCCAGCGCGTGCTTCAGACCCGCGGCGGTGCGCGACATGCCGCAGTAGTCCCACATCAGCTTGCCCAACTCGCGATGATAGGAATCCACCGAGCGCGTTCCGTGAATATCCAGCAGCCTCTTGGTGAGCGCGGCCACTTGCTGTTCGGCCTCGCGAACCGCCGGATGCGACGCGTCGACTTTTTCCGGTTTCGCCGCGGCAATGTAATCGTTGATGGTATTCGGCAGAACGAAATAGCCGTCCGCCAGTCCCTGCATGAGCGCGCTCGCGCCCAGCCGGTTGGCGCCGTGATCCGAGAAATTCGCTTCGCCGATCGCATACAGGCCCGGGATGGTCGTCATCAGGTTATAATCCACCCACAGCCCGCCCATAGTGTAGTGGATCGCGGGGAAGATGCGCATCGGGGTCTGATATGGGTCTTCGCCGGTGATGCGCTCATACATTTCGAACAGGTTGCCGTAGCGGTCGGCGATGGTTTCCCGCCCAAGCCGCTCGATGGCGTCGCGGAAATCCAGATACACCGCTAATCCCGTTGCGCCCACGCCGCGGCCTTCGTCGCACACCAGCTTGGCGTTGCGCGAAGCCACGTCGCGCGGCACCAGGTTGCCGAAGCTGGGATAGCGGCGCTCCAGGTAGTAATCGCGCTCCGTCTCCGGAATCTGGTTGGGCGGCCGCGTGTCGCCCTTCTTCAAGGGCACCCATACCCGTCCATCGTTGCGCAGCGATTCGCTCATCAGTGTCAGCTTCGATTGATACTCGCCCGAGACCGGAATGCACGTGGGATGGATTTGCGTGAAGCACGGGTTCGCAAACAGCGCGCCGCGCTTGTACGCGCGCCAGATCGCCGTCGCGTTCGAACCTTTGGCATTCGTGGAAAGGTAATAGACGTTGCCGTAGCCGCCGGTGGCCAGCACCACCGCGTCCGCGATGTGCGATTCCACTTTACCCGTGATTAAATTGCGCGTGACGATGCCGCGCGCGCTCCCGTCGATCACAATCAGATCGAGCATCTCCGTGCGCGGATACATGGCGACGCGCCCTTGCCCGATTTGCCACTCCAGCGCCTGATACGCCCCCAACAGCAATTGCTGCCCCGTCTGCCCGCGCGCATAGAACGTGCGCGAAACCTGCGCGCCGCCGAAGCTGCGGTTATCCAGGTACCCGGAGTACTCGCGCGCGAACGGCACGCCTTGCGCCACGCACTGGTCGATGATGTTGACGCTGATCTGCGCCAGCCGGTAGACGTTCGATTCGCGCGAGCGGAAATCGCCGCCCTTCACCGTGTCGTAGAACAGCCGGTAAATGCTGTCTCCGTCGTTGTGATAGTTCTTGGCGGCGTTGATTCCGCCCTGCGCCGCGATGCTGTGCGCGCGCCGCGGCGAATCCTGAAAGCAAAAACTCTTAATGTTATAGCCAAGCTCGGCAAGCGTCGCCGCCGCCGATCCGCCGGCCAGGCCCGTGCCCACCACGATAATCGTATGCTTGCGCTTGTTGGCGGGGTTGACCAGTTTCAGCGAGAACCGGCCGCGGTCCCAGCGCGTCTCAATCGGTCCGCTGGGGCACTTCGAATCGAGTTCCATGGTTCATTCAGTCATGATTCACTAAGTCAGTGCCTAGTACGTCACCAGCCCCGCCATCACCGCGACAGGCACGGAAACGAACCCCAGACAAACCAGAATCGCGAACGCAGCCGCGCCATTTTTGATGGCCTGCGAACGGCGCGGGCTGACCCAGCCGAGCGATTGCAGCATGCTCCACAGCCCGTGATACAGGTGGATGCACAACAACGCCACGGCGAGAATGTAGAACAGCGACACCGCGGGATTCTGAAAAGCGCTCACCACGTTGTAGCGCACATCCGGTTGGTTCGCGCCCACTTCGCGCAACGGCATCACCGCGCCCACGGTGAGGTGCAGCACGTGAAAAATCACAAATGCCGCGATGATTGGCCCGCTCCAAATCATGGTGCGAGCGGCGTAGGAAGAGGGCACGTTCTTCTTCTTGATGTATCCCTGCGGCCGCGCGTCGCTCTTCAGGTTCGTAAGCTGGAGGGCCGCAACAATGTGCAGCACCACCGCCGCGAGCAAAATCACGCGAATGGCCCACAGCGGAACAACGTTCGCAGGACTGTGTAGAAACGCCGCGTAATGGTTGATCTGATCGCGATCGGGCGCAAAAATCTGAAGGTTCCCTAACATGTGGCCCAGCACATATCCGAACAGGATGATGCCGGTGACCGCCATCAGAACTTTCTTGCCGATGGCTGCGTCGTAGAAACGAATTGTTGTAGAAGCGACAGTGGACAGTGGCGCGGAAGTCGGTGGTTTCAAAATTCCAGTATAGCCCCGTGCAGGCGCCCTGGCTCACCGCCTGGCTGTTAGCCTACTAACATGAACTCATCCCAACGATTCGCCGGCAAAGTCGTCCTGGTCACCGGCGCCGGCCACGGAATCGGCCGCGCCATCGCCGAGCGCTTCGGCGCCGAAGGGGCCCTGGTGGCCGTCAACGACCTGCACGAAGACCGCGCCCGCGAAGTGGCCGCGGCTATCCCCGAGGCAACCGGCATCGCCGCAGACGTCTCCAGCAAGGCGCAAGTCGACGCCATGTTCGACCAGTTGCTCGACCGCTTCGGAACCATCGACGTGCTGGTGAACAATGCCGGCGATATTTACGCCGCGCGCCACTTTCTGGAAGGCGACGAAGCCTGGTGGGACCACGTCCTGGGCGTCAACCTCAAGGGCGCGTTCCTCTGCTCGTTGCGGGCTGCGCACGTGATGGCCCGGAAGCGTTCCGGCGCCATCATTCACATGTCGAGCGGCGGGGCCACTCGCGCGCACCGCGGCAACGTGGCCTACGATGCGTCCAAGGGCGGCATCGAGGCTATGACCCGGGCCATGGCGCTCGATCTGGCGCCATACGGAATCCGCGTCAACGCCGTTGTGCCTGGCCTGATCCGCACTTACGACATTGACGACGCACTTGCCGCCGAGCGCGGGCAAGTGGTTCCGATGGGCCGCCTGGGCGACGCGGAAGACTTGGCCGGACCAACCGTATTTCTGGCCACGGAAGATGCCCGCTACATCACCGGCGCGTGTCTGGTGGTGGATGGCGGAGTGCTGGTGCAGCAGCGCTCCACGCCGCTCGATACTTTTCCCGTGAGCCGCTTCCCCGAGTTGTAGTGCTTTGTGGGGCAGCCAATCATGGCTGCAGCCGGCTTTCATCTGCCATCGACCGGCCGGGAGGCCGGTGCCACATTACCTGTTGAGCGCCTCGCCGGTCTGTGCGGCCGCCGTTTTCGAAAGCACCGGCACTTTGGTGTCCGGCTGAAGCGGCGGCTGGCGCGTGTGCCAATCGGTAGCCTGCTGATAGGCATAGGCCAGCGCGAGCACATTCGTCTCGGCTAGGTTCGGTCCACTGATTTGCAGGCCGATCGGCAGCCCGGCTTTCGAAAAGCCGCACGGCAGCGTGATCGTGGGCAATCCGTAATCGTCCAGAGATCGCGTATTTCCCGGTTTCGGATTGCGCGGTCGAGCGTTGGCGGCCCGCCCCAGTTCCTCTTCAATGGTCCAGGGCAACTCGCGAATCGTAGGCGTAATCAGAAAGTCGACGTTTTGTTTCTGGAACACTTCATCGTCCACGCTGCGCCGTACCAAGCGCAGGTTGCGCCATTCGCGGATGTAATCCACCGCGCGCGCGCTGCCGCCGCCCCCACCGCCGCCTCCCGCGCCACCGGCTCCGCCGCCCGTGGTCTCTCCGCCGACAAAACCGCTGCCCAATGCTTCGCGATAGACGGTCCCCTCGCTGCCCGCGCCGGTATCGAGAATCGAGGGCATCTCCACTTCTTGCGACCCCTTGGTCAGCTTGCTCAGCAGCGCGATCGCGTCTTCCATGGCGTGCGCCACTTCGTCCTCCAGGCCGTCGTAGAACATCGGCGGAATGCCAATCCGGAACTGCGTCACCGGCGCGCCGATACCAGCGGAATAATCCGGCACGGGGTAGTCGATGCTTTGCAAGTCGAGGCGATCGTAACCGGCGATGACCTGTAACACCATCGCCGTATCTTCCACGGTCCGCGCGATCGGCCCGCAGTGATCGAGCGACCAGGTCAACGGCACAATTCCGCGGATGCTGACCCGTCCATAGGTGGGCTTGAAACCCACCACGCCGCACATAGCGGACGGAGTGCGGATGGAGCCCCCGGTATCGGTCCCCAGCGCGGCATAGCAGTTCTGCATGGCAACCGCGGCCGCCGAGCCGCCGGAAGAGCCGCCCGCGATCAGCTCCAGGTTCCACGGATTGCGCACCGGCCCGTAATAACTCACGGCCGAGGTGGCGCCCGAGGCGAAAACGTGCATATTGCACTTACCGATTACGATAGCGCCCGCGGCCTTGAGCCGCCGCGTCACTTCGGCGTCCTCGGCCGGAATGTTGCCCGACAGAGTCTTGCTGCCCGCGGTGGTGCGCACGCCGGCGGTTTCGATATTGTCTTTCAGGCCGATGGGAATTCCGTGCAGCGGGCCGCGCAATTGGCCGGCCGCCTGTTCCTTTTCGAGCGCCCTGGCCTGCGCCAACGCGCCGTCGCGGATCACCGTGATCCAGGCGTCGATCTTCGGGTTATAAGTCTTGATGCGGTCGAGACAGGCTTCGGTGAGCTCTACCGGAGAGACCTTCTTAGACCGGATGCGCTCGGAGGCCTGCTTCAGCGTCAACGACGTTAGGTCGCTCGAGTTATCCGCCAGCGCAAACCGCGTGGCTGCGGCGGCGCCGAAACCTACGGCGAGAAACGCGCGCCGGGATGAGGTAGGCATGAATTGTTTTACCGCGCTCCCCGGCGGCATGTCAAATCGGCGGATCGGGGTACCGGAGAACTACCGGGCGGTTTCCAGCGCCTCGGCAATTTCGAGGAGCTTCGTGACCGTATTCCAATTTCTGCCCGTTCCCCAAGTCTTCAGCGCTTTCTCAATGCGCGGCCACGACATTTTGGGACGCCCCATACCGTTAGGAAAATAGATGTAGACCTCCCGGCCGTCGATCCGCAACTCTTCGGGGAAGGTCTTGATCGCAAGAGCGTTGCCGCGCGCTTCGGCGTCCGGTTCGGTGGAAAGGAATGTGAGCAGGAGCTTGCCGGGGTCGATATTCTGCCGGCCGGCGTAGGGATTTTTCGCGATGGCGTCGCGTAGCTCGGACGGCGTGCGAAGGGCCGCGCCAGGGCGAAAGCCGAAACCGCGCTCGATTCCGTCTTCAATGCGTCTGGCCAGCGGAACGAGGTTGCGTTCCTTAGTTCTGAAAACCACGTTGCCGCTTTGCACGTAGGTTTGTACGTCGAGCAAGCCAAGGGATTCGTAGAGGGCCCGGAGCGCTTCCATCTTGATCCGGTTGTGCCCGCCGACGTTGACGCCGCGGAGCATAGAGATTACTACGGGCATGAGAAGTTCCAAGGATAGCGTGTTTGTGGGGCGGCCAATCCTGGCTACAGCCGGTTTTCAGCCGGCTACGAGGTGGTGCGCGCGCCGCCAGACTTCGGCCGGGGCACAATGCGTGACGGCGGTCCAGTGGCCGGGCTACTCCCGGTAAGCTTCGCGGCGATAACGAACGCGGACAACCTAAATCGTCTCCGCGCCGGTTTTGCGAAAGATTACCCGCCAGTCGCCGTTCCGGAGGCGATAATGTGGCGGATCGAAACCCTATAACTATTTGACATTGCCGGCTTCGGTTTCGAGGAAGCGGGCCAAGGCTTTGAGCAGCCGCAATGCCGTGTCGCGGTCGATGGCACGGATGTCGGCGCGGGCTTCATCGGAAAAGATAACCCGCGTAGCCATTCCTAAGCCGGGTCTTCTGGGCCTGGCGTCCGGGCCATTTCCCGAAAGTCGTCCATCGTCAGACCAAAATCGGCCAGGACCTCTTCCATGGGCGCCCCGCCTCCTCGTTCGAGCGAGGCGACACCCGCCTGAATAGCGGCCTTGTCTTCGGGGGTGACCGGTTCATCGTCAATGGGAGCCAGCGCCAGCTTGCGGTCGAGCGGCGAGAGCATGGCTTCAAGGAGGCCGCATACGACCGTGAGCTGATCGCCAGGCAAGCGGTCGATATAGGCGTGGACGTGTTGACGTTGTTCACCTAGGTCGCCGGTACGGTCGAGAGTCATGGATTTTCCTTCCCGTGTTGCCGGCTAAGGGCCGCCAATCTCCATGTTAGCCGGATTGACGTCTGTGTGCGCCATAGCCGCGCCACTTACTCCAGCATCAGCTCGCAGCTCCGGTCCATCACCGCCCTCACTTCCGCTGTGGGCCCATTATAGTTATTCACATAGGCGTTGATACGGCCAAGTGAGAGGCGAGCCCGTTTCCAATAAGCCCAAGTGCTGTATCGGAAACTGGCCACCCGGCGACCCCGTGCGACGCCGTAAATGGACGGGTTTTGTCGCCCTCTCGGAGAAGTACGCGGTGGCATGGCTGGGAGTATTGACGACCGTACCGAAGCTACGCCAGATGCGACCGTCCGGGGATTCTGCGCGGCACGGGCAAGAAGCCCCATTTAACCTCAAGCAAGCGGCGGCCGAACAACCCAGCGGCGGCCCGAGTCCGAATTCTGGCCTGGGGCTCTTATTTCAACGCCTATGGGTGTACGATCCCGGCTGCCCCGCGTACCACGAAACTAGTATAAGTTTCGATAAAACATATCCATAATGCTTTGTTTGTGATGCGGGCATCACTCACACGAGGAGGCGGAGGACCAACATCGAAAAGAGGCATTGGCCGCCGATAAACGCCGATGAACGCCGATAAGAATTATGATTTATTTACCGGCGTTTATCTGCGTTCATCCGCGGCCCAAAACACCTTCTATGTGGGCTGGCAACCAACTTCGGACGCTCGTCCCGCCTGGCGGACAAGAAGGCAATACTGAACTTCGGCGTCCAATTAATTAGATACGTTTTAATGAAACGCAACACTAGAGCGCGACAGGTACGGGCGTGAAGCCTTGTCGAGCGACCAGATGCCCGTGGCGATCATCCGGCCGCGCCAAGGACCGGGCCGATCCATTGATGAATCCATCGCGCTGGCGAAAGCCTACGAAGAGAAGCTTGGCTTCGCGCCAGTTCCCGACGCAAACTTCGCCAAGGATGTGCAAGCCGCCATCGACGCACACCGCGAGCCTCTGAGTCCTCCCTCGTGGGATTAGTACTCGACTCCAGCGTGCCGATTGACGCGGAGCGGAAGGCGCGACCTGTCAGCCAGCTTCTGACTGCCATACGCGCGAGCGCCGGCGTCACCGACATTCCGCTCTCAGCCGTGAGCGTGATCGAACTCGAACATGGACTCTGGCGCGCTAACGCGTGTAGAGCCGTTCACGAAAGAGATGGGACAGCTTGCAGCGAAGGTGGATGCGGAAGCGAGGAAACAGGGGCTGCCGATCTCTTTCGCGGACCTGCAAATCGGCGCAACCGCCTTGCATTTCGGCTACGCCATCGGCACCTTAAACGTTCGCCACTTCAAAATGATTCCGGGGCTTATGGTTCGATCGTTCTGAGGGGCGCAAAGACGATGACTTGGCCCTTCACTCCAGCTTCAATTCGAGCCGTCAAGCCCATTTCCTTAATTGGCGCCCGCTCGCCGAGCGCTAAGAGCGGCTCGGGACTGCGCAGGCCATGGGCCCGCGCCACTTACTCCAGCAACAACTCGCAGATCCGGTCCATCACCGCGCGTACCTCCGCCGTGGGCCCGTTATAATTATTCGCCAGGATCGAAAACGCGATCCAATCGCCGCGGCGGCGCTGGGCGTATCCGGAGAGCGCGCTGACGTGCGCGAGCGACCCCGTCTTCGCGTGAATGCGTCCCGCAATCGATGGGCCGCCGAATCGCGCATTCAGCGTGCCGTCCTGGCCGCCGACAGGCAAGATCGAAAGGAAGTTATCGCGCGCCGGCGATGCGTACATGTAGCCGAGCAGCTTGACCACGGTCGCCGGGCTCACCAGGTTGAGGCGCGCCAGGCCCGAGCCGTCATTGATGCTATAGCCGCCGGGATCGACGCCCGCCTCGGTGAGGAACGCCTTCAACTCGTCGAGTCCCGCTTCCACGCTGCCCATATTGCGGCGGGCGCGGCCCACGGCGCGCAGATCGAGCTCCGCGTGCAGGTTCTGGCTGACTTTAGCAGTGATGCGCAGGTCTTCGAGAAGCGGCGCGGACGTGCGCGCGGCCAACTCGATGCCAGGTTCGGCATCCTGCCCGATACTGGCAACAGGCGGCGCGGGCGTGCCCTGTTTCAGATCGGCCACTTCGTTGGGGTAGAGATGGTGGGCAATAGCGGTACCCGTCACTGTAATGCCGCGCTCCTCCAGCGCCTGTCGAAAGGCGATGGCGGCGTAGAGAGCGGGGTCGTCAATGCCGAGCGTGAGATCCTCGCCGCGGCCGCTCAGAGGGATGGCGCCCCAGAGCTTAAGCGTCATACTGCCGGCGGCGCGCGAATAGTGAATGCGGCGATCCACATGTTGATCGCCGACCGAGGCCAGGGTGCGGATCCGGTTGTCGACGCTGTAGTATTCCGCGGCGGGGTTGAGCTCGATCGCGGCCGGGTCGCCATCCTGCGCGCCGGGACGGACGCTCAGGGTAAAAGCATTGTCGTTGACGGTGAGGGCTGACACGGGCGCGCCGTAATCGTAGGTGGGGTCGTCGATGGACCAGCCGTTGCCGAAGGGTTCCCAAACATACCACGAGTCGTCGCCCACAATGTCGCCGTCGATGCGGTGGATGCCGCGGGCAGCCACTTGATCGGCCAGGCTGGCGATAGCGATTAGCGGGTCGCCGATGCTTGTCCCCATACGGTAGGGGATGGCGCGCGCGGAAAGGTTGGGGTCGCCGCCGCCCACCAGGCGGACATCCGCCGCGATGCGGCCATCGGCATCGGGCGCGGCGCCGGCCAGTACGCGTGTTTGAAAGGTAAAATCGGGGCCCAGCCGGGTGAGGGCAAGCGACGTGCTAAAGAGCTTGGTATTCGAAGCGGGGACGAAGAAGCGATTGGCGTTGAGCTGGTAGAGCGTCTTGCCCGTCGCAAGCTCGGTCACCTGAATTCCCCAAAAGGCCGTGCGGGTCACGGGCGATTGCGCGAAGAGCCGCTCGATGCGCTCGGAAAGCGGTTGGGCGCTATTGGATAACGGCGCGCCGCCGGCAATCAGCAACAGAAAAAGAGCGCGCTTCATCGTCCGGTGATTTTCGACTCCAACCAGATCAACAATAGCAGAGCGATCACGGTGATGGTTCCGATCAGCGGAATACCGATCACCACGCCCACGCCGAGGCCGCTGGCGGCATAACCGAGCGTGGCGGGCGCGAGCAGGCCGCCCACCAGCGCGAAGGAGAAAATACCGTTGAAGAAGCCGGGGTGATAATAAGGAAAACGTCGGCCGATGGCTTCGGCTACCAGCGGATAAATGCTGGCATATCCGGCCCCGATGAAAAACACGCCCGTGGCGGCGCCGAACCAGTTATTGGTCCAGAAGAGCACCAGGCAGCCGAACATGGCTGCGATGCCGCTTCCGAAGAGCAGAAACGCGTGGCGGATTTGCGGCAGAACGGCAACGGCGCCCACGCGTCCGGTCAACAGAAAGAGCCAGTAAAGCGCCAGCAGCATCAGCGCGGCGCTGGGGCTCAGGCCGACGCGGCGAATCAGGAAGAGCGGCAGCCATCCGGCGATGGACCACTCGTTGCCGAATTGGATAAACAGCAGCATCGCGAAAAGCACCGCGCCGGGGCTATGGAAATCGCCCAGAGCCTGCATCAGGTTACGTTGGGCCCCAGCGGGCGCAGCAGTGTAGGAGATTTTGGCGTAAATGCAGGCGAATATCGCGGGCGCAATGGCCATAAGCCCCAAAATGGCGGGCACGGTGTAGGCGTAAAAGGTTCCGGCCACCAGCAGGGTTGCGGCGAGGCACCCTAAACCGTACCAGATGCCGCCCCGGCCTACGGTGCCGGCGGCATCGGCTTGATACCGGCCGGAAATCGCCTGGAAGAGCGCCATGTTGAGTAGTCCGGCGCCCGCGCCAAGCGCAAACAGTCCCAGGACGCGCCACCATTCCGAGGCCGGCGGGGATACCATCCCGAGGAATGTCAGGGACACGCAGGAAAGCGCGCAGGCGAAGACCATCAGGAAGGTCAGACCGCGGCGAGCCATAATGCGGCGCGAGACGACGGCGGCGAACACGATGCCGATCGCGAGACTGAGGAAGTAGTTGCCAACGGCGATGAATTGGGGCGGGTCGCGATGGTAGCCCCAGGCAGGCAGGATGGCGCCCAGCAGCGCGAGCTCGAACCCCGAAAGCAGAAACCCGGCGAGGGCTTTGCCGCTACCGGGCTGACGGATCGGTGCGGCGCTTGAGGGCGCGGAACTCACAGAGGTTGATTGTACCGTGCGCTTGCAGGCGTCCGGAATAGCCCCTACGATTTCTGGAAAACCAGACCGGAATCTACGGAAATCGGTAGCGTGCCGACACGGGCCCGATTGCTTTCAACAAGTTGGCTATGGCACGCCGGTTGCATTCGGCAGCATGGGTCTAGAGGCTTTTCCGCTTTGGTGAGTTGCCTCGTCTGGGCTAGCCGCCGCCCCGCTCCGGTCACCATCCCCGGAGCGGGTTTTTTTATCTCCGCGGCATGCTTGATATACGACCTCACTCCTGATATACAATCTCAAGCGACGCCTATCTCAGGAGGGTACGATGATGTCTTTGGGAACGCGCGCAATTGCGGAGTTTATCGGAACGTTTTGGCTGGTCTTTGGAGGCTGCGGGGCCGCGGTGCTGGCTGCCGGCTTTCCCAATACCGGCATCGGTTTTCTGGGCGTAGCCTGCGCCTTTGGGCTGACAGTTTTGACCATGGCTTATGCCATCGGCCACATATCCGGCTGCCATCTGAACCCTGCCGTATCGGTGGGCCTGCTGGTGGGCGGGCGCTTCCCGGCGTCCGACCTGGCGGCTTATGTGGCAGCGCAACTGGCTGGCGCTATCGCAGCCGCCGGAGCGCTCTATGTGATCGCGAGCGGCAAACCTGGATTCGATCTGGCCGCGGGCTTTGCCTCGAACGGTTATGCCGAGCACTCCCCAGGCGGTTATTCGCTGACGGCCTGCCTGGTGGCGGAGGTGGTCCTGACGTTCATGTTTCTGATCATCATTCTGGGCGCCACCGATCACCGCGCGCCGCAAGGCTTCGCGCCCATCGCCATCGGCCTCGGCCTGACGCTGGTCCACCTGATCGGCATTCCGGTGACGAATCTCTCGGTCAACCCGGCGCGCAGCACGGGCCCGGCGCTTTTCGTAGGTGGTTGGGCAGTGGCGCAACTGTGGCTGTTCTGGGTTGCGCCAATAGCAGGGGCGGCGATTGCTGGAATCGTGTATCCTGCGTTTGCCGGACAACCGCGAAAGGCTGACGCCGTAACGAAGGCGGAATCCGCCAGGGCGTAGTAGTGGGGCGGGCCCATGGCCTGCCACGAAAGCCGAACGCTGATAGCGGCTCGAATACTCGAACACGGCAGGCCACGGGCCCGCCCAACCTCGATCTGCTAGACTGGTGCTTCCAAAGCACATCATGGGAATCTATGGCCGCTGGATGGACCGCTGGGAGCGGAAACTGGCCACGCGCGACACCAATCGCGTAGTGCGGCCTTTCGAGTGGGGCACGGATTGGTTAAACTCCATCGGCCATCCTTCCATTCCAGCCGAAGTGAACGGCGACGGCCCGTACCACCTGTCGCGGTTCGCGGAGCAGGCGCTGGCGGAATCGGAGCGCTTCTATACTTACGCACCGGTGCGCGACTACCAGTTACAGGAATCGCGGCTGACCTTTACCAGCCCGGTGCGGTCGGGCGATTCGAAGAACGATACGGTCCACGCGCTCTGGTTTCCGGCGGAAAAGGGGCCCAAGCGCGCGCTGGTGGTGTTGCCGCAATGGAACTCCGGTCCGGATGGGCACGTGGGCCTGGCGAAGCTGCTGAACCGGTTCGGCGTCAGCGCGCTGCGCATGACCATGGCGTATCACGCCGAGCGCATGCCGGCGGAGCTGCAACGCGCCGATCATCATGTTTCGAGTAACATCGGGCGAACCATTCACGCGTCCCGGCAATCGATTATCGATGTGCGGGCGTGTCTCGACTGGCTGAACCAGCAGGGCTATGAGCGCGTTGGAATTCTGGGCACCAGCCTGGGCTCTTGCGTGGCCTTCATCGCCGCGGCCCACGATGCGCGGGTGAAAGTGGGAATCTTCAATCACGTTTCGATGTACTTTTCCGACGTGGTCTGGACCGGCCTTTCGACGCAGCACGTGCGCAAGGGATTCGGCGCAGAGGTGACGCAGGACGATCTGCGGCGTTACTGGGCCCCCATCAGCCCGGCAAGTTACCTGGAGCGGATGCAGGGCCGCAATCTGCAGAGTCTGTTGATTTGGGCCCGCCACGATTCGAGCTTCCTGCCGGTGTATTCGAAACAGGTGCTGGCGACTTTCGAGCGATTGCAGTTGCCGCACCAGGTGTTCACACTGCCGTGCGGGCATTACACCACCGGCCAGTTTCCGTTCAATTTGATGGATGGGCTAGCGATGTGCCGCTTCGCCGCCAAGTGGCTGTAAGCAGCAAAATCCCCCACTTTGCTTTGAGGCGTGCTAAACTAATGTATGACCAGTCAGACCAGTTCTATTGTGGAGGAAAAGCTAATGCCTAACGCCGCCAACAAAATGTCTCGTCACGATGCCGGAGAAGAATTGGATTGGGCCGGGGCGAAGATTCCGGGTAGTTCTGCGCAAGATTGGCAAATCCAGACAGCCAAGGCCCGATTTAGCGAGGTGTTTCGGCGCGCTCGCACCGACGGACCTCAACGCATTACCAGGCAGGGAAAGGAGGGCGTGGTGATGATTTCCGATGAACAATACGAGCGGCTGATGGTCAAATCGCGCCAGCCCAAGAGCATTGTCCAGTTTTTCCGCGAATCGCCGCTCGCCGGTCTCGATCTCGATCTGGAACGTGACAAGGACACGGGCCGCGACATCGAGCTATGAGCGGATTCCTGCTCGATACCAATGTTATTTCCGAACTGAGGAATAAGAATCCGGAGCCGCGGGTTATGGAATGGATGGAAGCGGCGGATGAGGGGTTACTCCATCTTAGCGTGCTGACTCTGGGAGAGATTCGGAAAGGCGCGGCGCTGCTTCTTCAGGACAAACGGAGGACCCAACTGGAAACGTGGCTGGAGATCGATCTGCAAGCCCGGTTCGCCGGAAGAATAGTGCCGATTGATTCGGCGATTGCCGATCGCTGGGGTTTGATCGCTGCCGAGGCAAAGCGGAAGGGAATAACCTTGCCAGTCATCGACGGCTTGCTGGCGGCAACGGCCCTTCACCGCAACCTGACGATTGTCTCGCGCAATGTCAAAGATTTTGTCAACACGCGGGTGCCGGTTCTAAATCCCTGGGAAGCGTAACCCGCTGAACCCGTAAACCCCCGTACGGCGCCGGCCGGAGGTTCGACCCGGCCGACGTCACCGCGACTATTGAGCTGCCTGCTACTTGCAAGCGCCCGTGCCGACAGAGCTTGGAATCTTGCTGCGAAACTCCTCGATTTGCGCTGCCTTCCAGGGACTCTCAGAGGAAATACGCGCGAGAATCGGGTCGAGGAAACGGCCGTAGCGCTCGATCACCGGCCAATCGTTGCGGGCAAAGGCCTCCTCTACCGTCCGCTTGGTTTCCGCAGTAATCAGCTCGATGCGCCCCACGAAAACGCGCGCGGTTTGTGCTGGCGCAGGGTCGACTTGCAGCGGCAGCATGGCGTCAATCGCGGCAGCGGGGACAATGTAGATCAAGCGCGAGCCCTCCTCAAACCACGAATCCCGCCAGGTCTCGACCATCGCTTGAGCCTCCTTGGGAAACAGACCCTGCGCCACCAGCGCGGTTTCCAGATCGTGGCGCAATTGTGAAAAAGAGCCGTCGAGCGAAGGCCTGTCGAGAGTAACCACGCTCTGTATGGCGCCTGCACTCTGGACAGCGCCGGCGTTGCGATAGCCCAGGCGCCCTCCGCGATTCTCGAACAGGATCGCGGTGGGAACGGAGTCGGACCCGCGGTTCTCAACCACCACTCTTCCATCCCCGGAAAGACGCGCGGAGAGAGGAACCGGGATGCGCCCCACGCCGCGATAGAACAGGAACTTTTCGTGCTGGTCGCCGGCCGTAATCGGAGCGGCGTCCGTTCCGCGGGCTGCGTAGTAGCGGCTCGGACGCTTCTCATCGGGAAAATCCGCCGTGGAACCCGGCTGGATTTGGATGTCGTTCCAGCCAATCGCGCCCATCAGATTGCGCAGCGTTGTGTCGATTCCATTCAGCGACGGGCTCAGTCTCACCAGCGTCGGCCCAAGCCCATTCGGCTCCGGGCTTATCAGGCTTTTCGTCTGATAAACATCTCCTTCGGAATACATGCCCGATTTCAAGGTTGCGCCCATCCGGTCCATCAGGCTCTTGGATTCATAGATCGCGTTGTCGCCATTCGGATACCATTCAGTGATCACGCCGTGCGGAAACAGGACCTTGACGCGGGCCGTCACCTCGCGGGGACTGTAGAAGTACATCACCGGCGTCTCCATGCGAACCGTGCCCCCAAGGCGGAATTTGAAACAGCGATACCCCTGGTCTTTGACGAAGCCGGGGAGGTCGTCCTTGCCGCCCAGCACATCCCAATCGATGGCGGAGCCATCCTCGCCCGCGACGGAGGTGAACGTTCCCCACTCATGGACCGTCAGGTCGCCGGGGTGCGGCAGCGTATCGTCCGCAATCAGCGCCAGAGCCGCAGCGCCCAACACCACCAGACTCGCCGCGGATTTCATTTGTTCTCTCCTTGCGCCAGCGCTTTCAATGCCGCGTCGATTTCCGAATCCGTAGCCGGCCGCGGGAAGAATTTCGAGGATTCCCTGACAAATCCCTTCGCCCCAATGGGAATTACCGCGCCGGCGTTTGCGCCAGCGCACGCGCCCTTGAGGCTCACCACCCAATCACCTTCAGCGGGCCAGGCCTGAAACACCGCGTACACGCCGGGCTTGGATGCCACAGCCGTCACCTTGAGCGCTACCGACCGCCGCGCTCCCTTCACAAGCCCTTCGGCGGTAGCCCCAATCTGTGATTTCGCGGGCTCTGCGCAGCCCTCCGTGCGAAACACAAATGCCGCGCTCTTCATCTGAAAATCCTGGGACGCCACCGGGCTGCCAATGGTGAATTTGAATTCCTGACCGAGCGCGAACGCTGCAAAAACGCAGACTGCAATACAAAGTCGCAACATCGAAAACTCCTTTCGGGACCGTTAGACGGGCGGCCCGAGGTTTTCTTCCCGGCTCACCACGTCCAGGCCAACTCGTCTTTCCAGCGCCGTAGCGTTTCCGGGTCCAGCTTGAGCGCCTGCTCGCGCGAAACTCCCTGCGGAACGGGCGTCAGGGAGGCGATGCGGTCGTAAACACGCGCCCGGTCTTCATTCTGCACCCGCGAGAGCAGGTGCCACAGCGTCAGTGTATCGCGCACGCGCGCCTCGGCAAGGACAACGTCCAGCGCGCCGTACGCGGCTTTGTCGAAACCAAAACCGGCTCTTTCAAAACTGAATGCATCGAGGGCCTGCTTCAAACTCTCCGGCGCATCGTCGAAATACGGAATACCCGGCCCAACGCTCGGGTGCAATCGGCAACTCGCGCCTGCCGGAACCAGCGACTCGAGGTCCTTCCACCCCGTGCCCTTCCATTGAAACGAGACCCACCCCTTGGTTACCCGCAGCAGACCGGAACCGTCTTTATCGGCGTCCAGCGTGTATTCGCAGCCCAGGTCCACCGCGGTGCCGGACGCAGTGTCCACGAAGAACAGCCTTGGCGGCGCGGAGATTTTCGCCCGGATCTCACCTCGTGCGAGGGCCAGCCGGTGTTCGCCTGGCCGCGCCGTAACCACGCGCAGCCGCGTGTTTGGCTCCACCTCCACCGACCCGATTTCACCTACCTTGACCGTGGCTCTCGACCCCGAGTCTGTCTCGATCCATTCGCCGGCTCCAATCCGTCCCTCACCGCGGATGGCCTTCTGGTTTACAACCGGCGCGCCGTCGATCCGTACCACGTCCCACCGCGTACCCGCATGGCGTGCCAAGGTCCAATACGCAGCGCCGGCTACGGCCAAAACAAAAGTTGCGGCGAATGCCCACCGCCATGGGTTGGATTCGAATGGCCGAGATTCGAGACGCCAAGCAGCTGAGCGCTTAGGGCGTCGATGTTCTTGCAGCGCCGACTCGATTGACGTCCATATCGCATCGGGAGGCTCGACCGGCGGAAGGTGATCGAGCATTTCCATTCCGAATCCGATTTGCTCGCGTTCCGCCCGGCACTCGGCGCACTGCGCCTCATGCCGCTCGACCTGTCCGGCCTTCTGAGGGCTGAGTTCGCCATCGATATGAGCCGCGAGCTGACGCCAAACATGCCTCGTAAACATCGCTATCCCTTGGTCTCCGTCAAACCTTTGAGCCGCTCTGCCAGGATGCTGTGCCCGCGGCTCAGCCTCGACGCCACCGTTCCCATGGAACAGTGAAGCGCCTTCGCCATTTCCCGATACGAAAGATCTTCGAAGTACCGCAGCAGGACGGCGATCCGGAACTTCGGCGGGAGGGCCGCCACGGCTACCCGCACCGAGTTCGCCATCTGCGTTCGGACGTAATCCTGCTCCTGCGAGCCAGGCCCTGCGACCGATTCCAGGCGGGAGCGGTCCGAGCCCGCCGCCTCCGATTTGCGCTGTCTGGCCGCGTCCATGCAGGCGTTGACCACCAGGCGGTATAGCCAGGTCGAGAACAGAGCGTCGCCGCGAAATTGCCCGATATTGGTCATCAACTTCAGAAAGACCTGCTGGGTCACATCGCTGGCCGCGGCTTGGTCGCCATGGAAAAAATAGAGAGCAATGGAATACACACGGGCCTTGTAGAAGTCGTAGAGCGCACGAAAAGCGTCCCGGTCGCCCGACCGGCAAGCTGCGACAATCTCCGCGCCGATCTGGCGATCGCTCAGATCAACCACCGGCGATTCAGACGGAACGTCGAAGTTTTTTCTTCCATTTTCCAGGCCTGAGCTGACTCCTCAACGCGGAGCCGCGGAGGGGCGGAGGCAGCGCGGAGATCACCAGACGGAAGCTTTTTGTCCGATGGGGAGAGCGCTCATCCCAGGAAGACCGAACTCCGCGTTGCCTCCGCCCCTCCGCGGCCCAGCGTCGAACGCCAATCCTCCCTGACGACGGATTTCGAAAGCAAGTTGACAAAATCGAAACTCCGTGGCAATTTGAAGGTATTACTGAAAAAGGAGGTGGTCCAGTACAATGGATAGTTGCAAAAAACCGCGCGAGGTGGCCGACTGCTGAAGTCGAGCCTCTAACGTAGCCGACTCCCGTTCAGTAGCGGGGTCAAGTTCCTGTGGACCGGCTGCCTCACGCGCAACCTTTAGCCCTCAGGCTTCATCCAATGGCTACCGGCCCCCGCGGACCGAAAGCGGTTCGCGGGGGATCGTGTTTGCTATACTGAAATTCTCGAAAGGATCCCCCCGAAATATCATGAAGGAAGGAATTCACCCCGCCTACAACGAGATTAGCGTCATTTGCGCCTGCGGCCACAAGTTCGCCACGCGGTCGACGCACAAAGGCGATATTCGCGTGGAAATTTGCTCGTCCTGCCACCCGTTCTTCACGGGCAAGCAAAAGCTGATCGATACGGCCGGCCGCGTAGACAAGTTTGAGAGGAAGTATAAGGCTGTGCGTGGCGATAAAGATAAGAGAGCGCAACCGGTAAGTTAAGGCAGCGGCGGGCGGCGGCCTTCATTGTGCTGCCCCTGCCCCTGCTGTTGCTGATGTTTTTTGTGGTCGGCAGCCCGATCAGCGAGCCACTTGTCGTAGAGAGGCTGCTGCTCAGGGGTCAGGATCGCTTTCATCTTCAGGACCGCAGCTTCGTGAATCTGATCCCGCCGCTGGTCGAACTCTTGCCGATCCTGGTCGATCTTCGCTTCATATTGCTTGTGCACAGGCGTAAACTGGTCGCCCTGCCAGTCATAAATTTTCTTAACTTCCTCTAGCTGTTGGTCGTTCAGCTTCACCGCGTCCTTGAGGTGCGCCATCACGACCTTGCGGAAATCCTCCGGGCTCATTTTTTTCTTGGAGGGAGGCTGGACCGAGCTTGCCACCGTCTTTACGACATAAAGACGGTAACCCACGGCCCCCATGGCAACGCCGCTGGCGAATACCAGCAAGACGGAGAGGAACGCCGAAACCTTGGATTTAGGCATTGCTACACGCTCATCTGCCGGATTCGTTCAATTCCAGTTGCGCGGGGCTTAGCAAATCCGGCGCCACGATCGGATGAGCTTCGGCGAGAACATCGACGTAAGTCTGGCTGGGCACGGCAGGGGCGTGGGGCGCATACATGTACACGCTCAACGCCACCGTCAGCGCCACTGCCGCCGCCGCGAAGGCGTTAGCTATGCGCCGGAATGAAAACGTGAATGTCTGCCGCGATTCGATCTTCTGCCATAACGTGGGCATGAAGTTCGCGCTGGGCTCCGGAGTGGGGCACGCAGCGAACGCCCGAAACAGGGCGTCCAGCTTTTCATCGTTACTGCCACGCATCGGAATCATTTTGTTCGACCCTTCACCGGCCTTAGCCGGCATCTTCCTTCTTTTCGGCCGCGCCGAAGGCCTTCAGAACCCGCTGCCGGGCCCGAAATAATCTCACCTTAAGAGCATTCTCGTTGACTTTATAAATCTTTTCAAGCTCTTTCAGCGAAAGCCCTTCGACTTCCTTCATTATGAGCAATATCCGATCAGCATCGGAAACCGCGCCCAACAAAGCGTCCACCGATTCCCGGATCGTCTTCTGATACCGCTCATCCTGCTCCGCTTTTCCACCCGCCACCGCGTCGGCCATGGTGACCTGCTGCTCGGACAGGTCGGACATGCGGAACTCCTGGCGACGCTTCTGCTTACGCAAGTAATCGTAAGCCGCGTTCTTCGTCAGCGTGTAGAGCCAAGGCTCAAAAACCTCCGCCGACCGGAGCTGGTCGAGAGAATAATACATCCGCACAAAAACTTCCTGCGCAACGTCCTCGACATCTTCCGTCCGGGCAATCAAATGACTGATATGCCCCAAAATGCGCTTCCGGTACGCTACCACGATTTCGTTGAAGGCCACGCTGTCGCCGGACTGGGCGCGCTTAATGACCGCGAAATCGACTAACATCTACGCCGCCCCGCTATCGGGCCCGGCATCCGGACGCGTTTGTCGCTCCACATGAACAGGCGTAGCAGTACCCCAACAGGTTACAAGTCTTTGAGAGGAAAAGCGAAAGCGGGCGCTGGGCACGGGTACGGCGATTGCCGTAGCGATAGCCCGAAAGGGCCAGAGGCTGAGCCTCGCGGCCGCCGCCATGGAAACCATGAGTATTCGTTCATTATCACCCGAAGTGCTTGGAAGCGCACGTCTTTTACAACTCTTTACGAGACGGCGCCGCGCTACTTCTCTGCGATCGCAGTTTTGGGACCGCCTTCCGAGTGCGCCAAGAGGCGCCCCGTAGACGAAATGAGCCAAACCTCAGCGCGCTGGAATTCCACGTCCGTTTTGCGGTGGAAGCCGAAGGCGGCGCCGCCGTAACATTTAGGTATGACGCTGCTGGCTCCCACGCGCGACGAAATGGTCGACGCGTTTCTGAAATCCGATGGTTCGTACGACGGGCTGTTTTACACGGCGGTACGGACTACAGGCATCTTCTGCGTTCCGTCGTGCCGGGCGCGCAAGCCGCTGCCGCAAAACGTCGAGTTCTTCGAGACGGCGCGCGAGGCGCTGGTCTCCGGCTACCGGCCCTGCATGCGCTGCCGGCCCATGGAATCGAACAACGCGGCGCCGGACTGGCTGCGACCGCTGCTCGAAGCCATCGAGCAGGACCCGCAGCAGCGGTGGCGCGATGCCGAACTGCAGAACCTGGGTCTTGAGCCGACGCGCGTGCGCCGCCATTTCCAGTCGAAGTACGGAATGACGTTCCAGGCTTACATGCGGGCGCGGCGGCTGGCCGCGGCGTTCACGCAGATCCGCGCGGGCGCCGAACTCGACGACGTGGTGTTCGATTCCGGCTTCGAATCGCACAGCGGATTCCGCGACGCCTTCGAACGCGTCTTCGGCTGTCCTCCGGGGCAGGCGGAGAGCGCGGGATGCATCACCATTGCGTGCATCGAAACGCCCATCGGTCCAATGGTAGCGGGCGCGACGGAGACCGGCGTTTGCCTGCTCGAGTTCAGCGACCGGCGCATCCTCGAGACGCAACTCGCACGCGTGCGCAAGTGGTGCGGAGCGTGGGGCGGAGCGAAGCCGCTTGCACAGTGCGGTCCGGCGGCGGTTCCGGGCGAGAACAAGTATACGCGCGAATTGCGCGCGCAGGTGGATGCGTACTTCGCGGGCGAGCGCCGCGATTTCACGCTACCGCTCGAGACCAGGGGCACCCCTTTTCAGGAGAAGGTTTGGGCGGCGCTGCGAACTATTCCCTACGGCGAGACATGGTCCTACGCGGACCTGGCAAAACGGGTTGGCAACCCGGCGGCGGTGAGGGCTGTGGCGAAGGCGAATGGCGATAACCGCATCTCGATATTGATTCCGTGCCATCGCGTGATTGGCAGCGACGGCGAGTTGACCGGATACGGCGGCGGCCTGTGGCGGAAGCGGGCCTTGCTGGAGCGGGAAGGGGCGGTTAGTTTGGCGCGCGGTCTGTAACCCCCACATGCTAAACTACCTCTTCGCCCTTAAAGAATGCTTCTTGCCAGAGAGTTCGTCCACTACATCTCCAGACAACTGGTCAAGCGGCTCAGTCCGGCGTTCATCGAGACTCAAAGTCCGGATCTGGTGGCCGAAAAGATCTCGGATGTGATCTCCGAAGAGCTGGCAGTCGAAGACCGCCTGAACGACGAGGTGCGCGACCTGCTGAGCCAGTACAGCGAATACATGCGGCGCGAAAACGTCAGCTATCAGGAGATGTTTCGCCGCATCAAGAACACGCTGATCCAGCAGCGGAAGGTTGTCCGCGCGGCCGGACGCGATACCGGCGACGCCATGAAGCTTTCGCGCGACAAAGTGAGCGACATGTCTCACAAGCTGATCGAAATGCTGCGCAAGAACCGCGACCTGCGGTTGAAGAATAAGGACGCCAACGCGGTGCGCCTGGAGATTGTGCGCGTGATGACCGAAGTTCTCATGGTGGAGGACAAGGTGGATCGCGCCGCACGGCAAAAAATCCGCAGCCAGAAGCGCGACATTCCGGAGGGCAGCGAAGAGTGGGATCTGCTGCTCAGGCGCTACTACACGGAAGAGATGAAGAAGCTGGGCATCGACATCGAAGCCAGAGCCCGGCGCGATTAGGCAGGACAGGTGTTCTGGCCCGTCCTGCGGCGAGTGCATTGGAATAGACAGGCCGGGAGGCCTGTCCTACGTGCGGCGAGCGATTGGAACAGACAGGCCAGGAGGCCTGTCCTACGTGCGGCCACAAAAGTCTTGAGAGGTATTGCCTTAAGTTGACACATAACTATTAAGGTTGCCAATGAAGACCAATAAACGTGGGTTCGATGTGTTAACAGAGCGCGTGCTTAGCGCTGTCTTTGAGGTTTCCGGCACTCTTGGGGCCGGCTTCCTCGAAAAAGTCTACGAGCGCGCGCTACTCAGAGAACTCGGGCTGCGCGGCATCCGGGCATCCGCCCAAGCTTCATTCGCAGTAACCTACAAGGGCCGCGCGGTAGGAGAGTACTTCGCCTATATTCTGGTCGAGGACGCGCTGGTGGTCGAGTTGAAATGCGCGGAGCGCCTCGCCGACCAACATACCGCGCAATGTCTCAATCATCTGCGAGCCTCCGGCGCGACTCTCTGTCTGCTGGTCAATCTTCAGAGGTCCAAAGTCGAGTGGAAGCGCATCGTCCAGGGGCTTCAGGTTTGCGCTCCGCTGGAAGCGCCGGCTGTGGCGTAGATAGATAGATACGGGCTGTGGAGTAGAAACGGGAGAGAGGCAGCCTGGCTTGTCCGCTCTTATTTCCTGGACGCCAGGCCGACAGCGCTAATATAGCCGCCGCGGCTCAATCGGTTCCGTGAATTTCCAGTCCATACTCGCGCAACGTTTCGCCCGAGGGCAGTGCCACGCGCACGAAATACATGCCTCGCTTTTGCGGCGGTACAGTTACTGACGCCGGCGTCACGGGGTTAACGATTGTGCCCTGCCACACGCGATTTCCCGACTGATCCACCATCTCAATGCGATACGAAGGCGAAGCCGCGAGGCCGGTAAGATCGAGTTGCAGCGCCAATGGCCGCCGTGACGGGGCTTGAGCCTGCGTTTGCGGGCCGCGCATGGTCTGGAGGCTTACCGCAAAAGGCGCGGCAGCAGCGTGGCGGGGCAAGGGCAATGCGACTACCGCTATCGCAATTGCGGCCGCCGCGGCAAATGCGGGCATGAGTTGCGGCCAGCGCCAGCGCCACCGCGAGGGCTCCGGAGCATGCTGCTGGTATGGAAGATCGCGCGTAGCATCCTTCATAGCCGCCACGTACACATCCGCTTCCACCAACCGTCCACGACAGGTCTCGCAAATCAGGAGGTGCTCCTCCACGCGTGCGGACGCATCCTGCGACAGGGCGCGCATTGAGTAGCTTTCGAGGTCGGCTTCCCCGACATGCCGGTTTTTAGTCTGCAATCCCACTCCAATCATACTAGTTGGCGGGGTCCGAAAAACTCTCAAAAATAATCGTGTCATACCCGCGAGCTGGCGCGGTTTGCCAGGCGGCGCTTGCCCAGTTCCCCAAATCGCGCCTTGGCGCGCGACTTGATCAGGCGAAACTGCGTGTCGGTGAGACCCATCTTCTCGCAGATTTCCTCGGCCGATTCCTCATCCAGGTAGAAGCGGGTCAATACCTCCCGGTCGCGTTTGGGGATGCACTGGAGAACGCTCATCGCCAGACCGATATTCTCGCGGTCGATGGCTTGACGCTCGGGATTGGGGCGTTTATCGGACACCGATTCCTGGAAATCGACGTCCACGTAGTTGCGACGTAACTGCACGGCGCGATCGATGTGCGACGCTACCTGGCGGCGGACCACGGTGTGTACGTAGCCCATCAATCGCTCGGGTTCCCGCAGCTCGCCGTTGCAGATGGCTTGGGTGATGATCACGAAAACGTCGTGGACCTTGTCGTCCAGGTCCTGTGGGCCGAGCTGGCGGTACAACAGGAAGCGGATGCCGGTGGAAAACATCTTGTACAGCTCTTCCATGGCGGAGCCATCGCCGCGCCGGATACGCTCCACCAGGTCAGGCCAGTTCGAGGCGGCTTGAACGACGGGCGCCTGGGATGATGTCACCTGGGTTAGCGTCAGAGGTAAGGCTGTCAGAGGTAAAGCTATAGAGGAGGCCATCGTTTAATCCTTTCCCATCGCGAAATACGCGCCCCAATACTGAGGGCGGGCGCGCCAGCCGCCTGCGTGCAACATCTCCAGTTGCGCGGCGCGCAGCGCCTCGGCGGGGGGCAATCCACCGGGGCCCAGGTTGCGGTAAAGCGCCGCGAAAAGCGCGCCGCTATCGTCGGGAACCGCCCAACGGCTGCTGATCACGTTGCGGGCGCCTGCGGCGAGCCAGGCGCGGTTCAGCCCCAGCAAGCCGGTTCCGGGCAGCACCGCGCCCTCGGCAGAATTACAGCCGCTGAGCACGACCAATTGCGCTGCGGTGCGCCAACGCGCAATTTCGGCCGGGCGTAGAGTTTCGGCCACGCCGCTGGCGGTGAGGCTAAGTGCGATCATGCCTTGCGGTTCCCGCTCCGCCGACGGAACAAAGTGCGTGGCGAAATGCAGCACGTCCGGATGGCGGTTGAGCTGCGCCGCGACCTCGCTGCCCGACGCGCTGGCGCCTTCGAGAAGAATCCGGTCTCCCTTCCACGCACGTACGCAGGCTTCTAGCTCGGCCGCGCTGGCCACCAGTCTTGGCAGGGGCGGGAGCGCGGACGCCTGCAAATCGAAAATCGAGGCGCCGGCGCGCGCCGGTTTCGGCAGTCTGGGATCGGCCGCATTATAGATAGGATCGCCAATGCCCAGGAAGAGCGGCGTATTCGAGTGTATGACCGGCGCGCCATCCCGCGCCAGCCAGTAGGCCACGCCCGGGATAATCTCCACGCTGCGGCGTTCCACCATGAACCGAACCTTGGATTGCGAGGCGGACTGCGAGCTTTCGAGCGTGAGAACCGGCAGCGCCGCGAAGGGAACCTGGAAAAGGGCGTCGTCGAGCGCGAGCAGCCAGTGCGACTTGTTCTGAAACCGCGGCGCCAGCGAGCCGAAAAGCGCCTGGTATAAGACAGCGCCGGCAGTGGCGTCGCCGTCGCCGCCTTGGATCGACTGTAATGCGGCGTGTATTAGCGGATTGAGCGACTCGAGGGGCGGTAGCCGGTAGAGCGCAATGCCATCCCGGTCCACTGCCCACATCCAGGAGGACGATTTGTCGACGTGAAAACAAAGCACGGCGGTTTCGCGATCGAGCCTGGCGCGTGTGCGGCGGAGCAGATCTTCCACCGGCGGCGCGGGCGCGCTGGTGGAAGATGCTTCAATTTGCGATACTTCCGCGCGAATTTGGACCACGGCGGCTTCGGATTCGGCGGTGGGGCTGCGCACCGCCAGCACTTCGGCGCGCTGCATTCGAAGCAGAGCTGCCCAATAGGAAGGGGGAAGAGATTCCGCGGCGGCCTTTCGCCCCGCCACCAACGCCTGCAAGCTGCTGGCGCGATTCTCTGCGGAAGCTTCGAAGGTTTCGCGGATCAGCGCCGTATCGCCGGTTTGCAGGTAGAGCCGGTTGCCGGCGTCCATGAGCGCGGAATCGACGCGGTCGAGCCAGCTTTCGGCGCCCATGCGCAAGCCGTCTTCGGGGGGCGCGGACCAGCGCCACGCGCCCGCCAGACGGACAGCTACGCGCAAATCGGCGAGCGCCTCTTCGAGGCGTCCCTGAGCCAAACGCAGGCGGCCGCGATAATGATAGGCATACCAGGAAGGAATCGGGCCGTTCGGCTGCGCGGAGATCTCGATGGCGCGATCGAGCAACACCGAGGCGCCCTGCAGGTCGCCCTGCTCCAGGCGCAATTGGCCCAGATCGCGATAGGACGTGTCGAGCGGTAGATGGCGGAGCGTGCGGACGCGATAGGCTTCGAGCAGCGGGCCTTCGGCCTGGCTCAGCTCGCCGATCTCGAGGTACTCTTCGCCGAGGCGATTCCATCCGATGGCATAAAGCGCCCAATCGCCCGAGCTGGCCGCGGCTTCGATTCCGTGCCGAAATAAAATCACCGCTTCCGGCATGCGCTTCTGGCGGGCGCGCACGGTGGCGAACTGGAGCTCAATTTGGGGGTAGTGGTCGCGGCGGTCGGGTCCTGTCAATCGATCAAGCGTGCCTTGAATCCAACCGGCAGCCTGCTCGTAATCGCCCATTTCGGTGCAAAGGGACGTGAGATTCGCGTCGAGTATGGCCAGTTCGCTGGCGTCGCCGGCCGCATCGGCCTGGCGGCGCGCAGTCAGGAATGAAGTCAGCGCGGCCCCGTATTGGTGCATGGCTAGCTGAACGGCGCCCACATTGCCACGGCCGCGCGCCGACATTCCGGGATTGTGCGCCTGGGCGGCAAGGCTGGAGATACGGTCAAACTGGCTCACCGCTTCTGCATAGCGGCCGGCGCTATAGAGATTGGAGCCCTGGACGAGCCCGGCGTGCCAGAAGCCATTCGAAGATTCGTCGGTTAAGCGGGTCAGGGAAGCCGCCCTGAGCGTCGAGACGGCCCTGGAACCAGGGCCGGCGAACGGTATCGCGAGTAAGCAGAAAACCAAAAACCTGGCGGTTTGCAAAATCCACTCCGCTTCATCTCAAACTTAGAAAATCGAAACTGGTCATTCTTTGGGAATATTTCCCGAAAGAAATACCCCCAAAGAAATATTACCAGTATTTTATCCTAAATTGTTACCCTCTGATGAGGGTACTTGGTATGATACACGCTGTGGTAGCGTGGTTTATAAGCTAAGCGCGATCCACAAACAGGTCACGATGATAATAATCGGATCCGGCATCTTCCCCCTTTCCTGAGAAGGCCGCCACAGCCTTACGGACGACCTTCTCTATTTCAAATTATCGTGATAAGAATTCGTCTATTTGAATTTAATTAGCCAAATCGTTGAAACTAAATGCCATCTATTTTTTGAAGTCGCGTGATCCGCGATTTCTTATAGTGGAAAAAGACACGCGGAACGGGTGGGAACCGTGCGATCTCCGCCTTTTCGGCGGCGGTTCGACGATCTGCTTGGGATCAACACAGCGTCAATCCTGGGAACGATCTGGACCGATTCTCCGCACCCGCAAACGGGTTTGATGGGAACGTGGCAGAGGTTCTTCGCCCGGCACGGCGAATTCACCGCCCGCACCCCAAACCGGTCGCACGAAGCGCCTTCCCGGCCTACATTTTGGACAGGAAGTGGTCGATATGACCTCGCCAGGCGGAAAACGTCAAGACGCTTCCCGACGCGCAGACAGTTCCGCGTTGCATGGGGATCAAATCTCCGGCGTGATCTGGTTCGCGGGTCCGAGCGGGGTCGTCCAGACCATCGTCGGGGCTGCGCTCACGCAGCGGCGGGCGGGTCAGCGTGCGGGGCTCGATCCCGAGCGCCGTCTCGAGGACGAGCATCGGCGAGGTCGGCAGGAACGTCGCCGCTCACCGTCCGGCCCGGATTCTGCCGCTCTTCTTCATCTATTGCCGCTCCCGCGTCATGTGCTCGCGGAGGATTTCGTTGATCCGGCTCAGGCGCCCCTGGCCCTTAGATTTGAGCCAATCCAGAACCTCATTGTCGATCCGGAACGAGATCTGGGTCTTCAGAGGGCGATAGGATTTACCTAGTACCGCGTTGCCCCAATATTCGGGAGGCAATTGCGGCGCGTCCGGATCGCTGTCGAGCCGGCGATCTCGCTTCCCGTACGCGTTCCTCGTCTCCTCGCTGATCTTCAGCCGCCTCACGGAACTGGTCTTCGTAGATGCTTTCTTCATAGCCAACTGCCTTTCTCGCGGAGATCGGGTGGACGACTTCGGCGTCCGGCCTGCTGCGGTCAACGAACACAACGAGGAGCAGGACCAGCTTCCGCGCCATACCGATGATCTGGTATCGCTGCTCGCCGTCACTCGCGATGAAGTAGTTTTCCGCCGCCAGGTGAATCTGCGAATTCGCTTCCGCCTTTGGCGCCGTTCCAGGTATCTCCAGGAGATCCTCGAAAATCACTCAGGAGCGGGGGATTCATGCGAATAGAGCGGCGAAATTGCGCGCGGATACGATCCTCGTGGCCCGATGACGTGTGAGAGTCAGCAGCCCGCTCTTGTCGCCGGTCACAAGATAGTCGGCTTTGCCCGCTTCGGACAGAGCCAACAGAAAGTCGTCAGTCGGATCCGGAGAGCGCTCGACACGCGGCAAGGCGCTGATGGTCTCGGCCAGTTCCTTCAGATCGTTGACGAGGCGTCCGGCCTTATAGGGCTTGATGCGCGCGGCGATCACGGGCTTGCGTAGCGTGGCCTTCAGCTCGTCAATCTGCTCTGCGCAGATCAGGAGCGTAAAATGTCCCTCCTGCCAAGCCCGATAGATCGCGGCGGGGAGCCCCAGTTGGACAAGGAGGGCGGAAACCAGGATGTTGGTATCGAGTACCACGCGCATTAGGCTTTGTCGGCGTTCGCTTTAGCTCGACGTTCTGCCCGGACTTCGGCTACCGAATTGTCGATAAGGGCCTGTAGGTCTCCCGTATCGGTGTCGGCATTGCGCACCTTGATGTCCTGAACGGTGCGATGAAAAATATGGGCGCGGACGGCCTGCTCGATGAATCTCGAGAGGTCGCCTTTTTTCATTCCCTGGGAGCCCAGGAAGGTGCGCAACGTGAGATCGGTCTCCTTAGAAACCTTGATGTTCCAGCGGACTGCTTCTTGCATAATTGCGGTTAGGCAGATAAAGCTCGATACAATTAATTATGGATCGGCAGCGCGAACAGCGCAAACTTTTGGGGTTGTGCGGGTTCGGTGGGACCCCAACCCGTCTTCGGCTGCAATCCCGAGCGTAATCTCAAGGACAAGCATCGGCGATTGCCGGGCGTACTGCGTATCGCTCTGGACCGGGTCGTCGCCGGGCATTTGGGAAACCGGGGTCGGCAGGAACGTCACTGCTCACCATCCGACCCGGATTTTACCGCTCTTCTTCATCTATTGCCGCTCGCGCGACATGTGCTCGCGGAGGATCTCGTTCATCCGGCTCAGGTGCCCCCTGACCCTTCGATGATAGACGATAGACGCAAGTACCATATGCCGAATACCTGAAGGTAACGCTATAGAACATTCCAGGGGCATCCCAGAGCTCCGCCCGAATTGGGAACAGCGCTACGCCTTCGGCCCAGTCCGATACTTAACTTCGCCAACCCGCCAACCGCGGGACGCTGACAGAGTTTTTGCGCAGCTGGTTTTCTGTTTGCAGTGCCTGCTGAATTGGGTCTGCGATACGCCCCTGGCGCCAGCGCTGCCTGCACTGTGGATTTACTCCCCACGGTTACGGTGAGGGTTCGTGTCCAAACTTTATATCCAGGCGCCTCGACTCGCACGGCGTGTTCGCCGGGCGAAAGCTGGACTGTCGATGGCGTGCTGCCCACAAACTT
>JBEKNN010000009.1:0-70842 GCA_049522755.1 Bryobacteraceae bacterium | reverse complement strand
TGGTCGTTCCGTTTTGCGCCGGACGGCGGGCTGATTCACGGCGAGCGGTTCTACCATCTGGAGCTTCCCGACGATGAACTCCGCGGCCCGCTCCGCAGCGGCGCCGACGGCCTCGCCTTCGACGATCAGGGCTACCTATACGCGGCGACGAAGATGGGAGTGCAGATTTGCGATCAACCGGGCCGCGTAGTGGGAATCATTCGCAGACCCGGCGCGGCCGATCTTTCGAATTTGGTTTTCGGCGGGCCGGATATGCAGACTCTGTACGCGACGGCCGGAAACGCGGTGTACCGGCGGCATCTGCGGCGCAAGGGCGTGTTCCCCTGGCAACTGGTGAAGTTGCCGCGGCCGCAGTTGTAGGCAGGCATCGGGCCATTATGACTTCGAAATCCGGATTGGGCGTGGACAGGGGAGAGCACTATACGCCCGAGCGCTTAGAGCGTCTCGGGGATACGCAGGCCATGGGCCCGCACCACTAGCTCCACCACCCGCTCCGGCGCTTCCATTGGAATATAGTGCGTGCAATCCTCGAACACCATGTCGCGCCCCCGGGGAAAATGCGCCGCAAGATCGGGCGCCGTGGGCGATGTGCTCAGATCGAACACGCCCGGCTCGCGCGTCTTGCCCGCGCGAATCACCGTGACCGGCTGCTGAATCCGCTCGATCTCCGGATAAATGTCGGACTCCGGAACCTTCGACTCGTGATAGATGGACGCTTCGATATCCGGCGGACACGCCAGCGCGAATTCGCCGCCGCGCGGTAGAATTCCGAACTCGCAATAGTCCCGCAGCACTTGCGGATGCCAGCGCGAAAACGGCAACCGGTTCTGAAAGCGCTCGATCATCTCTTCAGGCGATTTCCAGACGTTGCGGCGCTTCTTGATGTATGACGCATCCGACGGCGCCGTCCCGTAGAACTCGCGCGGCATAATCGTCGGGTCGATCAGCAACAGCGCCGCGTAGGTTTCCGGCCGCAGCGCCGCGGCGCACACCGTGGAATGGCCGCCCATCGAGTGGCCCACCCCCAGCGCGTCATGGACGCCCAGCGCTTCCGCCACGGCGGCGATGTCGCGCCCAAAATCGCGCCACAGATAAGGCGGTTCGGGCTTGCTGCTGCGGCCGTGGCCGCGGACTTCCACCGCGATTCTGCGGCGGCCAGCCAGGCGCCGGGCAATGGCGTCCCACGCGCGTCCGTGAAACCCGGTGGCGTGCGCGAAGAGCAGCGGCGGGTCCACGCCCGGCCACACCCACGCCGCCACATTCACTCCGTTGGCGTTCGTCATGGTGAGCTGGGGTGTAAGTTCGGGGTGCGCGGAATCCACCAGAGCATTCTCCCATGCAGCCGCTACCGGTCGCGGCGGTGGAGGCGATCGAGCGGCTGCCGAATTCGGAGACCATGCCGGCTGAAAGCGAGCGTGGCCGAGTGCGGCGGTGTGAAGCAGCGACAGGCCGGGAGGCCTGTCGTACCGTACCCGCCTTCTACAGTTGTGTGCGCACTGTGATTGCCACGCTCTTATCGACGCGCAGAATAAACGTGCTCGGGTTTTTCATGCCCCACTGCACGTAAGGAACGTCGATGTGCGCGGTCGCCTGATACTTTCCGTTGGCCGCCTGCACGTCCACCGGAACTGTAATCTCGTGTTCGCCGCCGTGAATCGCAAACATCCCGTGCAGTTTCACTTGCGATGCTCCCTGCGGAGCGAGCTTGCCCTCTAGCCGGACCGGCCGGAACACGATTTCGGGATACTTCGCGCTCTCCAGAATCTCCTGGTGCATTTTCTTGTCGCGCGATCCGTCCCCGCTCTGGCCGCTGGCGGCGTCAATCGCCACCTCGCCCTCAATGTTGCCGGTGGCCGGGTCGAATCGAAGGGTGCTCCGCTTGAGGGCGAAGGTTCCGTGGACGGTATGCAGCGTCGACCCCACCATGAACTCCACTTTGGTCTGCGCCGCATCGATCTGGAGCGCGGCCGGCTGCGCCATCGCCGGTGTGCAACTCATCAGCGCGGCGCAAACCAGCAAGCCCGCATATGCCCCTGTCCGGCGCTTCATGTTCATAGATGCCCGCTTACCGGTTTCGCCAGCACCGCGCCCCAGTTCAAACCCGCGCCGAAAGCCGCTAAAACAATGGGCGCTTCAATCGTGCCAACCTCCCGATGCCATTCCGCCGCCGCGATCAACATGGATGCCGACGACGTGTTCCCGTACCTCTGCACGTTGCAATAGAACTTCGATTCCGGCACGCCCAGCGATTGAGCCACGCGCAGAATCAGATTCAGATTGGCCTGATGCAGCAGGAACGCGGCCACCTGCTCCGCCTTGCAGCCATTGCGTTCCAGCACTTCCACGATCACGCGCGGTATCTTGCGGGTGGCGTGCAGAATGATCGAGCGGCCATCCATGAAGAGCGGCGAATCGAGGTCGAGCTGCAGCGATTCGGCGTAATCGCCATCGGTGTGCAGCACGGAATCCACGATTTCGGCGAATCCCGATTCCGCACTCACCACGCACGCGCCGGCGCCGTCGCCGAAAAGGACGGCGGTATCGCGGCTGTTCGGACTCACCTGTACGACGCGCGACATGATCTCCGCGCCCACCACCAGTACGTTGCCGTAGACCGCGGCCATCTGCGAAGCCATCGCGATTCCCGCCAGCGATCCGGCGCTGGCCATCGGCACGTCGATGGCGGGCGTGCCGGGAATGCCCAGCCCGGCGCCGATGGAGGATGCCGGCCCCGGGAAGCGCCGCTCGCTCGATCCACTCGCCACCAGGACGAAACCGATCTGCTGCGCCGCCATGCCCGCGCGTTCCAGGCATTCCTTAGCCGCGAGCAGGCCCAACTCGGCGACCGTCTGGTGTGGCGCCGCGAACCGCCGTTCCGCGATGCCGGTCATTTGCAGCAGCCACGCTTCATCCACATCCACCATGGGTGCGAGTTCTGCGTTGGTGACCACGCGCGCGGGCAGATAACAACCGAAAGCCCTGAGATACGCCATCAGACGCGGCTCTCGAGGTACGCCTGAATCCGCACGATGGATTCGAATTTTCGCGGCGTCAGGTCCGCGTCGGGCACACGGATGGAAAACTCGGCTTCCAGCGCCGACACCAGGTCGGTGAGTGAAAACGAATCGAGCATGCCCGATTCGAACAGCGATTCGTCAGGCGCCGGGTCCACCGGCTTGGCGGCCACGCGGCGCACGATTTCGAGGATTTTACTCTGCTCGATCTTACTTGATTGGTCCATTCCCTTCCTTTTCGGATTCCGTTCGCGCCTTCTGGTAGACGCCATACTGACTCATCAGATCCTCAAACAGCGCCGTGGCCAGGCGATGGTATCCGGCGTCGGTGAAGTGAACGCGGTCCGCCTGCCCCAGGCCCGCGGTGACCCACTGGGGCATGGAGCCTTTGCCGCCCATGCGCTCGCGCGTATCCCAGAAGGCGCATCCGTTAGCTTTGCACGCGGCGCGCTGTGCGGCGATCGTCCAGTCGATGCCGGGCACCGGCTTCCACACGCCGTGGTAACGCGCCCACCGGTCGCCCGGTCCAATCGCGAGAATGGAAGCGGTCGGCGCGGCGGCGCGCAGTTTCTCCAATAGAGAGGAATACATCGCCTGATAACTTACCGGGTCCCACGCGGAGTCGCTGGCCTCATTGGCGCCGTATGCGAGCACGATCAACCCTGGATTGCGCCGCTGCAAATAGGTGGTCAGCATGTCCTGGTTCCAGCGGAGCATCACCGCGGCCTCCGCGCCATTGATGCCGAGGGCTTCGTAGGTCACGCCGGCATCCTTATCGGCAACCCACCCGAACAGGCGTACCGGCTTCGCTTCGAGCGTTCTCAAAACAAAGTGATGCGGTCCGGCGGGGATTTCGTAGCTGGAAAAAGCTGGCGCCAACTCGCCATCGGTGGAGAATTGCTGAATCGGCCGATCGCCGTCATACAGCTCCACGCCGCCGCCGCCCGGCTGTTGCAGGTAATCGATTTCGATGCGGTCGCAATCGGCGTCGACGCTTACCGACTGGCCAGGGCTCCAGGCGACGACGCTGATGCCGCCCAGGCCGTAGTAGCCATCGCCATCGGCTTTGCGCAGGCCTTCGCTTTGCCAGCCGGCCGTGGCGCCGCTGTGCGCGTCGAAGCGCCGGTAGCCAGCGAACGGATGTCCGGCGACGGAAAACCCGGAGCCGCCATCGCCGAAACGCTGCTGCAAAAGGTCGCGCAGACCGCCGGTCCATTCGTCGGAGGCGGTGTGCGAATCGCCGAAGTGGAGAATGTGTACGGGGTCGCGCGATTGGCCCCCGCCGAGCCGCAGAAGCTGCTCGAAGACGGGCGCGAGCGCGCCGGGCTGGCGTAGCGTCTGGTTGGCCGATGCAGCGATCGCCTGGTTGACTCTATTGAGCGCCGCCGCGCGCATGGCCGCGGTGACCTGGATGGTGGCGCGGCGCGGCTTCTTCCTGGCGGCGGTCTTTTTCAGAGCCCCGGGCTTTCTCTGGGCCGCGGGCGCTTTCTGGGCCGCGGGCGCTTTCTGGGCCGCGGGCGCTTTCTGAGCCGCGGGCGCTCCCTGAGCCGCGGGCGCTTTCCGGGCCGCGGGCGCTCCCTGAGCCGCGGGCGCTTTCCGGGCCGCGGGCGCTCCCTGAGCCGCGGGCTTTTCCTGAGCCGCGGGCGCTCCCTGAAACGGCGCCGCCAGTCGGCATAGCGCGCAGATTGCAGTGAGGGCGAGAATCGGCAGCGGCGCGCGCATCGTCTCTTCTTAGCGTACCGCGCCGCCTGCGGAGGATTGGTTCTGCAACTGCCGCAATTTGTAACGCGCGAGTCCGGATTCAATCTGCTTCACGAAGACCGTGGCGACAATCTTCCCGCCGGCCGGGGAGGGATGGATGAAGTCGGCCGAGACCAGGCGCGGCTGGCTGGCATACCATCGCGCCATGGTTCCGGCGCCGCCCATGGCCGTGAACGTATCGAAGAATCCGCAGCCTGTTTCCGCCGCCACGCGCCGCTGGATGGCGACGATGCGCGGAATGGTCGCCATGGTTTCGATTTCGCCGGGGCCGGTGAGATAGCCGCGGTCCATGGGGCTCATCACCAGAACGGAAGCGCCGGGCAAGGCGGCGCGCATGCGGCGGATGGCCTCGCGCAGCTCCCCCTCGTAGTGCTTGTCGACGAACGACGAAAAATCGGCCTCGTTGGTGCCGTAGTTGATCACCACCAGATTGGGATTGCGCTGGCGCAGCTCGGCAGCCCAGTGCTGCTGGTTGAACACGTGCGAGAGCACCGTGATAGATGCCCCGTTCAAACCGAGACTGTCGTACACCACGCCGGGACCGGGCTTCTCGGCAGTGAGTCCGAAGAGCCGCACCTGGCCCACGGTGCGCAGTTCCAGCTCGGAAGCGCCGCCCTCCACCGTGAATGGGGCAAAACCGGGGGATTTCGTATCGCCCGCGGTGGGAATCTCGGCTACCGTGACCTCTTGCGCCCTGTCCGGCCCCGTGTCCGGCGTGGTAATGGTCACCGTGCCGCCGCCGGGCTGTTGCAAGTAGTAAAGCTCGAAGCGCGACTGGCCCGGATGATCGAGCCGGAGGCGCGTGCGCGCCGCAGCGCCGGCGGTGAAGCTGACGCCGCCGAGTCCGAAAAAGCCGTCCTTTATCTCGGCGTGCGTAGCCGGCACAATCTGCCATCCGCCGCCGGAAAGCGATACGCCGCGATGCTGATACCACGCCCAGGGCTTAGCCAGCAGGATGAAGCCGTGGCCGGCGTCGCCGAAGCGGGCTTGCATTTGCGCGCGGATGTCGCCGGTGATCAAATCGGCGGTAGTGGGTGAATCGCCGTAGTGAGTGACGCGGGTGACGGCGCCGGCTTCCTTGCGCTCCGTGCGCCAAAGTGCGGCGTAGAAGCGGTCCAGGCCGCCGTTGGAATCTTCGAGCAGCGGTGGAGTTAGCTTCACCATGAAGCGGATTGGCGGTTCGACCGCGATCTCTTCAGTCCGATGGGGCGTCAACGGAAGCAGCGGCGTGCGGTCGGGGTCGAATTCGGCCAGCGAAGCGAGTTGACTGAGGCTCGGCCCTTTGATAGCTGGGGCGACGCGCGGCAAGAGCGCGAACAGTGCGCCGAGAGACGCGATGGTCAATGCGGTTTGGGTGGGGAATCGCGTCACTTAGAACCTTGAGTAGACGAAGGGCGTACTGCCGCGTCCACCGAGTAGCTGAAGCGCGACGGCAACCAGTGCCAGCGCGGCTGCGTGCACATAGAAGGGACTATTCGCGAACAGCTCCATAGTTTGGGAATACAGCTTCTTACCGATGAACATGGACGCCGCGGCGATCAGCAGCACGCCCGCAAGCGGCCACGAGACGTTTTCGATGCCTGTGGTTAGAGACGCGATTCGGTTGAGGAGCGCCAGCGCATCCGGGAGACTGGCGGCGCGGAAAAACACCCAGGTGAGACAGACAAATTGGTAGGTACAGAAGATACGCAAGACACGCCCGACGGTTGCCGGTTTCATCCAACCCCAGGCAGGCCGACCAGCAGGCCGGCCAGCAGGCCGACTGACGCGGCGTCCGCGCAGGGACTGCCAGAGACGGGTGACCGCCAATGCACAGCCATGGAGCGCTCCCCAGATGGCGAAATTCCAGGTGACGCCGTGCCATAGGCCGCCTAATATCATGGTGATTACCAGGTTGAGGTAGGGCATCACCTTGGTGCGCTTTCCGGGCAGCGAAAAATAGAGGTAATCGCGCAGCCAGTTGGAAAATGTGATGTGCCAGCGGCGCCAGAATTCGGTCATGTTGGCTGCAAGGTATGGCCGGTCGAAATTGATGGGCAGGCGGATGCCCAGAAGCTGCGCGACGCCGCGGGCGATATCCGTGTAGCCGGAGAAATCGAAATACAGTTGCAGCGAGTAGGCATAAACCGCGATCAGCGCTTCGGCGCCGCTGTAGAGGTTGGGCGTATCGAAGACCCGGTTGACAAAATTCGCGGCCAGGTAATCGGCGATCAGAGCCTTCTTCATCAGGCCGAGGCCGATCAGGAAGAAGGCGCGGCCGCCGTCGGCGCGGCTGAGGGTGGGGGCGGCGGCGAACTGCTTGACCAGCTCCGTAACGCGCGTGATGGGTCCGGCGACAATGGTGGGGAAGAACGAAACGGCCGAGAAATGTTCCAGCAGGCTGCGTGTGCCTTCGGCGTCGCGGCGGTAAAGATCGATAGTATATGTGAGCGATTGAAAAATGTAGAACGAGAGACCCAGCGGAAACACCCAGTCCCACTGGACGGCGCCGTAGCGGCTGAGCAGCCAGGGCGTGTAGCGCGAGCCGATCAGCAGCCCCAGGTTCAGCGCGATGCTGAGAGTGACCAGCAGGCGGCGGAGAAAGGGTTGGCGGAAGCGCATCAGCCCCAGGCCGACGGAATAATCCACCAGTGAGCACGCCGGCAGCAGGAGAACGTAGAAGACGCCGAACTGCGCGCAGAAGACATAGTTTGCAAGCAGGACGATACCCAGGCGTGCCCGGCGTGCGCTGGCAGCAGCCCAATAGAGGAAGAATACGGTGGCGACGAAAAGGTAATAGGCCCCGCTGCCAACCTGCATCTGCATATTGTAGCGGGCTGGAGTCGTGGCGCAGATGACGCGCGCCTTGTGAAGAGACGTACTTTGAGAGATATTTTGGCTCGACGTTTCGCCCGCGCTGACTCCATTATAAAGATATGTCAAAACCGCAGATGGAACAGACGTTTCTGATGGACATTGAAGCCATTCGCAAGCGCGCGCGGAAGCACATGGAAAAGGGGGCGGTGACCGACGACTACAAGGCCGATCTCAAGACCGTGCTGCGGGTTCTCAACGAAGCGCTGGCCACCGAAATCGTGTGCGTGCTGCGCTACAAGCGGCACCAGTTTATGGCAAGCGGATTAAGCGCGCAATCCGTGGCCGACGAATTCAAGGAACATGCCGCCGAGGAACAGGCGCACGCCGATAGCATCGCGTTCCGCATTACAGAGCTAGGCGGCGAGCCGAATTTCAGCCCCGAAGGTCTGCTGACGCGGAGCCACTCCGAATACGTCGAAGGGCACACGTTGGTGGAGATGATCAAGGAAGATCTGGTGGCCGAGCGAATCGCCATCGAATCGTACGGGGAGATTATCCGCTATCTGGGCAACAACGACCCGACCAGCCGGCGCCTGATGGAAGAGATTCTGGCGAAGGAAGAGGAACATGCGGAGGACATGCGGTCGCTGATCGAGCGCGTGGGCAAGGCGGGGTTGTAAGCCGCCTTCTACAATCCGCCGCAGTCCGTAGGGCGGACCCCCTGGTCCGCGCGGGTCCCCCCGGACCCGCTCTTCGCCCAGCAGAATTGGCCGATGGGATCCCTCAGAGGCCGACCGGGGGGTCGGCCGCGGACCAGGGGGTCCGCCCTACATGTCTCTCGCCCTTGCCCTTACTGGGGCGCGCCGCGGCCTCCGCCGGGCGCACTGTGCATTTGATATTCCTTTGGCGGCTCCCCGCCTGCAAGGTAACGGATGAAGTAATCCCAGCGGCGGCGGGTCATATAGTCTGAGGCAGCGCCGTAGCCGTGGGCGGCGTTAGGGAACAGGATCAGATCGAAATCCTTGTTAGCCTTGACCAGCTCATTGACCACTAACAGCGTGTTATACGGCGGCACGTTGGTATCCATGGTTCCGTGCGCCAGCAGTAAGTGGCCTTTGAGGTTCTTGGCGACTAACTGGTTCGCCTGATTATCGTAGTTAGTGGCGCCGGAGGTAGATGTCTTTTCCAGCAGTCCCTGCCATTTCTCGGCCCAATCGTCCTCATACTCGCGGTTATCGTGATTGCCGGATTCGCTGATGCCCACCTTGAAGAAATCGGGGTAGCGGAACATCGCGTCGGCAGTAGCGTATCCGCCGCCGGAGTGGCCGTAGATGCCCACGCGGTCGATATCGATCCACGGATATCGCTGCGCCAATTGTTTCATGCCGGCTACCTGGTCGGGCAGAGTGTTGTCGCCCATATCGCCGAAGTAAGCTTCGTGAAACGCTTTGGAGCGCCACGGCGTTCCCATGCCGTCGATCTCCACCACGATGAATCCAAGATCCGCCAGCGCCTGGCAATCGCCGCGCGCGGCCGAGAAGTTACGGCTGCCCACGCTGCCGGTCTGCGGGCCAGGATAAATATGGTTAACGATGGGGTACTTCTTGCCGGGGTCGAGATCGCCCGGCTTGAACATCAACCCATAGATATCGGTCACTCCATCGCGCGCCTTCATGACTATGGGCGTGGGGGGCAGCCAGCCGGTGGCGAGCAGTTTCGAGATGTCGGCTTTCTCCAGATGAGCTACCAGCTTTCCGGTGTTATCGCGCACGTCGGCGGCCGGCGGCACGTCGGGCTTCGAGTAAGTATCGACAAAATAGCGGCCGGAAGGCGAAAGCGCCACGTCGTGGTTGCCATCGTCGGGAGTCAGCAGAGTGAGTCCGCTGCCGTCGAATCCTACGCGGTAAAAGTGGATGAAATACGGGTCGCGGCCCTTCTCTTGGCCTACGCCCAGCACATACAATATCCGGTTCTTCTCATCCACGCGAGTTATGCGGGTGACGTTCCAATCGCCCTTAGTGATCTGATTCTTGAGCTTGCCTGTGGCGAGGTCGTAGAGATACAAATGCCCCCAGTTCTCCTTCTCGGAAAACCAGATGAATTCGTTGGACTTGGGTAAGTACTTCCAATTGACGGCGCCGTTGCCCGATTCGAAGAACTTAGCCACCTTTTCGTCGTAGACGTCGCGCACCACGCCGGTTGCCGTGTCGGCCAGGCGCAGAGTCTCTTCGCGGTGATCGCGCGAGGTGGAAACGAAGGCCAGGTGCGCGCCGTCGTCGCTCCACTGCACGTCGGACCATTCGCCGCCGCAGCGGACATCGTCGCAAAGCGTGGAACGGTGCTGCTGCGGCGGAATTTGCAGCCGCACCATTTTATTGGCGGCCACGTCGATGATGACCGGTTGAATTGTGGTAACTACCGGATCGCCGGGCAAAGGATACTTCCAGGCTCTCAGCGTGGGATGCCCGACAGCGGTATTGACCAGGTACATTTCGCCGACGCCGCGCTGGTCCTGTTGGAAGGTCGCAATCTTCGTGGAATCGGGCGACCAGACCACCACGGGGCGGTCGCTCGATTGCCATCCGGCGTTATCGGTGGCGTAACCGAAATCCTTAATGCCGTCCCTGGTGAGTTGGGCTTCGGCGCCGCCGGCCACCTCGCGCACCCATAGGTTGTTATCGCGAATGAACACGGCGCGCTTGCCGTCGGGAGCCATAGACTCGGCCCTTCCGCCGCCGCCAAAGCCGCCACCGCCGCCGCGCCCGCCTCTTCCACCGCCGCGTCCGCCGCGGCCTCCGCCACCGCCTCCACCAGCAATCGCGCCGCCGGCTTCAGCGCATGCGTTTCCGGCAACGTCGCATGTAAAACGCTTGCCGGCCACGTTGAAAGCGACCGATTGGCCATCCGCCGACGGCTCGATCTCGGTGAATGGCAGATGGTTCCCGTCATACCTGGGGCCTCCGGCATTGGCAAGCGCCGCCGCCAGTTTCACATGGTCGAAGGCTGGCGCGCGCGTGCCTTTGGCGGTATTCACCAGGATAAACTCACTGCCATCCGCAGTGGTGACGCGATACCAGAAGCGTTCGTCCGCCAGCCAGGTGGGCCGTATACCAGTGCGGAAAACCAGCGGGGTGGTGTTGTATGACAGGGCTTTTTCGGCGCGCTCATAATCGGCCGCGGTGTAGATTCGGGGCTGCGCGGAAAGAGTAGCCGAGACGGCCGTCAGAGTCAGAAGAATGTAAGCCTTCACAGGCGGTAGCGTGACACCGTTGCAGGGCAGGTGTCAAGTGCGGGTCTCGCAGGGCTCTCGCGGGGGCTAGTTTGGCGATGCGAGCCGGTAATACCCGCGGGCGCGCGCCAGAATCTCGTCGGCGTAATCGGGCAGGTTGTCTCGAATCCAAAGCACGGTGGTTTCGCCTTTTGGCAGCACCGCCCAAGACGCCGCGCGGGGGTCGTCAAGCCGCGGCAAGCCCGTGGCTCTGGCGCCGAGCACCTCACTCATGGCGCGGCTCACTGCGCCGTGCAGATTTCCGTTACTGCCTTCCGGCTCCAGATGGGTGTGCGCGCACAGAATCTCGTCGATCACGCCGGCTTGAAACTCCCTGCCGAAGACATCGATTTGGTAGGCGCAGAAAAGCTGCAGCCCGTTCTCATCCAGAACTTCGTTCCAAAGGCGTTCCAGCCGCGCCGCGGCATCTAAGTGTCCGGCGTTCCAAAGCAGGTCGACCATCTCGCCATAGGCGCGGATTTCGCGGCTGCCGGTCTTGCTTCGAATCTGCCGAAACACAACCCCGGTTGCGCTCCGGAAACTGTCGCGGTCGGGTAGTCCATCCACCATGAATAGCGCGAGGGTTTGCTCGGCGCCCAGAAATAGCAGACGCCCCTCCCGGATGGCGCCGGTAGCGTCGTGCCCGTCTTCCACCAGCCGATTGGCGAACGCCCGGATGTGCTTGGCCGTAGCGATCACTACGACGCCTTCCTCTCGTTGCAGCCCTTTCCCGATATAAGGGCTTACATTCGCCGCCAATGCGTCGTCATCGCTGCCGTAAAACTGAACCGAGTGCTTCGGCGACGCCGATTCCGCGACCGCCGGCAAGGAAAACATCTGTCACCCCAGTTTTCATAATACCTAGAGACCGATCAATTCGGGTGTTACCCCGACGGGGCGGAATTTGAAAATAGTATCCGATCTCACGGATGAAGGCGTCATGGCCGATGCATCCATAATATTAGGTACGCCTCGGCCACACAGAAGCCGCCGAATTGATTCTGTATGCGATCGGGAAAGGAGTCATCCGTTAGCTGGGGCGTCATGGCCGGCCGCTGGAGCTACTTGCCTTCGACTTATCGGTTGGCGGTGAATTCAAGCGGGCGTCGCGACAGCCGCGCATCGCTTCTTGGCGAACCGGCCCTCTCGCGTGTCACGAAGCAGGCTGGCAACCCGCCCCACAACCCCTGTTAGACTTTCGGTTTCGGCGGCGGCAATTCCCGCGCTTCCACCTGATGACTGAAGCCCATGCGGTTGTGGCTGCCGTCGCAAAACGGCTTGTTCTCCGAGTGGCCACAGCGGCACAGCGAGATGACCGTCCGCCCGGCTAGACCGAACGTGGCGCCGGCGGGATCGTAAATTTCAAATTCGCCCTCGATACGGATGGGGCCATTGTGAAGGCAGGTAACTTTGGTTGCAGACATTCATCAAGATGTTAGCACCTGTCGTTTCGTAGTATTTCTCGTAGTATTGCCAAACCGCATCCGCCCATCCGCCGCAACACGGCTGCGGCCATTTTCACAATCTCAATATACTGGGGTGTGATACTGGAGTTGTGGGAATTGGCCGGCTCTTCATTACACTCGGCGTGATCTTCATTGCCGTAGGGTTGCTGTTTACTTTTGCGGGACGCCTGCCTCTCAAATTGGGCAGGCTGCCTGGAGACATCTACATTCAGGGACGCCACTCCAGCTTTTTCTTTCCGCTGACGACCTGCATTCTGGTCAGCGCCGTACTGTCACTGGCAATGTGGCTGCTCCGCCGTTGACGCGCTATTCTACGCGGCCCATCTTATCCAGCGGCCAATATACGAAGACGGCTTTGCCGTAGATGTTGTCGCGCGGCACCCACCCCCAGGAGCGGCTGTCGCTCGATGAGTTGCGATGGTCGCCGAGCACGAAGTAACGGCCGGGCGGCACGGGAACCTCGCGCCCTTCCGCCCATGTGCCGGGGTCGCGGAACCTCTCGGCGACGTACTCCTCCACCAGCGCAGATCCGTTGACGTAAACCTGGCCGCGCACGATGCGAATGCGGTCGCCGGGCAGGGCGATAACCCGCTTGATGTACGACTTGGTAGTGTCCAACGGATACCAGAACACCACGGTGTCGCCGCGGCGAATGTCGCCCAAATTCAACTTGTAGGTGAACTTGTTGATGAAGATGCGTTCGTTGTCGGAAAGGCCCGGCTCCATGCTGGTGCCTTCCACCTTCACCGGCTGATAGATGAAGACAATCAGGACGACGGCGATCACTACGGAGAAGGCGAGATCCCTCACCCACGAGAGCGCGCCGGCGATGCGGCCCCCGCCTGACCTGACGGGAGGTTCGGCTTCGGGCGGATCGACGGGGGTGGGCTGAATATCGTCCATACCGGCTTAACCGAAAATTTGATTATAGCGTGCGGGCCGGGTCTTGTGCAGAATTGGTGATGGGTTCTGGAAAGCCTCTACGTCCGTCCCACGCTCTCAGCAATCCGCGGAAGAGGCCCGCCGCCAGCACCACCAGCGCCGCCGACCCCGCCAGCGCTACGCCGTATCCGAAGCTGGAAACTACCGCTCCGCCCACCAGCGCCGCCAGCGCTTGCGCGCCGAACATCACCAGATAGTTCGCCGCCGCGGCGCCGCTGCGCTCACGCTCTTCGACGCCGCTCATCAGCAGCGTGCTCAGCCCGGGCTCGCTCATCCACTGGAACGCCATGTATCCGGCGTAAGCGGCGGTTGCGCCCGCCGGACGCGCCGCCAGAAGTGCGAGCGCGCCGGCGGTCGCCGCCATCATCCAGGCGATTCCATTCACCAGGCCCGCTTTGCGAAAGACCAGCGGGGCCAGCAGGACCGCGGCTATCTGCGCCAGTTGCGCGGTGGAAAACGCCGCGCCAATGCGTGCGGCGCCATAACCCAGACGCGCGAAATATGTATTGAAAAAGGGATTGAACGAGCCCGTCGCCAGATTCCAGATAGCAAACGGAATCAGGTATCGAAGCATGAAAGTGGGACAGACGATCGCCTTTCGTCGTCTGTCAAGTCGCTTCCGCCTCGCCCGTCTGTCCAACCCCGCCGCCAACCGCAGCCGCGACGCCGGCCACAGCGCCAGCGCCGCCAGCGCGGCTGCCATGAGCAACGCGGGCTGTTTGCCATGCATCCAAAGCGGGAGCCTTCCGCCGGCAAATCCGCCTGCGATTCCGGTGGCGAACATGGTGGCGTAGAAGAAGCTGAACGCGGCGGGGCGCTGTTTTTCCTCCACCGCGCCAGCCACCGCCGGCGCCATCGCCACTGCCCAACCCGAGAACGCCACGCCGCTGAGGAACGCCAGCGCCGCCAGGGCCGCGCGGCCGGTGGCCAGCGCGCGTAGCGCTGCGATGCACGCGCTGGCCGCGATAGTCGCCAACAGCGCATGGCGCAATCCGAAACGCCGCGCCAACGCCGCTGCCGGAATTGTTCCCGCCACGCATCCCAGAGTTCCCGCGCCGCTCACGATTCCCAGAAAATCCTCGCGATATCCCAGCTCGAGCAGGCGCAAATTATAAAGCAGCACGAAGACGAATAGCGCGAAGTTGTAGAGCACCGCTGCGCCCAGAAACGCCCAGAACTGGCCGCCCAGCGCCCTCGGTTTCCACCACCAATTCACGCCGCTCCAAAACACGCCGGGAAAGCTTTGCGCATGGTGCCCCACGCGCTGCGACACGTGGCGCAGATAGCGCGCGCGGCTCAACAGGCGCCTCCGCCACGTCAATTCGCCTTCGGGAATGTGGATGGCGTCCACCGGCCCCGGCAAGCTTATCGGCAGCAGCCGGCGGCGAGCCACGGCGAGCGCGTCCCACGGCGAATCGAGCAGACTCAGGTGCAGCCACAATTCGTGCTTCGCGGGTTGGAAAATGCGCTGCGCCGGCGATGCCGCAAACTCTTCGAACCAACGCTGCGTGGCGGCGGGCAGGCGCTCCATCTCTTCTTCGGCTACGCTGCCGGCATGGCATCCGAACCACTCGCGCGCCAGGCGGAACATGGCGGCTTCCAGGCGCCGGAGCTCGGGCGAATGCCGCGCGCGCCACTCGGTCCAAAATGCGGCCGAGTCTGGATAGGCTTCGGTGTCCGCATGGGCTTCGAGGAAATGCGCGACCTCATATATATGGAAGGGCCGCGCGCTGCCTTGCGCCACGTGCTTCAGAAGATGCAGCGACGCGAATCCGAGTGCATCCACCCGGGACAGCGCGTCCATCTGCACGCCCGCGACTTCGCGCCGCACGCGCCGCGGCCAGAATTCCTCCACGCCCGGCGCGTGCAGCCGCTCCATACGCTCGTTCCAGAACTGAAAGTGGATCTCGACGGCGATAGGAATCTCCGGGTCGAAGAAATCGCCGCGCCACTCCCATCCGGTCTTGCGGATCAGCGCGGGAAGATGGTCGGTAGGGAGCCGCTCCATGGACTGCAGCGGCTCGAAGCCCAGCGCCATCACGGCATCGCGCGCGGCACAGGCGCGCTCTTTGGGCGTGTAGAGATCGATGTCGTACTGGACGCGGCCGGCCGCTGTGGCGCAAAATTCCGGGCAGTGCGTCAGGCCCTTCAGCGCGAGATAGTCGATGCCCGCGGCGCGTAACTGCGCGTCGAGTGCGCGGTAGAGGGCTTCCACGCGGTGTAATCTTTCCAGGTTGCGCGCGGCCGAGGCATCGGTGCGCTCTTGCGCCCATGGCGGCATGGCGTCGCGCGCGGGCGATGCGCAGAGCGGCAGCGTGAGCTGCGAGCGGTCGGTAAAATCGAGGGCATCGCGCCATTCGGCATCGGTCAGGCGCGCGAGGTCTTCCAGGTTTGGACTGCGAAAATGCAGCGCAGCCAACGCGGCCGAAGCGCCGTGGGGAAGTCCTGCGAGATTCGGCCACGGGTTACCCGGCATCACCTGTTTACGTAGGACAGGCCTCCTGGCCTGTCAAGCGCTTGGCAGATCGAAACGACAGGCCGGACGACCCGTCCCGCTTTCAAAAATCATAGCGCAGCACAAAACTGCACGCGGCGCGAATCCCCGAAGCTGAACATGGGGCCGAAGAACCCGCCCAGTCCGTGACGCCGGCGGATGACGCCTGGGCCCGAGCGTCGGCAAGCAGGAACAGCAAGAGCACTTAGATTCGCCCGTGGCTTACCCCATGAAGCCCCGCCAAAACCTGCGCTCACGCGGTCAAGCCTTCCAGGACCTCAATGGCATCCTGCAGCCGTTCGTAGCGCAGCCGGTAAGAGGGCATGCGCAACAATCGGCGCAGCGCCTTCTCATGCCGCGCTTGCGTCTCCACGCTATAGCTGCGCGAATCCTGCAGCATCTGTTCCAAGGCGCTCTCCACGCCCATCCTGTCCAACCCCGCGGACTTGCCGCGATCGAGAAACACCATGCGCTGGACCTCGCACCGGACTGCGCCGCGAATCCCCGCAAGAGCCGTCATAGGAACCTCGATGGAAGGCTTGCCGGTGGGACGCGCGCGCGTCGCATAGCCGTCGAGTTCGGGAAACAGCCGCGGCGCATCCTCGCGAAACCGCGCCTGGTGCGGCTTGCCCGTCACCACGCAGTCTTCACGGTTCTGCGGGAGGACGGTGGCGTCGTCGGCCGCGAACTTCCAGCCGGCGCGGGCGCACGCGTAAGCCAGCGTGCTCTTCCCCATTCCCGACTGTCCCCACAGCAGCACGCCCATGCCGTTTCTTTCCACGCACGCGGCGTGCATCGGGACCGCATGGCGCTGCGCCAGCGTCGTCCCGGCCACCAGATCCAGGTAGAACCAGCGGAACCACGCATGGTCGGCGACGGTCCTTTCGGTTACGCACGCATAAGCGAATAGCGCGTCGAGGTCGATCAACGCGTAATTCTCACGGCTGGCGACCGCCGAACAAAGGTGGCCTTGTAAACGGTGCACCGGCGGCGGGGAAGGCTCGCCGCCGGGTTGCACCAGCACCCGCAAGGTTAGCGGAGGGTCGTCGTACTCCGGTTCGTACATGCCCCAATTTTCTTCGGCCGCGTCGAGTACCTCGCGCGAATTCGAGGCAAGGTCGAGGCGGAATCCGTGGGGATAGTAGGCGCGCTGAAACGGCAGGTCGATTTCCGGCCGCAGGGGACCGGCTAGGTTGCGTTGGAGGTCGCCCGAGATTCTCACAAGCTATTGATAACAGATGTATTAGAACGCAGTGGTAAAGGAGTCGTAAAAGACTGGTAAATTGATTCAGGCCGCGCGAAACGGCGTGCCATAATGGCCATCATGAACCGCCGGGTTTTACCAGCGCATCGGGACTTGAGATAGCCACCGGCCGCAAGTAACAACCGCAAGTATCAATTCAGATGCGCACCGCCATCGTACATTATTGGCTGATCAACCGGCGCGGCGGCGAGAAAGTATTGGAAGCGCTCTGCCGGCTTCTGCCCGGCGCCGATATCTTCACTCTCTTCTGCGACCCCGAGACGCTCAGCCCGGAACTGCGCCGCCACAAAATCCGCACGTCATTCCTCAACCCCCTGCGCCGCTGGCATCGCAATCTGCTGCCGCTGATGCCGATGGCCCTCGAATCGTTCGATCTGCGCGGTTACGATCTGGTAGTCAGCAGCGAATCCGGCCCCGCTAAGGGCGTCATCACTTCCTCCACCACGCGCCACGTCTGTTACTGTCACACGCCCATGCGTTATTTGTGGGACCTCTATCCGGCCTATCGAAACGAATACACTCGCTCGCGCCTCAAGCGCGCGCTCATCACTCCGCTGTCGAACTATCTGCGGCTATGGGATTACGCCTCCGCCGCGCGCGTCGATCAGTTCGTGGCCAATAGCGAGAATGTGCGCACGCGCATCTGGAAGACCTATCGCCGCGAAGCCCAAACCATTCATCCGCCGGTGGACGTCGAATCGTTTCATTGGGCGCCATCTGAGGATTACTTCCTGACTGTCTCCGAGTTAGTGGCCTACAAGCGCATCGATCTGCTGGTGAGTCATTTCTCGCGCACCGGGCAGCGGCTGCGCATTGCGGGCGCGGGTCCCGAGCTGCGCCGGCTCCGCGCACTGGCTGCGCCTAACGTGGAATTCCTGGGCCGGGTCTCCGATGCCGGATTGCGCGATCTCTACGCCCGCTGTCGCGCCTTCTTATTGCCCGGCGAAGAGGATTTCGGGATGACCCCGGTGGAGGCGCTGGCCAGCGGTAAGCCGGTGATCGCCTACGGACGCGGCGGCGCTCTCGAAACCGTACCGGACTTCGGCGGCGCATTCTTCGCCGATCAAACGCCGGAGAGTTTCGCGCAAGCGATGGAGCGTTTCGAGCATAGGGAGGCAGACATCCGCCCGGCCGACTTGCAAGCCTGGGCCGCGCGCTTTTCGGAAGGCGAATTTTCGCGCAAGATGGCGGCGCTGCTCCATTCGCCGGTTCCCAACCTCCACTCGCCGATTTCCCGGTGATTCGCGCGCCGCCCGGCCCTACGCTCGAATCATGCAACAGGATTCTCAACAAGCCCAGGATTGGGGCTCCGCACAACGCTTTCTGCCCGCTGTGATTCTGATCGCCGTGGGAGTCGTATTCCTTCTCGACAACCTGCATCTGTTCCCCGGCCGCGACATTTGGGAATATTGGCCGGTCGCTCTGATGATCGGCGGCGCGTTCAAGTTGGCCGATTCGCCCGATCCGCGGGGCCGCGCGGTGGGAGGCATTCTGTTGGTAGGCGGCGGCATCTTGCTGGCGTCCAACCTCGGCCTGATTCCAATCGATATCGGCGATCTCTGGCCGCTTGCCATCATCGCCGCAGGCATCTTCATGCTGGTGAACCGCAATGCGAATCCGTGGCGCCACCCGAGCTCCTGGACTAATGACACGCAGCATGTCGCGGTTTTCGGCGGAGGTAAGCGCAAGATCAACACCGACAATTTCAAGTTCGCCAAGTTCGACGCGGTCTTCGGCGGCTTCGAAATCGATTTCCGCGAAGCCAACATTATGGGTGATTCCGCAACCGTGGAAATCAACGCGGTTTTCGGCGGCGCCGAGGTCCGCATCCCCACAAATTGGAGCGCCGTCATACAAGCCGCGGGGGTCTTCGGCGCCTTTACCGACAACTCCACGCAGCCGAACGCCGCGACCACGCCGAACTTCAAGCGGCTCTATTTCAAGGGCGCCGCGGTGTTCGGCGGCGTCAACGTCAAGAACTAGCGCGAGTTTACTGGAAGCCCCGATGCATCCCATCCTGGCATCCGGCCGGCGCGTGCTGCTCTACGCATTGGCCTGGACGCTGATACTTGCGCTGCTGGCCGCCATCTTGTGGGCGTCCGGCAGAGTAGATTGGCGGACGGCGGTTAGCGGACTCGCCCCAGCCTGCCTGCTCTTCGCCTTCATCTGCCTCTCGCCGTGGTACCTCTGCCGAGCCCTGCCGCTGCGTGCGCCGAATCGAGCGCTGGCGCCGTCCTTGGGCGCCGCGGCCGCGGGCAGCGCGGTCTTCGTGGGAACCGCGTGGCTCGCTTCGCCGCTGTTGGCCCCGCACCTGCCGCTGCTATTCGCGCTCGGCATGCTGCTCTACCTGCTCTCCACCGGACTGCACTACGCCGCCATCGCCTCCGTGCAACAGCGGGAAGCCGAGAGCCGCGCCACCGAAGCGCGCGCGCTGGCGCGCGAATCGCAGCTGCAGGCGCTGAAATTCCAGCTCAACCCGCACTTTCTGTTCAATAGCCTGCATTCCATCGCCGCGCTGACCACGCTCGATGGAGCGCGCGCCCGCGAAATGTGCATTCGCTTGTCGGATTTTCTGCGCTCCAGCCTGTCGCTCGGCGACCGCGAGAGCATCCCTCTGCGCGAAGAGCTTGCGCTCGCCCGCAGTTATCTGGAGGTGGAGCGGGTGCGCTTCGGCGCGCGCCTGCAAGTGGAAGAGAGCGTCGATTCCGCCTGCGAAGATTGCCTTGCGCCCGCGCTGCTGCTCCAACCGCTCGTGGAGAATGCGGTGAAACACGGCGTCGCGGGTATGGTGGAGGGCGGCGCCATCCGGCTCTCCGCCAGCCGCACCGGCGCCGGCGTCTCCATCGAGATTGAGAATGCTTTCGACCCCGAATCGCCCGCCGCGCCGCGCGACGGCATCGGCCTCGCCCACGTACGCCGCCGCCTGGCGATGCTCTACGGCGATGACGCCTTCTTTAGCGCCCGCGCGGACGGCGCCGTCTATCGCGTATCGCTGCGGCTGCCCTGCAAGTAGCGGGGCGGGATTGCCAGGCACGCGGCCTCCTCCTCAGGCCGCGCCATGTGGCCGGCCGCGTGTCCCTTCCCGCCGGCTTTTTCCGCTATCGAGTATAGGCAAGGAATTTTCGCTTGGCGGGCGCCGAAGACAGTCGCCCTTGGGTCGCGAGTCAGGCCGATTTCTCCCAGGCCGATGAAAGGACCTCCCCAATGACGAACAAACATCAAGGTCTTGTGGTCAGCACAGCTCTGGCGGTCGCTCTTCTGGTGCGGCCTGCGGGTTCCCTCTCTCCGCAAGAGCCTTCATCATCCGACTCCGACAGAACCGGAACAAGTTCCTCGCCTCACACCGAGCCGTGGGAAGGTCCCTGGATCGCGTCGTGCAATTATTGGGCTCCCGCCAGAGACCCTAAAGAGCAGTCGCCGGAAAAGACCCCTGAAGTCTCCGGCGCCATCGGCGATCGGCGGCTTGAACTCTACCTGGACGTCGAGGAGACCAAAAGGAAACAAGAGCTGGGATGCAGCGCCGAACGGAAAGAGCGGTGGGGATTCCCGAAACACGGTGGACCGATCCAAGTCACCGCAATCATTGCCGCCGTGCCCGATCCCGTTCATACCCATTTGGCCCTCACCTTCGATCGCAGCGTGGAGGCCATTCTCCAGGCGGCTGCGGATAACGAATATGTAAGCAGTTATTACTGGCTGCCCTGGAAGAACCGGGGAGGAGTCCTGAAAGCCGCCGAATCCCGGTGGGATGTCGAGCCGGGTCACGATCCGGAACGGGAGCGGCAGCCCGGATTGATCGTTCTAGAGCACGTCCCCGCCGGATCGGAGGCATCTGATTCGTCCGTCAGCTTCCGCCAGGTTATTTACCTCTTCCTGGTGGGGGAAGCGCCGACGAAGGGCATAGATGGGTTTCAGTTACAAAACGCCTTCTTATACGAAACCGAATTGAAGTCGGCCATCGGAGATCAGTTCTCAACCGGGGCTGGGAACCGATTGGCCATGGTAGGTCCTACTTATTCCGGATCCGTGGCATCGCTAAGCGCAGCCATTGAGAGAGCTCGATCGAAGTCCATTCTGGCGGCCAGTGAATTTGACGTGGCAGGCGCAACCGCAACCCGGCTCTCGGTGACTCAATTGAAGAGTCAACTGAAACTCCACTACCTCTCTTTCGCCGACGACAGAACCTATGACATGAGCGCCTTTCTACATCGTCTCTCCGGTTCCGGATATGACGGAGAGTTTGCATTCCTCGTCGAGGACAATACTGCTTTTGGCAACGGCATGTCTGGCGCAGACAGCTTAAAAGACGGCGGCGCGCTGGTGATTCGCTTCCCGAGAGAGATTTCACTGCTGCGCAACGCTAGAGCCGGCCGGGATCAGTCCGCTAACTCAGCGGCTCCTCCCGGGATCGCCTATAGCCCGTATCTGCATTTCTCTCTAAAGGATTACAGCGCGCAGGACAGTGTTCCAATCTTCTCTCCCGAGAACACGCCTCTTTCCCAAGAAGCGCAGTTGATGACCATTGCCCGCCAGCTTCATCGGTATCGCTCCAAATTTATCGCCATCGCCGCCTCTAACGTGCTCGACCAGATTTTCCTCTCGCAATTCCTGCACCGCGCTTGTCCGGACGCAACGCTGCTGTTTTTTGCGGCCGACCTGCTTTCGGTGCGGGCCATCGATAATGTGCCGTTCATCGGCGCCATTACCATTACTCCATATCCCATGATCGGCCTGGGACGGGGAAAGCCTGTTCCAGGAAAGCTATCCGCTCCGCTTCGCACTTACACTAACTCTTCGAGCTATGCCTATTACAACGCTACCAGCTACACATTCTGGCGCGCTAATCCGGGCAGCCGCAAACAGCCCATTCTCCAGGGCTACCACAGCCTTCTCGAGCCGGACGATCTTCAACAGCCGTCTCTCTGGGCCACGGCAATTGGAAGCGATGGCTATTATCCGCTCGCTATTCTGAGTCCATGTTCCAGCAGTCAGAATCAGGTTCTGCCGGCGATCGACAAGGATGGAAATGAAGGATCTCAAACTTGCGCGGCTCACAATACCACCGATCGAGGCGCAATAATCTATCCGTCCCGGCTCTGGGATGTTCTTTGTGTACTGATATTCCTTCTCTGCCTGTTTCACACTGCCATGCTCGGCGTAGCGGATTACTGGTCCCCCTTCACACGCGATCTCGCCATTCGGGACAACGATCAGCCGCGGCGCCGATCGATGTATGTCCACGCGGCGACGGCCATGCTGTTTTCCATGGCGTTCGTTGTGTCCTTTCCTGTCTTGTGGCTCGACTGGAAGGTTGGCGGCAATCTATTGAGTGTCGTGGTGAGCATGGCTACCCTCTGCGGCGGCGTCTTGGCCGTCTGTGCCGCCATTTCGAAAACGCGTGGACACATAGGATGGGCCGCGTCGCCAGCCAGCTTTTCAGACTGCCATCCCGGCATCCGGCATCTATATGGACGCGTTTGCCGGAACGTGTATTTCTTCCTGAACCTGTTCGTAATAACCGCGCTGTTTGCGATCTGTTCTCTTTGGAGTTACGCGTGCTGCACGGGCTCTTTCCTAAGTTCTCCCGATCTTGTTGGCTTATCTTTCTGCTTTCGCTGCATCAACCCGGGCAGCGGAGTCTCGCCGTTAGTTCCAGTGCTGCTACTACTGTTCAGTTGGTACATCTGGGGCCTCCTGCAAACGTGGCGCCTGCGGTTTTCCATGAACGGCAGACCGTGGCTTCCGGGTAAGCTGAACGACCAGGCCCGCGATCGTTTCTTCGTCTCGGACGATGACCTGGCCCAGTGCCGCAATTCGCGGGATTCCTGCCTGTATAACAACATTACCTGCCTGCTGATTACGCGCCAGTTGTTGTGTCGCTTCAGCAGGTTTCGCCGCGCAGCTCGACCGGACGAGCTTTCGCCGCGGGATGGAGCCGGCTTGGATGATTGTCTCGGGATCGATATTCTTCTTATGGTGGCTTATCCCGTTGCCATGGTTCTGTTCTTCTTCTTCATACCAATACGCGGCATGGATCACTTTCTGTGGAAGACGGGGCCGCATCTGCCAAGCCCTTACGAATTCTTGGTCGCCGCCCTCTTTTTTCCAATCATCGGGCTGTCGCTGGCGGGGTGGCTACGCATGATTTTGATTTGGGGAGCCCTTAAGACGGGCCTGCTCGATCGCCTGGAGAATCTACCTGTCCGATTCGCGTTCGGCAGGTTAAAAGGAACTGGATGGATGACCATGCTTCGCCAAGGCGGCCTGCAAGAACATTGGCGGGATATGGGACGCTCTTTAGAATCGATGCGTCAGATGCTCCACCAGCCTGATTTCCAGTTATGTTCCGACCGTCTGCGGCTCCAGACCGCTTATGAAGATCTCCTGGCGGAGACCGGGAAACTCCGCTTGCGCATCGCTGCGCCCGCAGACCAGATCAAGACCGAGGAGTTTGACTACGATTTTGTTCGGAGGATGGAGATCCGGTTTGCCGCTTTCAGCCGGGACCTCCTGTCGACCCTATTGATTCCATATTGGAAAGATGAGCGCACCGGGTTGGTCGAGGGTAAGGAAGTGGAGCCGCACGCCGGACCGGCCTCGGTGGAGCCGGCGCGGATACTGGTGGCGGAAGAGTTCTTAGTCATTCGCTACATCTCGCTGATCCGCGCCGTCCTGGCGAACCTGCGCTACCTCATGACCTTTGTCTCCATTTCCTTCGTTCTGGCTATCCTGGCCTGGAACTCTTATCCGTTCCAACCGCGTCAAGTGTTGGATTGGGTCTTCACAGGTCTCTTGGCTTTTCTTGGATCGGGAGTTATCTGGGTGTTTGCGCAAATGCACCGCAATCCCATTCTCAGCCGGATTACGGATACTAAAGCCAATGAGTTAGGTTGGGAGTTCTATCTCCGGGTTATCTCGTTCGGAGCTTTACCTGTACTTACCTGGGTGACTTACCAGTTCCCCGACATTGGCAGCGTCATCTATCGATTCATCCAACCCGGCGTGCCAGTGATCAAGTAAGCGCGGTCTCAACCCGACCCTCCGCCCTGCGCATCGCCCATCGCTTCCAGCAGCCGCGCATAGCCCGAGCGGCTCACCGGCAGGCGCGTTCCATCCGCCAGAATCGCCACGCGGCTATCTTTAGCGTAGGGTTCGACGCGCGTCACGCGCTCCAGGTTGACGATCACCGACCGGTGTATCCGCACGAACCGCGCGCCATCCAGCATCGCTTCCAGCGCGCCGATGGGCTGCTGTTTCAGGTAGCTCTTGCCTTCGCTGTGCAGCGCCACGTAGTCGTCCTGCGCTTCGGCGTAATCCAGCTTGTCGAGCGGAATCACGTGGATCTTCGCGCCGTCGCGCACTACGATCCGGTCCACCTGGCGCGGCGCGGGCCTCGGCTTCTTTCCGCTGCGGCCCTTGGCGCGTTCCAGCGCGCGGCCGAAGCGCTCGGCGCTGAAGGGTTTCAACAGATAATCGATCGCCTGGGCGTCGAATGCGCGCATGGCGTACTGATCGTAGGCGGTGACAAAGATCACGGCAGGATCGGCATCGATCAGCTCCAGCACCTCGAAACCATCGAGCTTGGGCATTTGCACGTCCAGGAACAACAGGTCGGGCGACAAGTCGTTGACCGCCTTTACGGCTTCGAAACCATTGGCGCACTCCGCTACCAGTTCGATCTCGGGGTGCGATTGCAGCATCTCGCGCAGATACGCGCGCGCCAGTTCCTCATCGTCGACAATCACTGCGCGCAACGCCATTCATAAGACACTCTACAACGTGCATCGCGCATCGCGCCATCGTGCATTGTGCATCATGAATTGTTGCATCGTGCATCATCCATCATGTATCGTTGCATCGTGAATCGTGGCGCACGCACTCATGCGTGCAGCGTTCACACTCGTGTGAACGCGCTTCGGCACCGTATCCGCAACCGTGCAGACACGTGAATACCTCCGGCGCATCGCTAGACGCCAGCAATTCCGGCCGCTCGCAGTTTCGCCGTTCTGTGATCCGACGCAGGCTCGTTATTCCAAGCCCGCCTGTTTCAGCATCGCGAGGAACTGCGCCGCTGTGCGCCGGTCGATCGCCTGGGTCACCAGCTTGCCGTCGCGGCCATACAGAAAGCTCTTGGGGATTCCGCTAACGCCGAACAACTGGTTCACTTTCCGTCCCGGATCGAGAAGAATGGAATAGGTATACTTCTGCGCCGCAAGGAACGGCTCCACTTTTCCGGCATCCTCATCTGAGATGGCCAGAATCACCAGGCCGCGCGGGCCGAACCGTTCGTGGAGGGCTTGCATGTCGGGCATCTCCCGTCGGCAAGGCGGACACCACGTAGCCCAGAAGTTCACCAGCACCACTTTGCCGCGCAACGCCTTGAAGTTCCATTCCACGCCCTTCAGATCGCGGAGCGCGAATTCGGGGTTTTGACGGCGCAAGTCCTCGTCCTCCAGCTTCGCCATGGCGGCCAGGTAATGCGGGTTGTCCGACGATACTTCCAGATGCTCGTAACGCACCAACTGCGCCAACGTGGAGGATACAGAGCTGTTCGGGGAATCTCTCAGCACCTGCGCCATGGTAGACGCCACCACCTGAAGAGTGTCGTGGCCGGCGTCGCCCTCGGTAACCAGATTCCCAAACTCGCCGATCAGGCCCTCTTTCTCCGCGCCCGCCGGCAGTTGCTGAATTTGCCTGGCAATCTTCCCGACGGTCTGCGTCCACACCTCGTCCGTCAGCCCTCTGAGTTGGCGGATTTGCGTCGAAATGGCCTTTTCCTGAACGCTCAGAGCTGGCTGGCTCTGCCCGTAGGCGCCGGGGAAGAGCAAGCAGATTGTGGCGATACGAAGAGATCCGTTCTTCATATCTATCTACGGTACCGCAAGCGCCGGGGCGCTATCCACGGCTCTGGCTGTGACTTCGCGCACGCCCATCCCCCGGTAACCGCCCTCCCGTCGACAGTTAGATAACCGCGCCGGAGTTCGGGACCAGCCTCCGCCCGCATTTCTCGATTTCGCGTAAAGCTGAGTCACTCGAAATCACAAATTTTTTCGGCCTATGTATCCAACCACTTACTCTCAACTTACCCCGATTACTCGCTCCCGCCGTACTAACTTGGTATTGACAAAGGGTATATGTCCTCACCGAGAAGAATTCGATCGTCCCGAGCCAACGGCGCCCTCTCCAAAGGGCCGACCACACCCGCGGGAAAGCTCCACTCTTCGCAAAACGCCATCCGTCACGGCTTGTGCGCCAAAAATAGCGTTGTGGACGACGAATCGCGCCCGGGTTTCCCGATGCTCCTCCAGCAGCACGTCGACCGCTTCCGGCCCGCCGGCGATGTCGAGTTCGGCATGATCGAGGAAATGTCCGCCGCCCGCTGGCGCCAGCGCCGCGCCTGGTCCATCGAAACCCGCATGTTCGATACCCAAACCGCCAGCCAACCCGACTGCGATGCGCTCCACCGCATAGTCGCCGCCTTCCATGTCTTTGCCGCCTCGCGCTCCTTATCCCTCGTGCACCGTTATGAGACCCGCCTTCATCGAATATATCAACGGTCCCTGCGCACCTTCATTATGCGGCGCACAGTCAAAATACCAAACGACCCTAGTCCCATTTTCGAACACTCGCCTGTCGCTATGGAATCACTGCATTCTCCCGCGCAAGCCGCTGATTCCGAACCACTTGGCAGCGCAAAACTGAGCTCGGTTCCGCCGATGCCCGCCGCTCCCCGCTCGTCCGAAGCCAACATTCCAACCAGCCAAGCCCCCGCCCAATCGTGCGTTTCCGCTCCCCGCGCGCCGCTCCCGGCGAAGGAATCCGGAGTCCCCCAATGAGCCGGATTTTCGCTCCAACGTTATGCTTATCGGCGCTGTGCTTGTCCGCGTTAATCGGCTCTCACAGCCCCCCGGCCATCCACGAATTCGGCGCACTCCGCCCAAAGGCTGCCTTGGACGGGGTGCTGCGTGTTAAGATAGGCGTTCACCAACTTCTTCATTCCAGAGGTTCAATTCACTTGGCGTTAGTTGAAGGTTGCCAGCACGCGCTGGAAATTTCGGTCCCCGTTCAGGAAGTGGAAAGCGAAACCGCGCGCGTCACCGCCGACGTGCAGAAGAGGGCTAAGCTCCAGGGCTTCCGTCCCGGCAAAGCGCCCGCTTCCATGATCCGCAAGTATTACGCCGGCGACATCCGCAAAAAAGTCCTCGAAGCCCTCGTCCCCAAATATTTGAACAAGCAGTTCAAGGACGAAAACCTCAACGTCGTGGGCACGCCCGATATCACCGAGGTCCATCTCAACGAAGGCGAGCCGCTGCGCTTTAAGGCTAAATTCGAAGTGGTCCCGGAAATCGAGTTGAAGGATTACAAAGACATCGAGGTGCCGTACCACGATCCGGAAATCTCCGACGAAGACGTCAGCCGCAGAGTCGAAGAGATCCGCGAGCAGAAGGCCGATTACGCCAACGTCGATCCGCGTCCCGTGGAAATTGGCGACCATGCCGTGGTCGCGCTCGAAAGCCTTTCGGGCGTCGAAGGCGATCCTGTCAAAACCGACGAAGTCGTGCTCGAGATCGGCGGCGGCGATACCCTCCCCGCCTTCACCGAAAACCTCCTCGGCGTCACCCCCGGCGACGAGCGCGAGTTCGAAGTGCCTTATCCCGAGGATTACGGCGCCGCGCGCCTCGCCGGCAGAACCGTCAAGTTTCACGCCACCCTCAAAGGCATTCGCAAGAAGGAGCTGCCCGAGCTCAACGACGAATTTGCGCAAGATCTCGGCGATTTCCGCACCGTCGACGAATTGCGCGAGTCCGTCCGTAAGAGCATCTTCGCGCAGCGCCAGATCGAGGCCCAGCAGGCGGCCAAGAACGAGCTGGTGGAAAAACTGGTGGATAGTCACGAGTTTCCGGTGCCGGAAGCCTTCGTCGACCAGCAGATCCGCAACCGCGTCGAGCAGAGCCTGCGCGCCATGGCGGCCGAAGGCGTCGACCCCAGTCATATCAAGCTCGATTGGGCAAAGGTGAAGGAGACTCAGCGCGATAAGGCCCTTCGCGAAGTCAAGGCGTCCATGCTGCTGTCCCGCATTTCCGAGCGCGAGTCCATTCATGCTACGCGCGACGAAGTCGATAAGGAGGTGGAGCGCGTTGCGCGGCAACAGCGGGAACCAGTAGCCGCCGTCCACATGCGCTTTGAAAAGGACGGGACGCTCGGCCGCATCGCCAGCCACATCCAGACCGAGAAAACGCTTACCTATTTGTTCGAACACGCCCGGAAAACGGCATAATCGCCGTGGAACGGCATAAATTATGAATACACGTATAAGGTATGAACTGCGCCACACAGTACTCCACCCGGCGGGCGTTAACGTCCGGGGAATTGCTTAGAATGCCGTTTCAGGTGATAATAGAGACGAAGACGTACTCGATAGGGGGCTTCTATTCCTGCCCCAGGGGTAGAAATCCAATGGCTGAACAGGAGATAACCGCTTGAAGCGTGCCGGATCCGACGATGCTTTGCGCTGTTCTTTTTGCCATAAGAGCCAGGATGTAGTTGGCAAGCTCATCTCCTCGCCCAGCGATTACCCTCGGGCGTATATTTGCGATGAGTGCATCGCCGTCTGCAATTCCATCCTGGAAGACGACAAGGTCGAGCCTCCCTCCGGATCTCCCAACAAGATCCCCAAACCGCTTGAGGTCAAGGAGTTCCTCGATCAGTACGTGATCGGGCAGGACGCCACCAAGAAGAAGCTCGCCGTCGCCGTATACAACCACTGCAAGCGGATTCACATGAACCGCATGCGCAATTCCGAAGTCGAGCTGCAGAAATCCAATATTCTGCTGATCGGCCCCACCGGCACCGGCAAAACCTTGATGGCGCAGACGCTCGCCAAGATCCTCGATGTCCCCTTCGCCATCGTCGACGCCACTACTCTGACCGAAGCCGGCTACGTCGGCGAAGACGTAGAGAACATCATCCTCAAGCTGCTGCAGGCGGCCGATGGCGACGTGCAGAAGTGCCAGCAAGGCATCATCTACATCGACGAGATCGACAAGATTTGCCGCAAGGATGAGAACCCCTCCATCACCCGCGACGTTTCCGGCGAAGGCGTGCAGCAGGCGCTGTTGAAGATTCTCGAAGGTACGGTGGCCAACGTTCCTCCGCAGGGCGGGCGCAAGCATCCGCACCAGGAATTCACGCCGGTCGATACCACCAATATCCTGTTCATCTGCGGCGGCGCGTTTGTGGGCCTTGAAAAGGTGATTGCGCGGCGCACCGGCAAGAAGTCGATCGGGTTTGTGCAGGAAGAGGAAAAGGGCGTTGCGCGAGGCTCCATGAGCGGCCGCCGCGATATCGATTTGCTCTCGCAAGTGCAGCCGCTCGATCTGATCAAGTTCGGCTTCATACCCGAATTTATCGGCCGCATGCCGGTTTCGGCGGTTCTCGAAGATCTCGACCGCTCCGCGCTGATTCAAATTCTGAGTAAGCCAAAGAACGCTATCATTAAGCAGTATCAGAAGCTCTTCGAATTTGAAAACGTCCGTCTGCGGTTCAACGACGATGCCCTGGAAGCCATCGCCGATCTGGCCATGGAGCGCAAAGTAGGCGCCCGCGGCCTGCGCATGATCCTGGAAGACCTGATGCTCGATTTGATGTATTATTTACCTTCCTACAAGAAGGTTCGCGAGTTCCAGGTTACGCGAGAGATGGTACTATCCCAGAAGATCAGTCTCACGCTATTAGAAAAGGCCGGTTAAATACAGAGCCGCGACCGTCAGGGAGCGAATTCGCAACCACTGATGACGCCATGTTTAAATAAAACCAAGGCTCGTTACACTAGAAAAGGCCGGTTAACGCGCGGCTTCGCGATCCGGTTCCTGCCCAGAGCAAGCCGCAAAGTCCGGGGACGTGGTTCCCCCGGGGAGAACAATGCTTACTTCAAAGGAAAAATCCGACACCAAACGCCTGCCGATGATGCCCATTCGCGAGGTGGTCATCTTTCCGTATATGATGACGCCCTTCGTGGTGGGACGCGAATCCAGCGTGCGCGCCCTCGAAGAGGCCATGTCCGGGGACAAGAAAATCTTCCTCGCCGCGCAGCACGACGCTACGGTGGATGAGCCCGAGCCCAACGAAATCTACTCGGTCGGCACCATTGTAAACATCGTCCAGAGCCTGCGGCTGCCGGATGGCAATATCAAAGTATTGGTGGAGGGCGTAGAGCGCGCCAAGGTGGTCTCGGTTTCCGACGACGAAGGTTTCTTCCGCGCCATTGTCCGCACTGCGAATTACAAGATTGAAACCGGCCCCCAGCTCGATGCGCTCATCAGCCGCGTCACCGGCCTGTTTGAACAGTACGTCAAGCTGAGCCAGAATCTCAACTACGAGACCATGATCGCCGCCATCCGCGTGGACGATCCCGGCAAGCTCTCCGACACCGTGGGCGCGAACCTTCAGCTCACCATCGAAGAGAAGCAGGAGCTGCTCGAAATCTTCGACCCCATCGACCGGCTCACCCGCGTCGCCGAAATGCTCGATATCGAGATTGAAAAGCTCAATGTCGACCGCACCATCCAGGGCCGCGTGAAGCGCCAGATGGAAAAGGCGCAAAAAGAGTACTACCTCAACGAGAAAATCAAGGCCATCCAAAAGGAGCTCGGCCGCGGCGAAAAGAGCGAAATCGACGAGCTGAAAAAGCGCATCGAAACCGCGGGGATGACTCCGGACGCTTTAGAGAAGGCCATGGCGGAGTTGAAGCGCCTGGAAAACATGCCGCCCATGTCGGCCGAATCCACCGTATCGCGCAACTACCTCGACTGGCTGCTGGCGGTGCCGTGGAAGAAGAAATCCAAAGAGATTCGCGACCTGCGCTTCGCCGAGACCGTACTCGAAGCCGACCATTACGGACTAGAGAAGATCAAAGAGCGCATTCTCGAGTTTCTGGCCGTCCGCCGGCTGGTGAAGAATCCCAAAGGCTCCATTCTCTGCTTCGTCGGTCCTCCCGGCGTGGGCAAAACCTCGCTTGGCATGTCCATCGCCAAGGCCACCGGACGCAAGTTCGTGCGCATGTCGCTCGGCGGCGTCCGCGATGAGGCCGAAGTGCGTGGCCATCGCCGCACGTACATTGGCGCGCTGCCCGGCCAGATCATACAGATGATGAAGAAGGCGGGAACCAGGAACCCGGTCTTCATGCTGGATGAAGTCGACAAGATGTCGACCGATTTCCGCGGCGATCCTTCCGCCGCGCTGCTCGAAGTGCTCGACCCCGAGCAGAATTTCATGTACGTCGATCACTATCTGGACGTCGAATACGACCTCAGCCAAGTCTTTTTCATCGCCACCGCCAACGTGCTGCACACCATTCCACCGGCGCTGCAGGACCGCATGGAAGTCATCCGCCTTTCGGGCTACACCGAGCTCGAAAAGATGGAAATCGCCAAGAAGTTCCTGGTCCGCAAACAAGTGGAGCAGACCGGACTTTCCAAGGACAAAATCGAATTCACCGATGAAGGCGTCAACGGCCTGATTCAGTACTACACGCGCGAAGCCGGCGTGCGCAACCTGGAGCGCGAAATCGGCAACGTGTGCCGCAAAATCGCCCGGCAGGTAGTCAATTCGTCAACCGGCAAGGATAAGAAAATCCTCAGCAAGGCCGTGATCGACGGCCTCAAGCTGACCGACCTGCTGGGCCCGTGGAAGTTCCGCGACCTGGGCGTCGAGAAGAAGAACGAAGTGGGCTCGGCCGTAGGGCTGGCGTGGACCGAAGTCGGCGGCCAGATTCTCACCACCGAATGCTCCCTGATGGAGGGCAAAGGCAAGCTCACCATTACCGGCAAGCTGGGCGAAGTGATGCAGGAATCGGCGCAGGCGGCATTCAGCTACATCCGCTCGCGCGCGCTCTCGCTGGGTCTGCCGCGCGATTTCTACCGCAACCTCGACGTACACCTGCACATTCCCGAAGGCGCCATCCCCAAGGATGGGCCATCGGCCGGCATCACCATGGCGACCACGATTTGCAGCGCGCTGACCGGCATTCCGGTGCGCGCGGACGTAGCCATGACCGGCGAGATTACGCTCCGCGGAAGGGTATTGCCCATCGGCGGGCTCAAAGAGAAGTTGATGGCGGCCCATCGTCATGGCATTATGGAAGCGATCATGCCGCGGGAGAACGAGAGGGACCTGGTCGATATCCCCGACGCCATCAAGAAAACCATGAAGCTGCACTTCGTCGACTCCATGGACGAAGTCTTACGCATCGCGCTCGAACGGGAAATTGTCGCTCTGCCGGTTCCAGGTGTTGCGCCGGTAGTGGACGTAATACCTGTGGATGTGATACCTGAAGAAGTCGTCGCGCACTGAGTACGTAGGACAGGCCTCCCGGCCTGTCTCCGCGGGGCATGTAGCGTATGTAGGACAGGCCCCCCGGTCTGTCGCCGCGGGGCGAGTAGCGTCCCGGAACGCGGGGCGTGTAGCGTCCCCGAACACGGTGCGTGTTCCGTCACAGGTCGCCGGCCATATCGCGTCCCAGCAGGTAGAATTTGTAGTAAGCTCAGGGAAGCCGGACCTTTTCCCCAAGGACCGGCTGCCCGAAGTCGCTTTTTTAGGGAGAAGCAACGTAGGCAAATCCAGCTTGCTGAACGCCCTCACAGGGCAGAAACGGCTGGCGTTCACAAGTAATACCCCGGGTCGAACGCAAACGATCAATTTTTATCGTATCGATGGAGCATTCTATTTCGTCGATTTACCTGGGTATGGTTATGCCCGGGTTCCGCTGCCCATAGTGGCGGAATGGAAGATTTTGATTGAGCATTATTTGGAGAAAAGGGAAACCCTGAAGCTTTCCTGCCTGATCCTCGATACTCGCCGCGGATGGATGGATAAGGATCTGGACCTGAAGCGGTGGCTTGAGCATCATGGCAGGCCGTACCTGGTAGTAGCCACAAAGACCGACAAATTGAATCGAACCGATCAAGAGCGCGGTTTGCTCGCCATCCGCAAGGAAGGCGTCGAACCACTGCCGTTCTCGGCCGTTAGCGGCCGGGGAGCGAGGGAAATTTGGCAAGCAATAACGAGAACCTTGAACCCACTGTAGAAAACACCCCGCAAGAGAAACCCGAAAAGCCCGCCGAGAAACCGCCCGCCGAAAACCAAAAGCCTGCCGGCGCCTCCTCCGGGGCCAACGATAAACCACAGACCGAAAAGCCGGAGCGTCACGCCAGGGCGGCCGCCGTCGCGCCGCCCGCCGATAAACCGGAACCAAAGGCGGAACCCAAAGCCACCAATGGCAAGCCCGCTGAAGCCAAGCTCGCGGAACTGAAGCCGCCGGATGCCAAGGCGCCGGATGCCAAGGCGCCGGACGCCAAGGCGCCGGACAGCAAGCTGCCGGACACCAAGCTGCCGGACACCAAGCCGCTCGAGGCCAAGCGCGCCCCCGAGCCGGCCGCGCCGCCCGCTCCCGCGCCCGAGCCGCCACCGCCCGCTTCGCCGCATGAAAACCTCGGCCAGCAGCGTCGCAAGCAGCAGGCCGCGCAAAGCGCCAAGGCCGGCACGCCCACGCTCGATCTGGTGGAGCTCAAGGATATGAGCATCCAGAATCTCAACCAGGTCGCCAAGGATATGGGCATCGCCGGCGCCGCCGGTCTGCGCAAGCAGGAGCTTATCTTCAAGATCCTCCAGACGCAGGCCGAAAAGAGCGGGCTCATCTTCTCCGAAGGCGTCCTCGAATGCCTGCCCGACGGGTTCGGCTTCCTGCGCGCGCCCGAGTACAACTACCTCCCCGGCCCGGACGATGTTTACGTCTCGCCCTCGCAGATCCGCCGTTTCGATCTGCGCACCGGCGACACCATCTCCGGTCAGATCCGCCCACCCAAAGAGGGCGAGCGCTACTTCGCGCTCATCAAGGTCGATGCCATCAACTTCGAGCCGCCCGAGGAAGCCCGCAACAAGATCTTCTTCGACAACCTGACCCCGCTCTATCCCAATGCGCGCTTGAAGCTCGAAACCACGCGCGACAATTTCTCCGGCCGCGTCATGGATCTGCTCACTCCCATCGGCAAAGGCCAGCGCGGTCTCATCGTATCTCCGCCGCGCACCGGCAAGACCATGCTGCTGCAGAGCATCGCCAATTCGGTGACCACCAATCATCCCGAAGTTTCGCTGATCGTGCTGCTGATCGACGAGCGCCCCGAGGAAGTCACCGACATGCAGCGCAGCGTCCGCGGCGAAGTCATCAGCTCCACCTTCGACGAGCCTGCTACGCGCCACGTACAAGTGGCCGAAATGGTGATCGAGAAAGCCAAGCGCCTGGTGGAGCACAAGCGCGACGTAGTGATTCTTCTCGATTCCATCACCCGCCTCGCCCGCGCCTACAACACCATTGTTCCTCCGTCGGGCAAAGTACTTTCCGGCGGCGTGGATTCGAACGCCTTACAGCGCCCGAAGCGCTTCTTCGGCGCCGCGCGCAACATCGAGGAAGGCGGCTCGCTGACCATCATCGCGACCGCGCTGATCGACACCGGCAGCCGCATGGACGACGTAATTTTCGAAGAGTTCAAGGGCACCGGCAACATGGAAATCCACCTCGAGCGCAAGCTGGTGGACAAGCGCGTCTTCCCGGCCATAGACATCAACAAGAGCGGCACGCGCAAAGAAGAGCTTCTGCTTCCGAAGGAAGAGCTGAACCGGGTCTTCATCCTGCGCCGCGTCTTGAATCCGCTATCGCCGGTCGAGACCATGGAACTGCTGCTCGACAAACTGAGCAAGACCCGCAGCAACGCAGAATTCCTAGCCTCCATGAGCGGCTAGTACGACAGACCTCCTGGTCTGTCGGTCTGTAGGGCAGACCCCCTGGTCTTTTGTAGGGCAGACCCTGGTATGCGCGGGTCCCCCTGGACCCGCTTCCGCGCTGCCTTACGAGGCCCTGCCCGCGCTACTTCTGCATCTCCACCGGCAATTCCGGATGGCGCGCCCACTCTTCCCACGACCCGTCGAAGAGCCGCACATCGTATCCAAGGTAGCGCGAAACGAAGTACAACAAGCTGGCCTGCTGGCCGATGTGGCAATAGGCCACGATCTGGTCGCCAGTCTTGACCCCCGCGTCACGGAACTGCTGCTGCAACCCCTCAGCCGATTTCAGCTTGCCCTGCTCATTGAGCAGCGAGCCATAGGGAATGCTGGTTGCGCCGGCGATATGTCCGGCGCGATTCCGTGACGCGCTAGCCCCACTGTAATATTGCGGATCGCGCGCGTCGACGATATCGATTCCGCCCTTCCGCAGATTAGCGCGAACATAATCGAGGCTGGCAATAACGTCGGTCTGCGGGCACGGCGTGACCCTGCCAGGCTGGACGGCGCGAACCTCGGTGGTGACGCTCCTCGATTCCCCCTGCCACACCGGCAATCCGCCGTCGAGGATCGACGTTCGTGCGCCCAGCCCCATCGCATCGAGCGTAAGATAGACGCGGGCCGTCTGCGTACTCGCGTTGCCGATCGTGTACAACACGATGCGGGAATCGTCCGTCACGCCGAGCTTGCCGAAAGTCTCTGCCAGTTCCGGCATAGCCGGCAACTCGAGCGTCAATCCGCCCTGCGCGCTCATGTCGTGGTAATCGAGAAAAAGCGAGCCCGGGATATGGGCCTTCGCATACTCGCTCTCATCGCCGACGGCGCGGACAACCAGGTTCGGGTCGCTCAGGTGGGCCGCCAGCCAGGTCGCAGTGACGACCATAGAGCCACGGTATCCGTGGCCGCCACAAGGAGCGCCCAGGACGGCGGCGGGAGTCACAGAAAGCCAAACGCTGAAGATCAAGGTACGCATCGAGCCTCTTTTCCAGTCGCCTACAACTATACATGTGGGGCAGGCGCTTTCGCCTGCCAACCGCGCGCCCCAGCCGACGTCCCGCGGCCCTCACCCGCAGATGGCATCCAGAAACTCCTCCTCACGCTCAATCGCCATCGCGACTCTCAGATAATAAACCGGCAGCGACGCCCGCGCGTCATCATGCAAGTTGATGGCGTCTTTCTCCGTTGTAACCATGGCGTCCGCACCTTGTTCCACGAAGTGATGCTCCAGCCGCCGGAACTCGTGCGCCCGATACCTGTGGTGGTCCTCAAACTCGTACCAGCCCACCGGCGCCACGCCCAGCCGCTCCAGCATGCGCCGGAACGATTGTGGATTGCCCAAACCGCAGAATGCGCCCGCGCGGCGGAAGGGCGGCTCAGCGATCGGGTAGCTGGTTCCATCGCGGCTATTCACCCACCCTCGCGGCTCCAGCGTGGCGCGGAACATGGGCGCGCGCGGGTTCCACCGGCGGACGGCGCGCTCGATCGCCGGAGCCAGATCCGAAAACCGCACGCGCGTGATCACCACCATGTCCGCTCGCGCGATCGCCGGGAATGGCTCGCGCAATCTGCCCAGCGGAAAAACTCCGCCGCCGCCCAGCGGATCGAGTGCATCGATGAGCACGATATCCACATCGCGCGCCAGGCGAACGTGCTGGAAGCCGTCGTCCAGCACCAGCATGTCTACGTGAAACTTGGTGCGCAGCTGCATGCCGGCCTCGTAGCGGTCCGCTCCGATTCCCACCGGGGCCAGGCCCGAGCGTAGGAATATCTGCGGCTCGTCGCCCGTCCGTTCCGCCGGGAAACTCGCGCCCGGCGCCAGCGTCAGAATCTTGTCGGGAGATACGCGCCCATAACCGCGCGTCAGAATTCCCGGCGACTTGCCGCGGTTTTTCAGCAACTCCGCCACGCGCAGCACGCAGGGCGTTTTGCCGGTGCCGCCCATGCTCAGGTTGCCCACGCTGATCACCGGAGCGTCGATGCGGCGCTGCTTCCTCAGATCGCTCGCGTGCCGGCTCCGCGCGCCTTGCATCCACGCCTGCGCGAAGGGCCACGTTAGCGCCTCTATTGGGAGCGCATGGCGGAAATGCGGCAGGCGCGAATCGTAGAGCTCGCGAACCACTTCGGCCGCGCGCTCGCTGGCCCCGCGCCTCGCTTGCGCGCACGCATACGCGCGGCGCCCCATTTCCTGCGCGGCTTCTGGTGAATCGAGCAGCTTCCCAATCGCGTCCGCCAGTCCTTCTGCATTCGGAATTTCGACGCACGCGTGCTCCGCGAGAAAATCGGCCGCGATGGCGCGGAAGTTCTCCATGTGCGGCCCCATCACCACGGGCTTTGCGAACAGTGCGGGCTCCAGAATGTTGTGGCCGCCGCGATCCACCAGCGTTCCGCCCATGAAGACCACGTCCGCCACAGAGAACAGGCCGCTCAGCTCGCCGATGCTGTCGAGAAGCAGCGCGCCGGGCAGTTCGAGCGTATCGCCGTCCCGCAGATTTCGCCGCCGCAGATGCCGGACGCCCGCAGCCGTGAGCTTCGCCGCCGCTTCATCGAACGCGGCCGGCTTGCGTGGCGCCAGAATCAGCATCAGCTTCGGATGGCGGCCGGCCAGGTCGCGGAACGCCGCGATGACCGCATCGTCTTCGTCGGGCGGCATGGTGCTGGCGGCTATCCATATCTTTTCCGGCTTAGTCCGCTCGATGAGCTTCCGCGCCGGCGAATCCGCAGCCGCCGTGCGCGGCTCAAAATCGTACTTGAAATTGCCGCTGGCGCGGACTTGACCGGCAGGGGCGCCCAGCTCCCCGAACCGCTCGCGCATCTCTTCCGATTGCGCCAGAATCGCATCCACCTCCGGCAGCACGGCGCCGAAGAACCACGCGAACTTGCGGTACCTGTGCAGTGCGCGGTCTGAAATGCGCCCGTTCACTATCGCTATCGCCGCGCCCGTGCGCCTGGTTTCGCGCAGCAGGTTCGGCCAGATCTCGGTTTCGGCTATCACAACCACCGAGGGCTTCAGCATCCGCAATACGCGCCGTACGATGCAGACGTAATCCACCGGCGCATAGAATATGCCGTCGGCCAACCCGCGCAGCATATCGTCGGCCGTTGCGCGCCCGGCCAGCGTGGATGTGGAAACGAATAAGCGCGAGTTGGGAAACCCGGCTCGCAGGCGCCGTAGAAATTCAACGCACCCGGTGATCTCTCCCACCGAAACTGCGTGCAACCAGATCGCGCCCGGACCGGTCTGTTTAAAGGAGCGCGGCAGAAAGCCGCAGCGTTGCGGCAGCGTCCGCCAATAACCGCGGTCCCCCACGCAGCGATAGGCGAAATACAATAGCAGCAGGGGCGAACCAAGCGCCTGAAGGGTCCGGTAAAGGAGATAAATGCCTTTTATTTTCAAACGGTTGGCTCTTCTCATGAGTATAGCCGCAGTCGTTAGCTTTCAAGCCGCGAGCTTTCAAGCCGAGAAAGATCATCCGGCGTTTCACCCGCCGCCGGCCGCCGAGCTGCCGCACCACCTGACTAACGGGCAGGTGACCATCGGCGCCGACCCTTACAACAGCGGCGAAAAACTCAAGGCCGCGTTTGGCAAACTGAATCCGTATCAGTACGGGATTTTGCCGGTGCTGATCGCGGTTCAAAACGCCAGCGGCCAATCCATAAAGATGGACGGGATGAAGGCCGAATACGTCGGGCCTAACGGCGATCGCATCGAGGCGACGCCGGCAAAGGACGTGCGCTATACAAAAGGCGCCGGGGGCCCTCCTCCTCCGCCGATTGGCGTGATTCCGAGACATCTCAAAAAGAGCCCGCTCGATGTGTGGGAAATTGAAGGCCGCGCCTTCGCCGCGGAGATGATCCCGCCAGGCAACTCCGCGTTCGGGTTCCTCTACTTTCAAACCGGAATTCAGAAAGGCGCCACGATTTACCTGAGCGGGATGACGGAAGCTGCCAGCGGCAAGGAACTGCTATTCTTCGAAATACCATTGCAATAGTGCGCAGCAGTGGCGCGGGCCCATGGCCTGCGTCGACTCTTCACCTCTTCGCAATCCCCGGATCCGCAATCTCGATCACCGTCACGCTCTCCTGCTCATTTGGATCCGTCCGCGCGATCACTCCCGTGCAAGCCACATCCTCGCTGGGGTTATACGGCAGATGCGGCACATTCGCCGGAATATAAACAAAGTCGCCCGCCCGCATCCACATATGCTCGCGCAGCCCCTCGCCATACCACATGCCCGCTTCGCCCGTCAGCACATACACCGCGCTCTCATGGCTTTCGTGCAGATGCGGCTTCGCCTGCCCCAGCGGCGGAATGGTCACCACGTGCATACACAGCTTCTTCGACCCCGCCGTCTGCGCCGACACCCCTTCGAAATATTCAAGCCCCTGCTTTCCGCGATGGACGCCGGCCCGCTCGATGACCATGCACCCTTCCAGCTCCGTCTTTTGCTCCATGCCGTCCTCCCAGAAAATCCGTCCACCACCGCTCCTGTCCGTCCGCATCGAACCTTTCCGTCCAGTGCGCGCGAAACTCCTCGGCCTTCTCCGCCGCGCGCTTCTTGAGGTATTCGCGCAATGCATGGCGGCGCGGCGAATGCGCCATCACCTTGCTCAGCAGCCGCCGCGTAGTCACAGCGTCGTTGACGTCGCCCAGCGAAGTCTGCACGTCCTTCAGCGCTTTCAACCGCGCGTCGAATCCGGCGGCGCCGTAGCACTGGCGAAACAGCTCCAGCGTATACCGGACCTTCTTGCTCGCCAGGCGAACCTGGTGCAAGGCCGCCGGGGAATGCTTATCCCCCAACGCTTCGCGGACTTCGGCGAAATATTCCGACATCATGCGCGGAAGCCGCCGCCGCGCGTTCACCGCGGCGCTCTCGCGCTCGTTCCATGGCATGCCTGAGCGGCTCACAGTTCCAGCGCCCCCCGCCACTCGCGCTCGAAACCTCGCCCCTGCCAGTTTTGCAGCTCTTCGCGAAGCCCGGCCTCGGCCTCGCTCCGCCGCGCCTGCAGCGTTAACGCCACCCGTGCCCGCTGGGCGGCGCCCGCCTTTTCGAGAAGCTCCAGCGCCACGTCGCTGTCCCGCACAGCGGCCGCGGCGTCCATCAAATTCGAAAGCTCCGCGCGAATCCGCTTCCACTGCTTGCCGGGAAGGAACTGCGCAAACGAGCGCAGCGCGCGGCTCAGGCGGCGTATCGCCACCCGCAGGTCGTGAACCGATTCGGCATCGGCCGCCTCGGCGGTCCGCTTCACCTGCGCCGCCAGGCGCCGCAACAGCGTGGAAACCTGCGAGTGTGCGAACTCCTTCATGGCAAATTCTCTTTTCAATCCTTCGCCTTCATCACGGTCACCGTGCGGTTGTAGATCTGCCGGAAAGCCTCGCCCGCCCGCTCGGTGCGCCACTGTTCCAGATCGAGGTTACCGTCCGAATGTACCTGCAGCACAATCTCGCCGTCGCGCGTTCCCACATCCACCGCCTGAAGGCGCTGGTTATGGCTGCGGTCCAGGTTATCGGCCAGCCTCAGGATGGGAATCAACTGCACCAGCGTACGCTTTTCCTCGGCCGTCAACGTCTGGTAAGCGCTATGCAGCGGGCCGGGCAGCGACTTGCGGTGATAGCGGCAGAGGCTCGCGATCAGCAGGCGCTCGCGGTCGGTGAAGCCCGCCATATCCGAGTTCGCCACCACGTAATAAGCATGCTTGTGATGGCTGGCGCTGCTCACGTAATGACCCACGTCGCAAAGGTAGGCCGCGGCTTCGAGAAGCTTTCCAGCGTCCGGCGGCAACCCGTGAATCGGCTGCAGCGCCGCGAAAAGCAGGTTCGCGTCATGCGCCACCTTGCGGGCCCGTTCCAGCGGCACGCCGTAACGCCGCGCCATCTCTTCCACTTCGCGGCGCTGGTCGCGGCTCAGCCGGGAACGCTCCGCGCCCACGTTGCGCGCCGCCAGGTCCGCGATAATGCCATCGCGAACGCCCGCGCGCGAATAGTAGACCGCGGGCAAATGGAACTGCTGCGCAAAATCGAGCAGCACCGCCAGGCCCGGCACGATGATCTCCGCCCGCCGCGGGCCGATCCCCGTCACCTTGCGGCGCGCCGCCAGGTTCAATTGCGACAGCCTCGCATAGAGCCGCCGCACCTGCGCCGTCGATATGCGCAGCCGGTCGATTTCGTCGCGCTTCGAGCGTGGCACGCGCGAAACCGCGCTGGCTACGGCGGACGCGGTGGCGGACGTGGCAATGGCGCGGTCCCATCCGGCGGTCCCCAGGCGCCGCAGCGCGCTCGATAATTTCTCCTGGATATATTCGTGCATCTCCCGCAGCTGCCTCGGCGATGGCGGGTCGTCTCTGAGAAACATCTCGCTCAGCCGCACCGCGCCCAGGGGCTTCGAAAAGGCCTCGCGCAGCTGGCCGTCCTCGGCCGCGATAATCTCGGCGCTGCCGCCCCCGATATCGATCATCAGCCCGCGCCGGCCCGTCTGCGGCCATACGCTTTCCACTCCCAGATGAATCAGCCGCGCTTCTTCACGGCCCGAGATGATTTCAATCCGCGTACCCGCGGCCTCGGCTGCGCGCTCCAGAAACTCCTTCTGATTGCGCGTATCGCGAATGGCGCTGGTAGCCACCGCGCGCACGCCCACCACCTCCAGCCTGCGGTAGAGCGCGGCCATCCGCGCCAGCACCGCGCACGTCGCGCGCAGTGCCTCATCGCTCACGCTGCCGCTGCGAAACACGCTTTCCCCGAGACGCGTCACCTCGCGGTCGGAAGCCAGCACGCGAATCGGCTGGCCCGGCGCGACCTCGGCTGCTTCCATCCGAATGGAGTTGCTGCCGATATCGATGGCGGCGTAGCGGGGCACCTCTTCATGCTAAACGATGGGCGCCCAGGAATTCGACGCAGAGACGGTAGAGTAGGAGATTCGGCTCAGCCCCATGCGCTGAAGCCGTTCATCGTAAGTCACACCTCCGGTGGTCGGAAGGGCCGCTGGCTGCGCCGTCTCAGATGCTGCGCGAGACGCCCCGAGGGGTCTGCCAGGTTCCTCGACCGATCTATCCACGCGCGCTGCCCCAACCACCCCGGAAAGCCCGCTGGCTGCATGTACCCGTTGCTTCACCACCGGTAGCAGGTTCGTCATCTCGGGAGACTCCTCGCTTTCAGTTGCGTAACAGGGCCGAATCGGGTTCGCCTGCGCTGCGGACTCGCGTGTTCGCCTCACAAGTTTCCGCCGGACGGATTGCTCCATCCCGTCAGTTCACAAGATCAGCCAGGCTTATCCTGGCCTACCCAAGATGCAGAAAAAACAAGACCTTATGGGGTGCTTTGCCGTACGGTTGCTCAGGCGGTTTTCAAGGTAACCCCTAATCCATTCCTGATTCTTCCTTTACGACTTCTTTATGTGGCGAGGCGTACGCTTATAAAGGATGCTTACCTGCGGCGAGTTACAAATCGATCCGCCGGCGATTGAGATCGGCGGCCACTGCGGCGCAATCGAGATCGTCGTCCCGTTTACGGAGTGGGCCGTCACCGAAGCCGTCATGAAGCGCGCGCCGGCGTATGCGGAAAAGCTCAATGCCAGCGTGATGCTGGTCGCGGTGCATACGGTTCCCTATCCGATGTCGTTCGGATGCCCGGCGCTGGTACACGCGCATCTGGTCGAGCAACTCATCGATCTGGCCAGCCAGTGTCCGCTGCCGGTCAATCCGCAAGTGGTGTTGGCGCGCAGCTGCCAGGAGGGCTTCCGGCACGCGCTCAAGCCGGAATCGACGGTTCTGCTGGGAACGCGGCGGCGCCTCTGGAAGACTTCCGAGGAACGGCTCGCCGCGGCGCTGGCCCGCGACGGTCATCGTGTAGCGCTGGTGCATGTGGAGTAAATACGGATGCTCGATCTGATCTTCATTCTCATCTCGATTCTGTTCTTTGCGGCCGCCTGGATGTTTGTGAAAGGCTGCGACCGCCTTTAAAGGATTTTATGGACTACGTGATTGCGCTGATAGTAGCGGTGGGTCTGGGCGTGTACCTGTTCTACGCCCTCCTCCGCCCGGAGAGGTTCTAAGATGAGCGACGCTTGCTTTGTGGGGCAGGCAATCCTGCCTGCAGCCGCCTTTCAGGTGGTTCTTTCCAGGAGACTCGATCGATGAGCGCCAGCGGCATCCTTCTCATATTGGTTTTCATCGCCGTAGTTGCGGCTCTCACCGCACCCCTGGGCGCTTACATGGCCAAGGTCTTCGCGGGCGAGCGCACCTGGGCGCACCGCCTTCTGCGGCCTCTCGAGGTAGCCATCTACAAGCTGTGCGGCATCGATGAAACCGCCGAGCAGCATTGGACGTGTTACGCCGGCGGCGTCCTCGCTTTCAGCATCGTCAGCATGCTGCTCACGTACTTGATCCTTCGGCTGCAACAGTGGTTCCCGCTGAATCCGCAAGGGCTCGGCAACGTAGCCTCGGCTCTGGCTTTCAACACGGCGGCCAGCTTCACCACCAACACCAACTGGCAGGCCTACACGCCCGAAACCACCATGAGCTATCTCGCGGAGATGATCGGCCTCGCTACGCACAACTTCTTTTCGGCGGCCGCGGGCATCGCCGTAGCTATCGCTTGCGTGCGCGGTTTTTCGCGGCACTCGGTGAAATCGCTGGGCAACTTCTGGGTCGATTTCACGCGCGCCACCGTGTATGTGCTGCTGCCGCTCTCGGTGGCCGGCGCACTGTTCCTGTGCTCCCAGGGAGTCATTCAGAACTTCTCGCCGTACACCAAAGCCGCCACCGTGGAAGGCGCCGCGCAGACCATTCCGCAAGGCCCCATCGCCTCGCAGGAGGCCATCAAGATGATCGGCACCAACGGTGGAGGATTCACCGCCGCCAACTCTGCGCATCCGTACGAGAACCCGACGCCATTCTCGAATTTCGCGCAGATGGTCTTCATTTTTCTGATTCCGGCGGGCCTCACTTACACGTTCGGCAAGATGGTCAAAGACACGCGGCAAGGGTGGGCCATCTTCGCGGCCATGCTGGCGCTGTTTATCTTCGGCGTCTGCGTCACCTATCCGTCGGAGATGGCCGGCAATCCGAATCTGACCAAACTCGGGCTTACCGCGAACGGGAATTGGGAAGGCAAGGATGTCCGCTTCGGCATGGCGGATTCCTCTCTCTTCACAGTGGTCACAACCGACGCAAGCTGCGGCGCCGTCAACACCATGCACGACAGCCTCACGCCGCTCGGCGGTCTCGTGCCGTTGGTTAATATCGAGCTCGGCGAAGTGATCTTCGGCGGCGTCGGCTCCGGTCTCTATGGAATGCTGATGTTCGCCATCCTTTCCGTTTTCATCGCCGGATTGATGGTGGGCCGTACGCCGGAATACCTCGGCAAGAAGATCGAACAGAAAGAAGTCAAGATGGTGATGCTCGCCGCCTTAGTGCTGGCTTTCACCATCCTCGGTTTCGCCGGGGCGGGCGCGGTCTTGAACACAGTCAAAAGCAGCTTGGGTAACCACGGGCCGCACGGACTTTCCGAGGTGCTCTACACTTATGCGAGCGCCACCGGGAATAACGGCAGCGCGTTCGGCGGCATCAGCGCTAATACGCCGTATCTCAATACCTCGATCGGCTTCGCCATGCTGTTCGGCAGATTCCTGATGATGATCCCGCTGCTGGCCGCGGCCGGCAGCCTGGCGCAGAAAAAGCAGACGCCGGTTTCCACGGGCACCTTCCCAACCCACGGGCCGCTTTTCGTCTTCCTGCTGGTGGCGGTGGTGATGATCGTGGGCGCGCTCACATTCTTCCCTGCGCTCTCGCTCGGGCCCATCGTCGAACATTTCCTCATGCATCAAGGCAAGCTCTGGAGCTAACCCAATGGCAACCGCAATCGTTCCTCCTCCACCGCTCGACAGTACGTCGCTGATATCCAAGAAGGCGCCGCGCGCGCGGCCCCTGCTCGATCCGCCCATCGTCCGTCGCGCCATTGGCGATTCGTTCCGCAAGCTGCACCCGCGCCCCATGATGAAGAATCCGGTGATGTTCGTGGTGGAAGTGGGAGCGGTAATGACCACGGCGCTGGCGGTCCGCGATTTCACCGTCGGCGCGCACGATGTCTGGTTCACCTTCCAGATTACGCTATGGCTGTGGTTCACCGTGCTGTTCGCCAACTTTGCCGAAGCCATGGCCGAAGGGCGTGGAAAGGCGCAGGCGGATACGCTGCGCAAGACCAAGACCGAGACCACCGCGCGCCGCCTGGTCAATGGGCGCGATGAGGTTATCGCGGCGGCGCAGCTTCGCCGCGACGATATCGTACTGGTGGAGGCCAACGAGATCATTCCCGGCGACGGAGATGTGATCGAAGGGATCGCCACCGTGGATGAATCGGCCATCACGGGCGAAAGCGCTCCGGTAATCCGCGAATCCGGCGGCGACCGCAGCGCGGTGACCGGCGGCACCAAAGTGCTCTCGGACTTCATCAAGGTGAAGATCACGTCGAATCCCGGCGAGACCTTTTTGGACCGCATGATCGCGCTGGTGGAAGGCGCGCAGCGGCAGAAGACGCCCAATGAAATCGCGCTGAATATCGTGATCGCCGGGCTGACGCTGATCTTTCTGCTGGCGGTGGTGACGCTGGAGCCGTTCGCGGTCTACAGCGGCGCCGTGCCGTCGGTGACGGTCCTGATCTCGCTGCTGGTGTGCCTGATTCCTACCACCATCGGCGGTCTGCTTTCGGCCATCGGCATTGCCGGCATGGACCGCGTGATGCAGCACAACGTGCTGGCCATGAGCGGCAAGGCTGTGGAAGCGGCCGGCGACGTGAACACCCTGCTGCTCGATAAAACCGGCACCATCACGCTGGGCAACCGCCAGGCGGTGGAGTTCATCCCGGTCGGCGACGCGACGCCGGAAGAAGTAGCCAATGCGGCCCAGCTTGCCAGCCTTGCGGACGAGACGCCGGAAGGCCGTTCCATCGTAGTGCTGGCAAAGGAGAAGTACGGCATTCGCGGGCGCGAGGTGGCGGAACACGAAGCTAAGTTCATTCCGTTCGCCGCGCAGACGCGCATGAGCGGCGTCGATATCGACGGGCGCTGCATCCGCAAAGGCGCCACCGATTCGGTGTGCGAGTTCCTGGGGGAGCACGGCGGAAGCGTCCCGGAGGAGTTGTTGACTATCACCACTCGCATTTCGCGGTCGGGTGGCACGCCGCTGGCGGTGGCGGACCGCGGCCGCGCGATGGGCGTGGTTCATCTGAAGGATGTGGTGAAGGGCGGCATGCGCGACCGGTTCGAGCAGCTGCGCAAGATGGGCATCCGCACGGTAATGATCACGGGCGACAATCCGCTCACCGCCGCCGCAATTGCGGCCGAAGCCGGCGTCGACGATTTTCTGGCGCAGGCCACGCCCAAAGACAAGATGGACCTGATCAAGAAGGAGCAGGCGGGCGGACGCCTGGTGGCCATGACCGGCGATGGCACCAACGACGCGCCCGCGCTGGCGCAGGCCGACGTGGGGCTGGCGATGAACACGGGCACCATGGCCGCCAAGGAAGCGGGCAACATGGTGGACCTCGATTCGAACCCCACCAAGCTGATTGAGGTGGTGGCCATCGGCAAGCAGTTGCTGATGACGCGCGGCGCCTTGACCACGTTTTCCATCGCCAACGACATCGCCAAATATTTCGCCATTCTGCCGGCCATGTTCATGGCCACGTATCCGGCGTTGGCGGCGCTCAATATCATGCAGCTGCACAGCGCCCAAAGCGCGGTGCTGGCGTCGGTGATCTTCAACGCGTTGATTATCATTGCGCTCATCCCGCTCGCGCTTCGCGGCGTAAAATACCGGCCCATGTCGGCGGCCGCCTTGCTGCGGCGGAATCTGCTCGTATATGGCCTGGGCGGCGTACTGGCGCCCTTTCCGGGGATCTGGCTGATCGACCGGCTGTTGGGAATACTGAGGCTCGCATGAAACAACTACTGATTGCAGTGAAAGCGACCATTGTCTTGACGGTGCTGACGGGCGTGCTCTACCCGCTGTTGGTGACGGGTTTGGCGAAGGTGTTCTTTCCGCGCCAGGCTGCCGGAAGCTTGATCGAAGCGAATGGCAAGACTATCGGCTCGGAATTGATCGGCCAAAAGTTCACGCGGCCGGAATACTTCCACGGCAGGCCTGACGCGTATGACGGCCTTGCGTCAGGCGGATCGAATTATGGGCCCACCAACCAAAAGCTGATTGACCGCGTCCAAGGGGATGCGGCGAAGTTTCGGGCGGAGAACCCCACGTTCACCGGTCCGATTCCGGCCGATATCGTCACGGCTTCCGCCAGCGGGCTCGATCCCCACATCAGCCCCGCCGCGGCGGAAGCCCAGGCTGGCCGGGTGGCCGGGGCGCGCGGCCTGTCCACCGATACGGTGCGGCAACTGATTGCCGCGCACACTGAAGGCCGGCAGCTAGGCCTGTTCGGCGAACCGCGAGTCAACGTGCTGCAGTTGAACCTCGCGCTGGATAGCGCCAGCGCCAGCGCCGCTCCCATGCATCGCTAGCTTGCCCATGCGATTGCCGCGGCGGCCTCGCGGGATGAAAACCCGGATGACAGCCGCCGTTGCCTCCGCCTACTGCTCCTCCAACTTATCGAAGACTCGCAGCGCCGCATCCAGCGAATTTGCCGCATATTCCGGCTGCTCCTTCAACTCCAGCAGCAGGGGATATTGGTCCTCCCGGCTGCGCAGCAGCTCCATCCCCTTCTTCCAATCGATGGTGCCGCCCTCGCTCAGGAACGGGAACAGATGCTTATCGTCCGTGCCGTTATTGTCGTGGATATGCGTCGAGCGTATGCGCCCCTTCATCAGGTTGTAAGCGGCTTCCACGCCCTCGTTCATGTTGGCGTGGCCCGTGTCGAGCACGTAGTTCAACCCGATGTGCGTCAACTCTTCGAACAGCAGCAGCCGCTCGGCGCTCGAAAGGTCGTTAGGAATGTTCTCGAGCAGTATCTCCACGCCGCGCTGGCGTGCGAACAGACTCAGCTCTTCCAGCGCGCAAAAAGCCGCGTCCACCTTATACATGTCGAACTCTTCGCCGCTGACGCCGATATGCTGGATCAAATAGCGGAAGGGAACGGTCTCGGCAGTCTCGAGTGCGCGCTTGATCTCATCCACCCATTGCAGTCGCTGCGACTTCACGGGCTCCGTGATGGTGACCACCGTATGCGGCCCCGAGCGTCCCCAGATCTCATCGGTGTACATCGGCGAATGCAGCGAGTGCAGTTTCAGATCGGAGTCGCGGAACCAATGGCCCAGCTCGGCCACTTGCGCCTTGTTGCGATAATCCAGGTGCTGCCGCGCGCAGAAAATCTCCACGGCCGGAATGCCGGCCTGCTGGATGCGGTTCAGCATCGCCACGGTCAGGCGCTGGTTGACGAAGAGGTGCGTCGAGAGTACGTGATTCATTCGCGGGGTCATTCCCAGTTAGCGCCCCGCCTTAGCGGCCGGCCGCCGTGCCTTCCGTGCGCGGATCGGCCGCGCCTTCCAGCCATCCATTATTGAACCGAATCGCCGCCACTTCTCCCTGCGCGCCAACCCGCCGCACAGTGTAACCGTTCTTTTCCAGAATCGCCACGGTATCGGGCGAATAGCCAGGCTCCACGCGCACGTCGTCCGGCAGGTTCTGGTGATGGAAGCGCGGCCAGTTCACCGCATCCTGCACGTTCATGTTGAAGTCGATTATATTGACCATGACTTCGAGCACGCTGTTGATGATGGTGGGCCCGCCCGGCGAACCCAGCGCCAGGAAAGGCTTGCCGTCCTTCAATACGATGGTGGGAGTCATCGCCGAAAGCGGCGTCTTGTGCGGGGCGATGGCGTTGGCCTCGCCCTGCACCAGCCCGAACATATTCGCCTCGCCCGGTTTCGCCATGAAGTCGTCCATCTCATTGTTGAGCAGGAATCCCAAGCCCGTCGCCGTCACCTTGCTGCCGTATCCGCCGTTCAGCGTGTAGGTCATCGAGGCGATGTTGCCTTCGTCGTCGGCCACGGTGAAGTGCGTGGTCTCGAACGATTCGCGCCCCGTGAACACGCCCGCCTTCACCTCGCTGCTGGGCGTGGCGCGCACCGGGTCGATCGAAGCGCGCAGCTTCTTGATGTACTCGGGGTTCAGCATCCCCGCCACCGGCACCTTCACGAAATCGGGATCGCCCATCCACTGGTTGCGGTCCGCGAAGAAGCGGCGCATCGCCTCAGTCATATAGTGCACCACCTCCGCCGACCCGGCGCCGCCCTTTTCATAGCCCGTGCCTTCCAGCACTCCCAGCATCTGCAGAATGCCCACCCCGCCCGAGCTCGGCGGCGGCGCGGTCACAATGTCATAGCCGCGATACTTGCCCGTCAGCGGCTTGCGCTCGATGGCCTTGTAAGCTTCCAGATCGGCGAGCGTAATCGTGCCGTTGTGCGCTTGCATATCGGCCGCCAGCAGATGCGCGGTCTCGCCGTGGTAGAAATCCTGGCTGCCCGATTGTGCGATCCGCGAGAGCGTCTTCGCCAGATCGGGCTGCACGAAGATATCGCCGGGCTCGTAGTAATTACCATCGCGCTGAAAGATGCGTTTCGATTCGGGGAAGGCGTTCAACCCGCCGCCGCGCAGTCCGTTGGCTTGCGCATAGGAAAGCGGAAACCCCTTGGCCGCGAGCTCGATCGCCGGCTGCACCAGCTCGGCCCAAGGCCGCTTGCCGAAATGCTTCGACGCGTATTCCAGGCCCGCGACCGTTCCCGGAACTCCCGACGCGCGATATCCAGTGATGCTGTCGCGCGTCAGCTTGCCGTTGGCGTCGAGATACATATCGTGCGTGGCCGATTCCGGCGCGCGCTCGCGGAAATCGATAAAGGCGGTCCGGCCGTCGGCCAGGCGCACCAGCATGAATCCGCCGCCGCCGAGGTTCCCGGCGCTGGAGTGGGTCACCGCGAGCGCGAAGCCCACCGCAACCGCGGCATCGACGGCATTGCCGCCGGATTCCAGTACCTTCAAGCCGGCTTGGGTGGCGTGGGTTTCGCGCGATACCACCATGCCGTGGCGGGCGCGCACCGGCTGCGCGGCCCACGTTGGAATGGCGCTTGGCAGGATAGCCAAAAGCCCCAAGAACAGAACGGAGATACGTCGCATACCCACCGATTCTACTATGCGCAAGAGGCCAAGCGCCTGAAAAGTGCACCCGTCAGGTACTACGAGCCGATCGAATCGCCCGCGCCGTCAGCCTTCTACCGGCGGGATCAGCGTCTTCAGGAATTCGTGGGCCTGGCGGAAGCCGCGCTTGAAGCTGTCCGTGAAATTCCCCTGCTGATCGTAGGAAGGCCCGTAGAACGGGTCCTCATTTTCGATATTCATGGCGCCTTGATATCCGGCTTCGGCGAGCACCGAGAAGAAGCCCTTCCAATCCACCGACCCATAGCCGGGCACGCGGAAGCGCCACCAGCGCGAGTTATCGACCGGCTCAATGCCCGTGCGGCGCAGGATATGCCAGAGGATTTCGGTGTCCTTGAGATGCACGTCGTAGATCTTGCCGACGAAATCGCGCGCGGCCTGCACCGGGTCCATCATTTGCCACACCAGGTGCGAGGGGTCGAATTGCAGGCCGACGTTGGGGCTGTCGTGGAACGCTTTGAATAGCGCCTCCCAACCCACGGGGCCGGTACCGATGTTCGGACCGCCCGCATACGGTTCCCAGAGAATTTTCACTTTGTACTGCTCGCACAGCGGAAAATAGTTTTCGGTGTAGACCTTGACCACTTCGTCCACCTGCTGCTGGAGCGACTGGCCGACGATCTTGCCGGATTGGCCGGCGATGGCCGGGATGCCGAGCTTGCCGCAGACTTCGATGGCTTTCCGCGCGATCTGGATTTGCCGGGCGCGCTTGGCCGGATCCGGATCGATGTGGTTTCCATCGCAGGCGAGCGATGAGAAGTAGAGGCCGGAGCGCTGCATCTTGTCCTTGATGGCGGCTAGCGCGGCGTCGTCTTGCTTCATCGGGTCGAGACGAAGCTCCATGCTGGTGAAGCCTTCGGCCTTGGTGAAATCGACATTGGCCTCGGTGTAATTGCCCAGCGTCCCAAGTTTCGGTTTCCAACTGGGCGGGCGGTTCCGCTGGGCTTGAACGGCCGCGGTGGCGGCGATAGTGGTGAGGATGCTTCGGCGAGTAACGGTCACGAGACGAAGATACTGCGGAATGGCGCCGGTTGCAAGCAGGGATACCCGGGACCCTGGGGCCGGACTATGTTACCCTTTCCCCTTCAATGCTCGCCGACGGCCGCGAGGAGATAGCCCGCACCCAAGCCCGCAGCGCTTCGCTGACCCGCGAGCTGCGCCTCGGCGACCTGGTGCTGCTTCAGGCGCTGCTCATCGTCGGGCTGCCGTGGATCGGCTATGCGGCCAAGGCCGGCGGCGCGCACGTGGTGCTCTGGCTGCTGGCGATTCCGCTGTTCTTCCTGCCGCTGGCCGGCACGGTGATCTATCTCAGCCGGCGCATGCCGCTCGAAGGCGGCGTCTATCAATGGGTCAAGATCGGCATCTCGCCGCCCGCCGGGTTTCAGGCGGGCTGGAATTACGCCTTCTTCCTGATCTTCTATTACGCCAACAGCGGCTCGGTGGTGGCAAACAGCGTCGCCTACCTTCTGGGCCCGCGCTACGACTGGATGAACGGCAACAAGCCGCTGCTGATTGCCATCAACATCGCTTTCTTCGCCCTCGTGCTCGCGATCAATATCCGCGGCCTTCACCTGGCGCGTTGGATCACCGGCGCGGGCGGCGCGCTCATCATCGGCCTCTATCTGCTGGTGATTGCGCTGTTCGCCTGGCGCGCGCTGCGCGGCGTCCCCATGGCGCAGCCGGTGCTCGCGTTCACCTGGCCGGCAATGACGCTCTTCACCGTCAACCTGTTTTCCAAGATGGCGTTCAACGCGCTGAGCGGCTTTGAGCAGGCCGCCATCTTCGCCGGGGAATGCCACACGCCCGAGCGCAACATCGCGCGCTCGGTGTGGATCGCCGCGCCGGGCATCGCGCTGCTCTATATCCTGGGCACCTGCGCCATGCTCGCCTATGTGCCGCGCGACCGAATCGATCTGATCGCGCCGGTTTCGCAGATACTGGGCGAGGCGCTGCATTCCTCGGCGCTGGCGTCCGCGCTTGGCAGCGGCGCGATTCTGGCGCTGCTCTTCGCGTATTTCACGCAGACCGTGGCGTGCGTGGCGCAAGTGTCTCGTTTGCCGATGGTGGCCGGATGGGATGGCCTCTTGCCCGCGCGGTTCAGCGCGCTGCATCCGCGGTTCCGCACGCCGGTGCGGTCCATCGCGGTGGTGGTGGCGATTTGCATCGTGCTCGGCGCCGCCAGCCTGTTTCAAGTCGGCGAACAGGAGGCCAATCAGATATTGATGGCTGCGGGTTTTGCTTGCAGCGGGCTTTACTATCTCGCCATGTTTGCGGTGGTGCTGCGCGGCAAGGCGCCGGCCTGGCTGCGCGTATCGGCCTGCGCCGCGGCTGCGGTTACCGTGCTCGCGGTGGGTTTCGACGTTGTGCCCATTCTTGACGTCGCGCACCCGGCGGTGTTTGGAGCCAAGGTGGCGGGCGCGGTAGTCGCGACCAATGCGATTGGCGTATGGGTTTACCGCCGCCGCGGCCGCCTATCGCCGTAGCAGTTGAAATGCGAATTCGCGGCCGTAGCCTTGGCCATAGGCCAGGGATATCCATAGCAGGGCGAACGGCTCGAGCAGCCGCGCCTGACGCAGCGGGCCGGCGTCTTCGGGGTCGAAACCGAGCTCGGCGGCGAGCGATTTCACGGTCTGCTTGGCGGCGGCGTCGTCGCCGCAATAGAACAGCAGCGCGCGGCTGGCGCCGAACGAAGGATCGGCCATGATGTTGAATCCGACTGTGTTGAATGCTTTGACGACGCGCGCACCGGATGCCCACTGCGCCACCTGCTCGGCCGCCGAGGTGGTGGTTCCGAGAGACAATCCCGAGAGATCGGGCAGGAGGGGATTGGTGGCATCGATCACGATCTTGCCGGAAAGATCGCCCAGGCCTTCGAGCACCTGTTTGGTCACGCCCCAGGGCGTCGATACCAGCAGTACGTCGGCGGATTTAGCCGCGTCCGCCATAGTAGTCGCGGTTCCGGAACCGGCCTTCTGCAGCAGCTCGCGGGCTCCCGTGGAATTGGGATCGCGCACGCCGAAGGCTACGGCGTGTCCGTTGCGCGCCCACCGCGCGCCTAGAGTTCCGCCGACATTGCCGGCGCCGACGATTCCAATATTCATGAATTGGCTCCTGAAGTCATTACGGCGATCGATGCATAGGAATGCATTCGAGGGGTTGTAAATTCAACTGAGAAATGGCAACCCACGAACAGCTCGCCATTGAGTCTGGACTACCGGTCGCAAATCCGGAGCCTCACGGCTCAAAGTGACTCGATGAAGCATTGGCGCCCTGGCCCGGCGCGTCCTTGGATGAGACCTGAGCCGCCGTGGGCAGTTGCGTGACGTCCCATCCCCCTCCAAGGGCCTGGATCAACTCGACTGCCGCAAGCATCTCACTCACGCGCAGAGTCACCACGGTCTGCTGATCGCTCAATAGCGTATTCTCCGCAGTGAGCACGTCGAGATAGGGATCGAGGCCGGTCTGGTACCGCGCCGTGGCAATCTCCAGGTATCTTTGCGCAGCCTGTATGGCTTCATTTTGACGAATGATCTGCGCCGAGGTCACACGCAGAGTCGCAATATAGTCTTCCACCTGTTGAAACGCCGTCAGTACGGTTTGGCGATAGGACGCCACGTCGGCATTGTAAGTCGCGGTGTACTGAGTTACCGTGGCTTTGCGCAGGCCGGCGTCGAAGACGATCTCGGATGCCGAAGCGCCAAGCGACCAGAAAAGCGCGGGCAATGAAAACAACTTCGTGAGGCTGGACGACTCGAGCCCTGCGCTTCCCGTCAGGCTCACCGTTGGGTAGTAAGCCGCCTTCTCCACTCCTATGATGGCGTTGGCCTGCGCCATGGTGCGTTCCGCCGCTGCGATATCCGGCCGCCGTTGGAGCAACTGCGAAGGAATGCCGACCGGGATCGCGGGAACCGGCGTAGTCAGGCTCTTCACGGGCATCGAAAACGTCGAAGCGGATTTACCGATCAGCGTCGCCATCGCATGCTCGTACAAAGCGCGGTTCGTCGCGATGCCTGTTCCCGTCGCTTCCGCCTCTTTGAGCGTTACCTCTGCCTCAGCGACCGCCTCCTCATTGTCGATGCCCGTCTCAGCCAGAGCGCGAGTCAGCTCGAGCGACTGTCGATCGGCCTCAATGGTGCGGTTATACACTTCCTGCAGCGCATCTTGCCCGCGCAGCTCAAAGTAATACTCCGCGAGACTGGCCTGTTCCACCAGACGCTCGTTTTCAAGATCCGCGGCGCTCACCTGGGCGGCGTATTGAAACTCATGGACCGTGTTGCGGATGCGGCCCCATAGGTCCGGCTCCCACGTCGCATCGACCGGCAGGGAGAAACCGCTGACGATGCTGGTCTTAGTGGTCGACGCCGTGACGGTTGTCCCTGTGGTCCCAGTAGTCCCCGTGCTTCCAGAGCTCGCCGCGATTATGGGACTCGTTGTGCCCGTCGTACTGGTTCGGCTATTAGTGATCGAAGGATCCACTGTGACCGTCGGATAGTAGCCCGCACGGGCCTCGCCCACCTGCGCGCGCGCTGCCATCAAGTTCTGGAAGTATTGCGCGATGTTCTGATTATCGATGTTCAATTGATCTTCGAGCGCGTTCAGCTCAGGTTCATTGAACATCTCCCACCATTTGCCTTTGAGCACGGCGTCCTGCGGCTGTGCGGGCTGCCAGGCGCCGGGCGGCGCCGAGCTATAAGCGGCAGGAGCCGCCTCTTTGAAAGCCGGTGGCGGCGGAACGGCGGGCGGAGTGTATTTCGGGCCGACGTTGCAAGCGCTCAGTAGAGAGATGCAGATCGCTGCGGTATAGCCTGCGCCGCGGGAGGTATCTCTCAGAGGAAAGGAAGTCATAGTCTTATACACTCCATGATGGCTCCAATTAAGCTGCAGGACTGGGGGTCGGTCCGGCCGTATGGCCAACGGGTTCGTCGCGCTGCCTTCCCAGCATCCGCAGCCGCAGCCGGTCGAACGACAGATAGACTACCGGCGTTGTGTAGAGAGTCAACAACTGACTTAAAATTAAGCCGCCCACAATCGTGATGCCAAGGGGCCGGCGGAGCTCATACCCCGTCCCTGTCTCCAGCGCCAAGGGCAGAGCGCCCAATAACGCAGCCATGGTTGTCATCATGATCGGACGGAAGCGCAACATGCACGCTTCAAAAATCGCATCGGCCGGGTTCTTGCCCTCCTGACGCTCGGCCTGAAGAGCGAAATCGATCATCATGATGGCGTTCTTCTTCACGATCCCAATCAGCAGCACAATGCCAATGATGGAGATGATGTTGAGATCCACATTGAAAAGCATCAGCGCGAGCATGGCGCCCACGCTCGCCGAGGGCAGAGCGGAGATGATTGTCAGTGGATGAACCAGGCTCTCATACAAAATACCGAGTACGATGTAGACCGCCAGCAGCGCCGTCAGAACCAGCACCGGCTCAGTGCCGAGAGATTGCTGGTAGGCCAGCAGCGTGCCGGCATAAAGGCTTGTCAGCGTGGAAGGCGCGCCGAGCTGCTTTTGCAGCTGGGTGATACTCGCTGTGGCATCGCTCAAAGACATGTTCGGCGCGAGGTTGAAGGATACGGTGACCGAGGGGAATAAGCCCGTATGATTGACTGCCAGCGGCGTAGTGGTGACTTGGTCCTTGGCCAGCGCGAGCAGCGGAATATTATTGCCGCTGGACGAAACAAGATAGATGTTTTTCAACCCTTCCGGGCTTTGCCAATACTCAGGAGCGACTTCCAGCACCACGTAATACTGATTGAGCTGCGTGTAAATGATAGAAACTTCCGATTGGCCAAACGCATCGTATAATGCCGAGTCCAGCGACTGTACGGTGAGGCCGAGCTTTGCCGCAGTGACCCGGTCATAACTCAGCAGCTCATCCAGACCGCCATTCTGCTGATCTGAGCTTACGTCTTGAAAACCCGGCAGGCGCTTCATGGCAGCCAGCAGGATGGGTCCCCACTTGGTAAGCACCGGCATATTGTCGGCTTGGATGGTGTACTGGTACATCGCATTACTGGACCGGCCGCCGATGCGTAGATCCTGCACGGCCTGGAGAAACGAAGACGCTACCGGCAGGCGAGTCAATTGCGGGCGCAGCCGGTTGATGATTTGAGTGGCGCTGACCTTGCGGCCCGCCCCCAGGGGCTTGAGAGCAACGAACATGGACCCGGTATTGGTGGCCCCATTACCGCCGGTAAACGCAATCACATTGGCGACGGCGGGATCTTTCTTGATCACGGCGCCGATCTGCTGAATGGCGTTATCCATCGCCGGGAAAGACGAATCCTGCGGCCCCTGTACGCCGCCCTGGAGCGCTCCCGTGTCTTCCACCGGGAAAAACCCCTTGGGTATCTTCATGATCACCACCACATTGAGAGCTATGGTGAGGAAGAGTACGATGAGCGTGGGGATGGGGTGGTCGAGCACCCAATGCAGGGTGCGCCGGTACAAACTCAGCATCCAATCGAAACCTTTCTCGGTGACTGTGTACAGGCGGCCGTGGCCTTCGGCGCGCTGCCTTTTCAGCAGATAAGCGCACATCATGGGCGTGGTAGTTAGTGAGACGATCATCGAAACGACAATGGCCGTGGAGAGAGTGACGGCAAACTCGCGGAAGAGACGGCCCACGATGCCTCCCATCATCAGAAGGGGGATAAAGACTGCAATCAGCGAGATGCTGATAGTGACCACGGTGAAGCCGATCTCCTCGGCGCCTTTCAGCGCCGCGGCAAACGGCCCCATGCCATCCTCCAGATGACGCATGATGTTTTCCATCACTACAATGGCGTCGTCGACCACGAATCCGGTTGAGATGGTCATGGCCATCAGCGAGAGGTTGTCGAGACTATATCCGAGCAGGTACATTACTGCGAACGTACCGATCAGAGACACCGGCACGGCGACGCTGGGAACCAGCGTAGCGCGGCCGTCCCGCAGGAATACAAACACCACCAGGATGACGAGGCCGATGGACAGCAGCAGCGTCCTCTCGACGTCGCTGACAGCGGCGCGGATGGTTGTGGTACGGTCGAGAACGACGGTGGTATCGATGCCGAGCGGAATAGACGCCTGGATGGACGGAAGCGCCGCGTGTATGCGATCGACCGTGTCAATGATGTTGGCGCCGGGCTGGCGAAAGATGATCACTGTAACCGCGCGCTTGCCGTTCAGATAGCCGGCCGCGCGCACGTTTTGCACGGAGTCCGTCACTGCGGCGACATCGGACAAGCGGACCGCCGCGCCGTTGTGGTAGCCAACGACCAGCGGCTTATAATCGTCCGCGTGCGAGATCTGGTCGTTGTCGAGGATGTCGGCGGTTACAATGCCATCGGAGATCTGGCCTTTGGCAAGGTCGGAATTTTGCAAGCTCAGCACCGACTGCAAATTCGCAAGTGTTAATCCATAACTGGCCAATTGCGTTGGATTTGCATCTACACGCACGGACGGCAGAGCGCCGCCGCCAACAGTGACCTGTCCTACGCCCTGTAGCTGCGATAGCTTCTGCTCGACGACGGTGGAGGCGTTGTCATACAAGACGGCGGGGCCGTACTTATCCGATGTAAGACCGAGAATCATGATCGGCGCATCGGCCGGATTGACTTTGCGATAGGTGGGATTCGACGGGAGGTTGGTGGGCAGATAGGATCGCGCCGCATTGATGGCGGACTCCACATCGCGCGCAGCGCCATTAATGTCGCGACTGAGATCGAACTGAATGGTGACGGAAGTAGTGCCGAGCGAACTCGCGGAGGTCATCTCCGTCACGCCCGAGATTTGACCGAACTGCCGCTCCAGGGGAGTGGCGACAGACGATGCCATAATTTCGGCGCTGCCTCCCGGCAGGCTTGCGCTAACGGAGATAGTCGGAAAGTCGACCTCGGGCAGGGGCGCCACCGGCAGCACCGCGAACGAAATCGCCCCGGCAAGAAAAACCGCCACCGTGAGCAGCGTGGTAGCCACAGGCCGTCGAATAAAGGGTGCGGAGATGTTCACGCCGGCCCTTCCTCTTCCGGACGTTCCGGTTGCGCGCCGGTGGTCGCGGGGCGGTTGGATCTGGGCGATAAGCGGCGGCCCAGATTGTCAAAAAAGATATAGATGACGGGCGTGGTGAAAAGCGTGAGCGCCTGGCTTAGCATCAGTCCGCCGACCATGGCGATGCCCAGCGGCCGGCGCAACTCAGAACCGTAACCCGTTCCGAGCGCCAGGGGCAGCCCGCCGAGAAGCGCGGCCATGGTGGTCATCATAATTGGGCGGAAGCGCAGCAGACAGGCATCGTAAATCGCGTCGGTCGCGTTCTTGCCGTGGTTGCGCTCGCCTTCCAGGGCGAAATCGACCATCATGATGCCGTTCTTTTTCACGATGCCAATCAGCAGTACGATGCCGATGATGGCCACCACGCTTAAATCCTGGTGAAAAATAATCAACGCGAGAAAAGCGCCAACACCCGCCGACGGTAGAGTGGACAGAATGGTGATCGGATGGATAAAGCTCTCGTACAAAACGCCAAGCACGATGTACACCGCGACCAGGGCGGCAAGAATAAGTATCGGCTCATTGGCTAGCGAAGCGGTGAACGATTCCGCCGTGCCTTGAAAACCAGCTTGCAGGCTGGCCGGCATGTGCATGTCTTGCTGCACTTTGTTTACCGCCGTAATGGCGCTTCCAAGCGCGGCATTCGCCGCAAGATTGAACGAGACTGTGATGGCCGGAAACTGTCCCTGGTGGGTAATGGCGAGCGGCTCCGTGGTGTTCTCAAAGTGAGCGAAAGCGCTCAACGGCACGGCATTGCTGGCAGCCGAACTGGTAGTACCCGCGGAGGTGGCTCCGCTATTAGTCGCCGCGGTGGACGTGCTTGCTGAAAGCGCGTTCAAAGGAGGCGTAAGGGTATTCGCCGACGGAGTGTACAGTGGAGAAGTGGTCAGCGCATTCGACCCGGCGGCGGACGATCCGGAAGCCGCAAAAGACGAAGCGGCCCCCGTACCGGTGGCGCCGGAGGATGCATTGGCCTGAATGTAGAGCTGGTTCAGCTTGTTGGGATCTTTCTGAAACTGCGGCTCAGTCTCAAGAACGACATGATACTGGTTTGTCTGCGTATACATGGTGTTGATTTGCCGCTGACCGAAGGCGTCATAGAGAGTGTTATCGATGGTGGAAGGCGCGATGCCCAGCCGCGAAGCGGTGACCCGGTCGATAGTTAGATATACAGCCAAACCACCGGGTTGTTGATCGGTAGCCACGTCCTCCAGCTCGGGCAACTGCTTCAGCCGCGCAATAAAACGGTTGGTCCAATCGTTCAGTTCATTCGCATTGGGATCTTCCAGCGCATACTGGTATTGGGTGCGGCTCACCCGGTCGTCCACCGTAATATCCTGCACAGGCTCCATAAACAACTGAATCCCCTCGACCCGGCCTACTCTTTGGTTGAGCCTGCGGATGAGGTTCGCCGCACTGATACTGCGCTGGTCGAGCGGTTTTAAATTGATCGACATCCTGCCGCTGTTGAGCGTTGTATTGGTTCCATCCGCGCCGATAAACGACGAGACGCTTTCCACCGCCGGGTCGGCCAGCACGGCTTTGGTGATCTCCAACTGCTTCTGAGCCATGGCCTGGGAACTGATGGCCGGGGGCGCCTGCGAAATCCCTTGGATGACGCCCGTGTCCTGGATGGGGAAAAACCCCTTCGGGATGATTATGTAAAGGAAAATCGTAAGCGCCAATGTGGCCAGGGCGACTAGCAGCGTAATTGTCTGGAATCTGAGGACAACTTTCAGTGCGCGGCCGTAGAATGCGATCATCCCCTCGAATGCGCGTTCCGAGGCTCTAAAGATGCGCCCCTGCTGCTCCCTTGGCTCGTGGCGCAGAATTCGCGCACTCATCATGGGCGTGAGCGTAAGAGAGACCACCGCCGAGAAGACGATGGTGACGGCCAGCGTGACGGCAAACTCGCGAAACAGGCGCCCGACTATGTCGCCCATGAATAACAGCGGAATCAGAACCGCGATAAGCGACACGGTGAGCGAAAGAATGGTGAAGCCAATCTGCTCGGCGCCTTTGAGCGCCGCTTCCAGGGGCGGATCGCCCATTTCGATGTAGCGCGAGATATTTTCGATCATCACGATGGCATCGTCCACCACGAAACCGGTGGAGATGGTCAACGCCATCAGCGACAGGTTATCCAGGCTGTAACCGAGAACGTACATGGCTCCGAACGTGCCGACGAGCGACAGCGGAACAGCCACGCTGGGAATAATGGTGGCATAGACGCTCCGCAAGAAGAGGAAGATTACCAGCACAACCAGTCCAACGGTCAACATCAATTCGAACTCAACGTCGGAAACGGATGCCTTGATGGCGGTTGTGAGATCGGTAAGCGTGGTGATTTGAATGCCCGTGGGCAGGTTGGCCTGCATCGTCGGCAGAAGCGCCTTAATGCTCTTGACTACGCTAATAGTGTTGGCTCCGGGTTGGCGCTGCACGTTCAGGATGACCGCGGGCGTCAGGTTCATCCACGCCGCCTGATTGTTGTTCTCTACGCCATTCATGATTACCGCTACGTCGGTAAGCATCACCGGGGCGCCGTTGCGGTAGGCCACCACAACCTTCCGATAGTCGTCGCTGGTGACCAGTTGATCGTTGGAGTCGATCTGGTAATCCTGACGCGGCCCATCGAAGTTGCCCTTGGCGGCGTTGACGCTGGCGGATGTCAGCGCTGTGCGCAGGTCTTCCAGGTTGATGCCGTATGACGACAGAGCCGTGGGGTTGGCTTGAATGCGTACGGCGGGCTTTTGACCGCCGCTGATGGTTACAAGACCGACTCCGTTGAGCTGCGAAATCTTAGGCGCCAGGCGTGTGTCCACCAGGTCTTCAACCGCAGAAAGCGGCATGGAATTTGAGGTAATGGCCAGGGTGAGCACGGGCGCATCGGCTGGATTCGTCTTACTGTAGACCGGCGGTGCGGGGAGGATGGATGGCAAAAGACTCTGGGCCGCATTGATGGCCGACTGAACTTCTTCTTCGGCCACATCCATAGACAGCGTGAGATTAAACTGCAGCACGATGACAGAGGCGCCTCCGGAGCTGGTGGAGGTCATCTGACTTAAGCCTTGCAGTTCGCCGAATTGCCTCTCCAGGGGCGCGGTGACTGTGGTTGCAATCACGTTGGGGCTGGCGCCGGGATAAAACGTGAGCACCTGTATGGTGGGATAATCCACCTCCGGCAAGGCCGAGACAGGCAGTTGCAAATAGCCCACGATACCGACCAAGAGGATGGCAGCCATCAGCAAAGAAGTAGCTACCGGGCGCAGAATAAACGGACGAGACGGACTCACTGCGCGCCGCTCCCGCCCGTCTTGGTTGAGGCTGGCGTATTCGACACGGCAACCTTGGAGTTGTCCTGCAACTTATCGAAGCTGCTGTTGGCCACAACGTCTCCGGGGCCGATGCCTGTAACCTGCGTCAAACCGCCGTTGACCGCCCCCACCTTTATGCTGCGCATGTGAGCGATATTGTTTTGGATCACGTAGACAAACGAAGCCTGCCCATTCTGCTGAATGGTGGAAGACGGAATCAGCGTCACTCCTTGCAGCGTATTTACCAGAAGGCGGGTATTTACAAACTGGTTGGGGAAGAGGGCATCATTCTTGTTGGCGAAGAGCGCTCTGCCTTTTACGGTCCCGGTGGTAGTGTCAATCTGGTTGTCGAGCGTCAACAACGTCCCGCTGGCAATTTGCTTGTTCCCGGCGCGATCGAAGGCATCGACGGCGAGCTTGGCGTTCTTGCTCAGGCGAGCTACAACCGGAGCCAGACTGTCTTCCGGGATGGTGAAAATTACCGTGATGGGCTCCAACTGTGTAATGACTGCGAGAGTCACGGCGCTGGCAGACTGCACCACGTTGCCGGGATCCACCAGCCGTAACCCTACACGACCGGAGATGGGAGCGACGATGTGGCAGAAGTCGACCTGAATCTGGTCATATTGCACCGTGCCCACGTCGTTCTTGACCGTTCCCTCGTCCTGCAAAACCAGCTTTTCCTGATCGTCCAATATTTGTTTGGCAATGGCGTTGCGGGCCCACGCTGCGCGGTAGCGATCGAGATCCATACGCGCTTGCGCGAGTATGTTCTGGTCTCGTTCCAGCGCGCCTTGCGCCTGCAGAAGAGTGGCGCGATACGGACGCGGATCGATGTCGATCAGCGGATCGCCCTTAGTTACAATCTGACCCTCCGTATAGTGCACCGCGACCACCAAGCCATCCACTTGACTGGTAATCGAGTCGGTATAGACCGGAGTGACTGTGCCGATGGAGTTGAGATAGATGCCGATGGAACCCTTGGTAGCTGTCGCAGTGGTGATGGCGATCCCGGGCTGCGGCTTGCTGGCGGCCAGGGCCGCCGCTTTTTTTTCTGCCTCCTGATGACGTAAGAACCACAGGATCGCGAGCAGGATTAACAGTAGCAGCAGGCTCCATATAACGATGTGAACGATCCTACGGCGGCGCGACGGGACAGGCGCGGCGATTTGATGGTCGGGGCCGACGGGTGTACGCGGGGTTGTGTCAGATGCCAATCGCAATCTCCTTTTCAGCTTCGCATCCCGCGCATGGCGCCGCTAGTGAGTGTCCGCGAGATATACGGCGAGGCCAGCGCTGGCGCCGGTGACAGGTTGGGAACGCCGGCAGGGTTGACCCTGCTAGAACACGGCGGCGTCGGGATCTGGGGTAGTAGACGGGTCTGTGGAGCGTGGTGACTGACACGCCTGCGGAATAGGCTAATAACATCTGATTCAATCCCGGTACTTAGACACCCAGGCTTCCGTCCACCACGGACCGCCCGATGTTGGTCACCGTCGAACCAGCGAGGCTACCGAAACTAGCTACAATTTCAAACAGGCCGGAATGGGCCCAAGCTATCCGAAGCAGGCCAGCCATTAAACCAAAGCACGAAATGTTCATCTGCGTCTTTCACTCGACAGGTCAACCCACGCGTCCGCACTAAACTCAATCGGTTCCTGCCTCCATGGACGAATTCACAACTCCCGTTGAGCCTCGAATGCAGCGACTCAGCGGCGTGGTACTACCGGTGAGAGTCGTCTTGAGACCGCCCCGGAAGGCAGAACTGGTGAAGGGTTTCCGAATTTGCTCTTCAATCGGCAGAGCTTCGGGTTATTCATTCTGAGGCATGGCTGTCGCTGGCGCTATCATCGGCTTTAGTTTCCTCGCTTTGCATCGTATAGCAAAGTAGCCCGGAGTTGAACACGCCGCGGACCTTGGAGTGTACATATTCGCGCAGATGGGGCCGCACGGGCGTTAACGTACGCACGGCTGGGGCGTAGCCCCCTGCGGGTCGAGTCAAATGTCCGGGCGCGCTTCAGCCATCACCGGAAACGCCTGGCACTCGGCTTGAGCCCGGAAGCGCCCCGTCAATGAAGTTATTCTGGAATAGCCCGCTCTGGAAAAACCATGCCGGAATCTTCCGAACAAACCGACGCGATGTTTCCGCTGCTCGACGATGCGCAGGTCGCGCGGCTGGCGCCGTTCGGCGAGCAGCGGCAATTCGAGGCGGGCGCCGTCCTTTTCGACCAGGGGGACGTACACCATGGCGTCTTTATCGTGCTCGGCGGCAGCATCGAGCTGGTCGGCATTTCGACCGGCGGCGAGACTGTGCTCAGAACACTCGGGCGCGGCGCCTTCACCGGCGAAGTCAACCATTTGTCGGGCCGGCGCACGCTGGTCAAGTGCAGGGCGCGGGAAGCGAGCTCGCTGATTGAGATCGGCAGAGCGAATCTGCAGCATGTGATGCAGACGGATGCCGCGCTGGGCGAGATGTTCCTGACCGCATTCATGCTTCGCCGCGCCTACCTGATCTCCCACTCCGTCGGCGATGCGTTACTGATCGGATCGAGCCATTCGGGCGATACGCTGCGTTTGCGGGAGTTTCTTACCCGTAATGGCCATCCGCACACGTATCTCGATGTGGAGCGGGATCCCGATGTGCAGACCGTACTCGACCAGTTCGAAATTCGCGTGACAGACATCCCGGTGCTGATCTGCCGCGGCCAGCTGGTACTTCGAAATCCCACCAATTCCGAAGCGGCCGAGTGCTTCGGATTCAATGCGGGAATCGACGAAAACGGCGTATACGATCTGATTGTGGTGGGCGGCGGGCCAAGCGGGCTGGCGGCGGCGGTGTACGGCGCGTCAGAGGGACTGAATGTGCTGGTGGTAGAGAGCAGCGCGCCTGGCGGGCAAGCCGGATCGAGCTCCAGAATCGAAAACTATCTGGGCTTTCCCACGGGAATTTCCGGACAGGATCTCGCCCGCAGCGCCTTCGTGCAAGCGGAAAAATTCGGCGCTCACATCGCGGTAGCCCGATCGGCTCGGGCGCTCAAGTGCCTCCGCTCTCCCTATACTGTCGAACTGGACGACGGAGGCTCGGCTCAGGGCCGCAGCATCATCGTGGCTGCAGGCGCGCAATATCGAAAACTCGCTCTGCCAAACCTGGCACAGTTCGAAGGCGCGGGTGTCTACTATGGCGCGACCGCGATCGAAGCTCAGGTCTGCCGCAGCGACGAAGTGGCGATCGTCGGGGGAGGAAACTCCGCGGGTCAGGCTGCGGCGTTCCTTGCGGGATATGCGAGCCGCGTCCATATCCTGGTTCGCGGCGCGGGCCTGGCCGAGACCATGTCGCGCTACCTGATTTCGAGGATTGAAGCCAGCCCGGAGATCACTCTCAGGACGCGGACCGAGGTTGAGGCGCTGGAAGGCGACGGGCATCTGGAGCGGATTCGCTGGCGGGACACAACCACCGGGACCAGCGACATCCACGACATTCGACATCTGTTCGTGATGACCGGCGCGGAACCGAACACGGCGTGGCTACGCGGATGCCTGGAGCTGGACGCCAAACAATTCGTCCAGACCGGCGCGGATCTGGGACCCGGCTGGCCGCTGCGCCGCGCCCCGCATATGCTCGAAACGAGTCTTCCCGGAGTCTTTGCGGTTGGGGATATACGCGCGGGAAGCGTGAAACGCGTTGCCTCGGCGGTCGGCGAAGGGTCGATGGCCGTCCAGTTTGTTCACAAAGTGCTTGCGGAGTAACTCGTGAAGGCGTGTTGGCGGGGGGGCAGCGCAGCCGCTCGGCTCTCGCGTCATATATGATATTGCAATGCGCCATGTCGCGGTTTCTTTATTGCTCGTCTTGCTTCCGGTCTTCGCCCAGCAGAAGAAGGAGGACGCCAAGCAAGCGGCGCCAGCGCCGAACCCAACCAATCTGAAGGTGTTGAAGGCGTCCACCGGAGCGGAAGTCAGGCAGATTATGCAGACCTTCACGGCGGCGCTAGGGGTGCAGTGCACCAATTGCCACGTGCAAGGCAACTATGCCAGCGACGAAAATCCGAAGAAGGAAGTCGCGCGAAAGATGATCCGCATGACGCAGCAGATCAATGCGCAATTTCCGGATGGCAAGATGCTAGTCTCCTGCTACACTTGCCACCGCGGCGAGGCGCAGCCGAAGAATGCGCCGGAGCCGAAGGCGGGCGAGTAGGGGCGGTCAGTCTCCGGCTTCTGGCAAGACAGGCCAGGAGGCCTGTCTTACTATGGTTTCATGTTCCTGCCGCTGATCTGCAGGTCGAATCCGTCGGGATCCTTTACGTGGAAGCTGTCTTCTGTGTCGGGGCGTGGCGCGAGGCCCCGACGCTTTAACTCGGCTTCCACGTCGGCCTTGTTCCAGGTGTCGATGGTGTATGCAATGTGATCTACATGCGGCGGCGGCGTCTTACTATCCGGACGCCCATTGCGCGGCAGCAGGAATGTGTCGCCGAATGAGAGATAACATTGCCGGCCGGTATCCTGAGTGACTTTCATGCCGAACATGCTGACATAGAAGTCACGGGTCTTGGCATAGTCGGCCACCTGATAGGAAATGTGGTTGACCGCAACGGCCTTGAATGCCGGTTCGTCCGGCGGCGCGGCGGCAACGGCGGGCGTCACCGCGGCGGCTGCGGACGCCGTGACGGCGAGGCTCCGGATCAACTGGCGGCGCGACATTCTGCCTTCTTCAAAATCCTGTAGCAGCTTTGCGATTATAGCTTCCATTTTCGTCTCCTTCCGTTCTCTATTGTTGTCCTGTCGCGGGCGCGGAGCCGCTCTGGAACTGGCGGATCTGCTTCACGGCCGCATCCACCTTCATATCGAAGATCAACTTGCCCAGCGCCGGCGTGGAGGGCCGCGCATCGCCGCTGATTCCGTTGTTGACGCGTTTCGCGTTGGGGTCGCGCTTCTCCCCCGGCTTGGGCCGCACATCGCCGACCGCGTTGGGGATCTCCGCCGGACGAGTCCAACCTTTGTCCGTGCCCAGGTACATCATTTCCGAAGTATCCGGAATTCCCGCGTGCGAGCTCAACGGAAGATTGTTGTCGGTCAGGTATTGGTCGAAATCGGCATTGGCCTTGGCGTACACATCGCCGCAGAAGTAGACGTGGATGCCTTGCGCCGCGTACTTATCGTCGAGCTTCTTGGCGGTCTCGCCCAACTCCGTTTGCCCGCCGCCATGGTCGCCCATCAGCACCACAGTCTTGAAGCCGTTCTTGATCAGTTGCTCCGCCACTTGCTCGTTGATGGCCGCAAACAACGGGACCGTCAGCCCGATAGTGCCGGGCAAATTGGCGTTCGCGCTGTTTGGGGAAAATGGCAGCACCGGCGCGGCGATGGCGTTGCCCAGTTTCTCGGCGATGGCGATCACAGTGGCGTGCGCCATCAGCGTGTGACCGCCGTTGACGTTTTGCGGCCCGCGGGTTTCGGTGCCGCCGTTGTAGACCAGCGCCGTGGTCTTGCCCTGTGCGATCGCCGCTTTGAGCTCGGGCCAGGTCATCATCTCCAGGTCCACCAAAGGCGGCTTGGTTTGGGCGTAGGCGGTGGCGGCCAACAAGGCCAGGATGCAGAGACTCGATTTCCGGATATGCATCGTCGCTTCCCTCCGGCGCTTAGCGAACTTGGGTAAACAGGGGCGCCTCGTGGAAGAATATCACGCTCAGGCGCTGAAGTGTTTTTGCAGCACCAGAGCCACGGTGCCGCGCAAACGGGCCATGCCGTCCTCATGGGCGGGAACCACGCGCGGCGCGCATGCGCCAGGCAGCGTCTGGTCTTGCACCTCGGCTTCTATCACGGGGCCGAAGCGATGCCAGGAACGGGTGAGATCGCCCACCACCACGATGCGCTCGGGCGCGATTCCCGCGACAATCATGCGCATGCCGCGGCCCAGATAGTGCGCCATGGTTTCCAAAGCCTTGGCGGCGCGGCTATCGCCCTGATCGGCGCGGCTCAGCAGGTCCAGGAAACTGAGCTCGCTCGAATGCGAGCCGGATTCGAAATAGTAGCGCTGGGCGGCGCGGTTAGAGCCGTAAACCTCCCAACAGCCGCGGCTGCCGCAGCCACAGAGCGGACCTTTGGGATCGAGCGCCACGTGGCCGAACTCGCCGGCCATTCCATCGGACCCGCGCACCAGTTGGTAGTTCGCCAGGATGCCGATGCCGATGCCCTCGGAAACCGTCACCACCACCATGTTCTGGTAAGTCTCGGTTCGATCGAACCAAACCGTGGCGAGGACGCAGGCGTTGGCCGCGTTTTCCAACTCCACTTCCAGACCGGTAGCCTTCATGATGGGGCTGCGCAGGTCGACGTCCCGCCACTTGAGATTCGGGGCGAAAACCAGACGGTCCGTAGTGAAGTTGTAACGCCCCGGCAGACTGACGCCCACGCCTTCGATCATCTTGCCGCGGCAGGAACTCGCGATGCGCTTGATGGATTCGACAATCATGGTCACGGCGATCTTGGGGTCGGCGGGTGTAACCATCACTTCCTGGGAGCTGAACTTGCCGTTGGCGTCTGCCAGGGCCACGGTGGTCTGGGTGGGCCGCAGATCCACGCCGATGATGACGCGCTCGTCGTTCAGCCGCAGGAACGTGGGACGGCGGCCCCGCGGCAGACGCCCGGTGGCGCCTTCGCAGACCCATTGCGAATCGATCAACTGCTCGACGATGAGAGAAATGGTGCTGCGCTGCAGACCGGAGACGCGCGCCAGGTCTGCGCGGGAGATGGGTTGCCGCGTGCGGATGAGGTTCAAGACGATGCGCCGGTTGATGTCGCGAACCACTTCGCTGGACGCGCCCTGCGACGGTTTCTTGAGCGCGCCGTGCGGCGGCTTTCTATCGGTTACCGTCAATGCAGCTCCTTCGCCGCGCCGCCGATTTGAAGCGTAGCGGAAGCTGCGCCGGACTGCCCGCCGCCCACGGAGATTTCGAATGTGCCGGGCGCGGCGATGCGGCGGCCGTCGGCTGAAACCGTGGAGAATTGGCGCGGGGCGAGGGTGAATTGTACGGTTTTGCGTTCTCCAGGCCGCAAGGCGATGCGCTCGAAACCGGCCAGCGCACGGATGGGTAGGGCTACCGGCGGCGAAATCGCCCGCCCTACCGCGGGAGTCGCGTCCTTGATATACAGTTGGACCACATCTTCGCCAGCCACTTTACCAGTGTTCTCCACTTCCACCGCCGCCTTCACCTCATCGCCGGCATTCGCTCCGGTGGGGAGATGGAGGTTATGGTACGCAAAGGTAGTGTAGCTCAGGCCGAATCCGAACGGGAACAACGGCTCGCCCGGGAAGTAACGGTACGTGCGGCCCTTCATGTTGTAATCGGTGAACGGCGGCAGTTGATCCGCGGATTTGTAGAACGTGACGGGAAGCCGGCCAGCCGGGTTGTAATCGCCGAAGAGAACATCGGCGAGGGCAGATCCGCCGGCTTCGCCCGGATACCAGGCTTCCACAATGGCGGGCACATGGTCGCGCGCCCAATTGACTGAGACGGCGCTCCCGTTCATGAGCACCAGAACGGTCGGCTTGCCTGACGCGGTTACGCTTTCGAGAAGCTGCTGCTGCACGCGCGGAATATCGAGGGAGACGCGGTCGCCGCCCTGGAAGCCTTCTACGGGCACTTTCATTTCTTCGCCTTCGAGGCGCGGCGAAAGGCCCAATACGAGCACTACGGCATCGGCGCTTCTCGCTGCGTCTAAAGCTTCTTTCGAGAGCTTGGCTGAGTCCACGGGCGGCGACCAGACCAACTGGATATCGGCGTCGTTGAGGAACTCATGGTATTCCAGACGGATCTGGTAGCGCTTGCCGGCCTCGAGCTGCACCTGCTCGTAGCGATACGAGCGTTCGTGGATGTTGTTGAAATTGACGATCGGTTTGCCATCGAGGTAGAGCTCGAAAGCGTTCATGCCGATGGCGCCCAGTTGATAGGTTCCGCTGACCGGCGCGGAGAGATAGCCGCTCCAGCGGACGCCGAAATCGTCGTCGTGCATATCTGCGCGTGGAGCGCCATCCCACCAGTGGAAGTCGATTTTCGGATCGACGCGGGTGAAGAGCGGCTCGGCGGCAAGCGGAACCTCGCCCACCATTTTGCCGGAACTGGGATAGGTCAATTCGCGCGGCCGATGCGGTTTGCCGTCAAAGTTGCCGCTGTTGAAATACTCGCCGGTGAGGCCGCTGCGGCGATCGGCGCCGTTGGACGTAGACAGCGCCGACGTGGGGACCACCTCGAAATTGGGCATGTTCGCCGCCAGATCGCTGCCGCGCGCATAGATCACGCGGGCTGACGGAATCTTGGTCTTAATTCCCGCGAGCGCCGTGACTGGCGCCGTAGGGTCGCCGTTGTAGTTGCCGGTGAGCGCGTCGAAATCGTTGGCGTTGGGGCCGATGACCGCGATGGTCTTAAGCGATTTGCTGAGAGGCAGCAGGTGGTTCTCATTCTTCAGCAACACGATCGCTTTGCGCGCGGTCTCGAGCGCGAGCTGCCGGTGCGCGGGGCTATCGTTCACGCTGTAGGGGATCTGCGCGTATTTCACCATGGAGCGCGGATCGAACATGCCCAAACGGAAACGGGCCAGCAGCAGGCGGCGGAGCGATTGATCGATTTCGGCTTCTTTATTGAGGCCCTGGCGCACGGCGGGGAGAATGGCTTCGTACTCGACGCCGCAATTGAGATCGGTCCCGGCCTGGATGGCTTTAGCGACGCCCGCTTCGGCGGTGGGCGCGAACTTGTGATGCAGATAGATATCGCCGATGGCGCCGCAATCGGAGACCACGTAGCCGCTGAAGCCCCACTGCTTGCGCAGGATCTCCTCGAGCAGGGGCCGGTTGGCGCAGGCGGGCGCGCCATCCACGCTGTTGTAGGCGCACATCACGGATTGGGCGCCGCCGTCTTTGATGGCTGCCTCGAATTGCGGCAGGTAAGAGTCGCGGAGGTCGCGCTCATCCACCACGGCATCGAAGGTATGGCGCTCAGACTCGGGGCCGCTGTGGACGGCGTAGTGCTTGGCGGTGGCAACGGTCTTGAGGTATTTGGGATCGTCGCCCTGCAGGCCCTTGATGAACTGGACGGCCATGCGGCCGGTGAGGAAAGGGTCCTCGCCGTAGGTCTCCATGCCGCGTCCCCAGCGCGGGTCGCGGAAGAGGTTGATGTTGGGGGTCCAGAAGGTCAGCCCCTGATAGATGTTGCGCTTGCCCAGGCGCACGAATTCGTTGTTCTTGGCGCGGGCTTCATCGGAGATGGCGGTGGCGACGCGGAAAATCAGGTCGCGGTCCCAAGTGGCGGCGAGTCCGATGGTCTCGGGAAATACGGTGGCGCGTCCGGCGCGGGCCACGCCGTGGAGGCACTCGTTCCACCAATTGTAGGCGGGGATGTTGAGACGCTGGATGGCGGCCGAATCGTTCATGAGCTGGGAGATTTTCTCCGGCAGCGTCATGCGGCCCAGCAAGTCGTCCACGCGTTTCTCCATGGGTGCGGAGGGATTCTGGT
>JBEKNN010000008.1:0-77016 GCA_049522755.1 Bryobacteraceae bacterium | reverse complement strand
GTATAAACCTGATTCACTATTCCCTTCCATATTTTACGGAAGGCCCTGATCGGGAACTTCAATTTCGGCCCGAAGATCGCCCAGCCATCGAGGCGGTTGTGCGGGAACTGATACGATGCAAAGAACTCCAGCCTCATCTAATATAACAATCGTTGATGGCCCTGCGCTCCATTCCCGACTGGTTGATCAAAGGGCCGGACATGACCGTTCCGTGCGACCTGCCGTAGCGCTAGCAGCCTGCTGGATTCCGGCATGGCGCGCGACTCAGGTGATCCCTACAGAGGCGTTGCGGGCCGAGTGACGTTTATTGCCCCACGACTGCACTATTTTACGAATAAATGAGTTACCGCAGATCATTCTCAGCCCAATCGAGGTACCCGACGAAGATTAAGGTCGGCATTCGATCAAAAAGTGCCAGCCGCCAGCCGTCATGGCGCTGCCAACGAGCGCGGTAAGCTGAGTCGCACTGACATATGTGGTGTTCAGGTTCGCTCTATTCCAAGTGACCCGGGAACTGGTATTGAAGTTCGAGCGGTTCGAGCCCGTCACCGTCAGCGTGAACCCCGGTGAATTAGCCGCGGTCGAAGACGGGGAAATGCTCGCAATCTGTGGCGGCAACGCGTTGAAGTAGAAGCCTGCTTCGCCCGAGTGGCCGCAATCCGGATCGAAAACCTGAATTCCCCCCCGCCGTCGGCTGGAGATTCGCGAATAGTGACGCGGGAATGACAGCCGTCAACTCGGAACGGATGCACTTTTCGACCTGCTGTTCGAAGTGAAAGCGATGCTCGTCGTCGAGTTCTGCTTCTACTGTGTTGCGGCGGAACAGAGATCGTAGACGAGAAACAAGGTCGCTCAGCATTTCAAACCTCTCGAAGGGCAGTCACGGAATCCACCTTCGTTGCGCGCCATGCTGGAACGTAGCTGGCCAGCACGGCGACCGCAAACAAGAGCAGAGGTACAACCACAAATACCGCCGGATCATGCGGCCGTACGCCGTACAACAAACTCGCCATCATCGAGGCAGTGGATGCGGAAAGGATTACGCCGGCGAAAATTCCGACGCCGGCAAGAACGACCCCCTTGGTTACGATCAGTTTCAGAATATCGGCGGGCCGTGCCCCCAATGCCATGCGCAGTCCGATCTCGCGTGACCTCTGGCCGACCATAAAGGCGAGCAAGCCGTAAATTCCAATCGAAGCCAAGACCAGCGCCACGCCTGCAAAGCCGCCCACCAGATTGGCAGAAAAACGGCGTGAAGCCAGTGACCGATCAAGGATGTCGTTCATAGAAAAAACATTAAATACCGGCAAGCCGGGATCAGTGCTCTGGATTTCATGCCGAATCTGTGGTTCGAGCAGGGCCGCGGGCAGAGACGTCCGCAACACCACGCTCAGTCGCTTGCCGGAATCTTGATAGGTCGAAACATAGATGTGGGGAACGCCATCGATGTCGAGACCGTCACTCTTGATATCCTTAACGATACCCACGACGGCCGTCCATGGCTTAGTAGGGTCTTTGCCGAACCGCACTCGGCGGCCCAACGGATCGCGGGTTGGCCAATACTTACGAGCGGTGCTTTCATCAATGATGGCCACCAGCGGTTTGCCGTCTTCATCGCCATCGGTGAATGAGCGGCCGCGTAGGAGCGTCGACTGCAACACCTTAAAATAATCGGGACTTATCCGAATTCTCTCGGCGTGCAGATCCTGCGAGGATTCGACCGGTCTATCTTCAATCGCGAAGCCTTCATTCGCTAAGCCACCGACCGCGCTGGGGTTGGTATTGGTGGTCGGTAGGGCTGAGGTGATTGCGGCGAGTTCCACTCCCGGAATTGCCTTCATGCGCCGCAGCAACTCACGATCAAAGGCGGCTCGGCGAGGAATATCGAGATACGGATCCGTCTTTGTATCGTTGGGATTCGGAAGCTGCATGTTTGCCGTGACAACTTGAGTTGGATTAAAGCCTGGATTTTCCTGCAACAGATCCCGCAGCGTACGCAGCAGCAAGCCGGCTCCGACCATCAGTATGACGGCGAACGCCAGTTCAGAGACAATTAGAACATCCCGCAATCGGCCGGTCTTAGTGCTGTAGCCGGAACCTCGACCGCCTTCACGAATGGCCGAGGAGAGAGCGCCTTTTGCCGAATGAAGCGCTGGAGCAAGTCCAAACACTAAGCCGGTGAGAATGGAAATCAGCAGAGCGAACGCCAGCACCACCCAGTCGATTCGTACTTCGTTGAGCCGGGGAACGTTGGATGGCACAAAGCGCAGGATGAAACCCAAAGTACCCACTGCGGTTGCGATTCCCGCGGCGCCGCCGATGAGCGATAGCAGCATGGACTCGGTCAGCATCTGGCGCACTATGCGGCCGCGGCTCGCCCCCAGCGCTAACCGTACCGCCATCTCTTGTTGTCGCCCCGAAGCGCGCGCCAACAGGAGATTGGCAATGTTCAACGATACGATGAAAGCGATCAGGATTACCGCACCCAGTAACACCAGCAGCATGGGCCGGACCTTGCCCACCAAAGTTTCTTGCAATGGTTGAATCTCAATTGTCCATTGCGCCTGCGGCGGGTAATCGGTGGGAAAGTCGTGTCGCAATTCGGCGGCCATGGCAGTGAGCCGCGCCTGAGCTTGCGCCAGTGTCAGGCCAGGCTTAATTCGTCCGATTCCAGATACTAAAATCCGGGCGCCACGCATTGGCTGGGGAAAGGGATTTGCGCTGAATCCGCCGGCGCCAAACACTTCCGCGTCGCCGGAAATCGTCGGTCCAGGATGGCGAAATCCGCGTGGCAGAACCCCAATAATTGTAAGGGGATCATTGTCGATCCTGATGGTACGGCCGAGAACATTCGGATCGGCGCCATAGGCACGGCGCCACAGGCCATCGCTGATCACGGCCTCTGGAGCGAAACCAGGCGCGAAGTCCTGCGGACCATACAACCGTCCAATTTGCGGGATCACACCCAGCATGGAAAAGTAGCTAAAACTGGCATTGACCCCCTCAACACGCTCGGGCTGTCCGGCGCCGGTCAAATTCTCGCTACCCTCAAAGATCGGGGTCGCATCTTCAAATACACCCGCTCGCGTCTGCAGGTCATCCAGTTCGGGCTTGGAAAACCTAACGTCCCGCAATCCTACGCCGGGCTCGTTAAAGAAGATTCGTACCAAGCGATCGGGATCGCGGTAGGGCAGAGAACGCAGCAACACGGCATTCACGATACTGAAAATGGCGGTATTCGCCCCCACTCCCAGAGCGAGCGTCAGCACCGCCACGATCGTGAATGCGGGCTTCTTGACCAGCATGCGCCAGCCGTATTGCAGATCCTGAAGCAAATTTTCCATATGCTGCACGCCGCGCTCCTCGCGGCATTCCTCCTTCACTTGATCGATACCGCCGACTGACAATCGAGCTTGCCGCCGCGCCTCCTCGCGCGTCATACCGGAACGGATGCACTTTTCGACCTGCTGTTCGAAGTGAAAGCGAAGCTCGTCGTCGAGTTCCGCTTCTACTGTGTTACGGCGGAACAGAGATCGTAGACGAAAAACAAGGTCGCTCAGCATGTCGGAATCTCCCGGGCGGTTCCAAGCACCTGGGCCATCGCGGCCGTCAGTTTGACCCAGGCGTCCCTTTCGACTTCGAGCTGCCCGCGTCCGCTTTTTGTCAACTCGTAGAATTTCGCGCGCCGATTGTTTTCGGAAACGCCCCAGCGCGCCTTGATCCAGCCGCGCCGCTGCAAGCGATGGAGGGCAGGATAGAGCGAGCCTTGCTGGATGCGCAGCACGTCGCTCGAAATTTGCTGGACGCGCTCGGATATGGCCCAGCCATGCTGAGGTTCCAGCGCAAGGGCCTGCAAGATGAGCAAATCCAACGTTCCCTGTGGAAGGTCGATACGGTGCGCGTCGGGCATGCACTCCCCTTTCGCTTCTACAAGGAGCATACACGATCTCTTGTCGAAGTGCAAGGGGAACGCGGCGCGTGGGTGGCTCGTTGTGGTTCGCCAAAACTCTGTAGGATCGGGCCCTGGCGTTAATTTCACGTATCGACAGGTGAGTGTGGGTTTCAGACATCGTGTCCCGCTGCTTTCGCTTGGTCTGGAGCGGCGCGAAATGTGGTGTGCCGCCGGCAAACGAGGCCGAGGAACACACCGGTAGTAATCGACCTTGCGACGTACTGGGGATTTCACTGCATGTTCACGCGGCTGCTTTCCAGACGTATCGATGATGTAAGCCGCCGACCCGCGCCAGCGATTCCAATTCCGCCCCCTCCGGTTTCCCCTCAATCGGTCTTTCCGATGGCGGCCGGCCGCCTGCTGGTCGGTGTGGCAGGTGAAGCGCTGGCACTCACCGCCAACGTTGGTGTAGCGCGCTGTTCTGGCAGGACGAACTGAGCCTGGGGCTCGGCCTCCGCGCGTTGGCGGCGCGGCTAGGGTCGCTCAGCGCTCAAACTTCGCCCACCTGGGCGGCGAGCGCTTACGCGCACTGGCGCTGGCCTCTGCTGATCGGCATCGGCTTTGGCGGCTTTTGCCTGCTGGGTGCGGCGCTCTACTGGATACTCGACGCGCGCGGCGCGCGGCGCTTTCGGCTCGCCCATAGAGGCGCCGTGAGAAAAATTCGACTCCGAGATGCACTCCGCTTTAACCGATCATTCTGGCTGATCGCGGCGCTCTGCGTCACTTTTTACGGTTGCATCTTTCCTTTCGAGACCTTCGCACAAAAGTTCCTCATTGAGGCTCGGCGCGTCTCTCCGCAAACCGCCTCTTTGCTGGTAGGAATGGAACCGCTATTCTCTCTGATTGGCATGCCGATATTTGGGATTCTCGCCGGCCGCTACGCCCATCGGTCGCTGCTGATGATGGTTGGCTCGTTGTTCATCGTGCCCGTGTTCCCGATGCTGAGCTACACCAGCATCCCGGCAGCGACTCCCATGGCGATGATGGGAGTCGCGTTCGCTCTTGTGCAGGCAATCGTGTGGCCGGCGCTAGTTTACGTGGTGGAGGAATCGAACCTTGGCTTGGCCAACGGGATGCTCGACACAGTGCAACAGCTCGGGCTTGTGATCGTGAATCTCTCGATCGGCTGGGCAAATGACCACTGGCTGGCGAGCGCGACGAATGCCGCTGGATATCATGTAGGCATGTTGATGTTCACGGGGATTGCGCTGCTGTCAGTGCTGTGCGCGTTTGCTTTGTGGCGGGCCGAGACGGGCCCGCATGCGCACGGTCTGGAGACAATTACAACCAAACACCTAAAAACACCATGAAAATCGCCGACATGAACTGGATGCAGGTCGAAGAAAGGTTGAGCCATGACAAGCGCGCCGTCGTGCCTATGGGTAGTATCGAGCAGCACGGGTACTTATGCCTTGCTGTGGATGCTATTTTGGCGGAGCGCGTCGCCTGCGAGGCGGCTGAACCTCTCGGGGTACCGGTATTCCCCGCACTCAGCTATGGCATCACACCCTACTTCCGCCGTTTCCCAGGCAGTATTAGTTTGCGCCTCGAAACTTATCAGCGCATCGTCGCGGATATTCTCGACAGCCTCGCCGGGACCGGATTCACTCGTATCTTGTTTGTCAATGGCCACGGCGGCAACAGTCCGGGAGGTTCGATCCTGCAAGAGTGGATGAACGATCATCCCGGGATAACTGTAAAGTGGCACAACTGGTGGAGTGCGGCGAAAACGGCGGCGGCGGCGGCGGCGATCGATCCAGTCGCGTCGCATGGATCGTGGATGGAAAACTTCCCTTGGACAAGAGTGCATGGCGTCACGGCGCCGGAAGGCCAGAAGCCGATGATTGATATCGCAATCATGCGCATGATGGATGCCGCTGGTGTGCGTGCTTACCTCGGGGACGGCAATTTTGGCGGCGTCTACCAGAAGCCGGATGAGCAAATGCTGCAACTGTGGCGTGTTGGTGTAGAGGAAACCCGCGAAGCACTGGAAGGACCATGGTCATAACCCCGGATAAAGTCAGTTCAGCGGATCGGATTCTGATCTGGGGCGCGGGCGCCATCGGCGGCGCCGTCGCCTGCTATCTAAGCCGGGCCGGGGTTGACATCAGTGCCGTGGACGCTAACCGCGATCACGTACAGGCTGTCCGCGAGCGCGGTTTAGCCATCGCTGGCCCAATCGAAACTTTCACGCAGCCGTTGTGCATTAGTACGCCGGGCGACCTTGTTGGCGTCTGGAAGATTATCTTTCTGTGCACCAAGGCGTTGCACACGGAGACGGCCGCCCGGCAACTTCTGCCGCACCTCGCCGCCGATGGCGTGGTGGTATCTCTGCAGAACGGCTTCAACGAACTTATGATCTCGCACGCCGTGGGCCGCGATCGCACCATGGGGGCTTTTATCAATTTCGGAGCAGACGTCCTGGAGCCGGGAGTCGTGCACTTCGGCGGTCGGGGCGCAGTGGTTGTCGGGGAATTGGACGGCAGTCAAACCGAACGCCTTGGGCGCGTACACCGGACTCTATTGCACTTTGAGCCGGGCGCGATTACCACCGACAACATCTGGGGGTACCTGTGGGGCAAAATGGGCTATGGTTCTCTGCTCTTTGCGAGCGCTCTCACTCCGTCGAGCATCGTTGACGTACTCGATTCGCGAGATGCGCGACCGGTCCTCACGGCGCTGGCGCGGGAAGTTATGGCGGTTGCTGCGGCTGAGGGCGTGATGCCGATGAGCTTCAACGGTTACGATCCCGCTGCTTTTGGCGCACACGGAACCGCCGCGGCTATCGATGCGTCATTCGATGCCATGGTGGCGTTCAATCGACGCTCGGCAAAGACGCATAGCGGCGTATGGCGAGACATCGCCATTCACCACCGGAAAACCGAATGCGATGCTCAGTTTGCCCCAGTCGTGAATCTGGCCCGTCGGCGGGGTATCGCAATTCCTTACGTGGAACGTCTCATTGCTCTCATGCAGGAAGTCGAGGGCGGGGCTCGCCCACAAGCTGTGGACAACCTGGACCGGCTGGCCAACTCAACTACTGCTGAATTGCCGTGCCAGCAATCTTCAATTTCGGTTTCACGCACGCATGCTGATCCGTTTTGATGACCGAACTGTGATCGTGACCGGAGCCGCACATGGCTTCGGCCGAACCATTGCCCTGAACTTTGCCACTCTCGGCGCGAACGTGGTGGCGTGCGACGTCGTGAAGAACGGCCTGGAAGAAACAGCGCGACTCGCTACAGAGCAAGGGACCCCGTTGCGGATTTGTGCGCTCGATGTGAGCGACGCCCCGTCTGTCCACAATCTTGTCGCCGAGACGCACAAGGCGAGCGGCCGGATTGACATTCTGGTGAACAATGCCGGGGGTGTGATGGGCCAAACCGGCCGGCCGCTCGAAGAAGTATCCGCTGCTGAATGGAAAGCTATCTTCGCCGCTAATCTCGACGGTACTTTTTACTGCAGCCAGGCAGTAGCTCCCGCGATGAAGGCGAAGCACTACGGTCGTATCGTCAATATCTCCAGCGGCGCTGGCTTGGGCATTAGCCTCACCGGTATCCAAGCATATGCCTCCGCGAAAGCAGGACAAATCGGCCTGACCCGGCAGCTGGCGCACGAGCTTGGGCCATGGGACATCACGGTGAACTGCATAGCGCCCGGCTTCGTGCGGTCCAACCCCACCACCGAGAAGCAATGGCAGTCCTACGGACCGGAAGGACAGAATCGGCTAATCGAAAATATCGCCTTGAAGCGGCTCGGTTCGCCACAGGACATCGCGAACGGCGTGTTGTTCCTGGCCAGCGAGCGGGCCGGTTGGATCACCGGCCAAACGCTCGCGATTGACGGGGGCCGCTGACGTGGACAATTCCAGCGAGCATGCGACGTGCGGCCGCCACTACTATGGAGAAAAGCGGTTCACGGAATCCGACGATCTATTTTGTACGAGGGTGACTCAATGTCGAAGGAAGTATTGAAAGTCGGCTGGCTCGCGTCCAAATCCGGGGAGAAATGTTTCGGGATAAACGAGTTTCCGGTGGAGGGCCGCCCCTACCGCCTGCCGACTTGGCTCATCAACGGAAGCGCAGATGGCCCGACTCTCGTCGTGACCGCCGGAGTTCACGGAGCCGAATATGCGAACATCGCGGACGCGCTCGACCTTGGCAGTCCCTCGACCCTAAGGATCTGCGCGGCCAGGTCATCGTGGCGCCGGTGATGAATATGCCCTCCTTTCGTGCCCGGTCGATTTACGTCTCCCCACTCGACGGCAAAAATCTCAACTGGGTCTTCCCAGGGCGTGCACTCGGCGCCGCCTCTGAGCAAATCGCCCATTGGGTGTTCGGTAACGTGATCAGTCAGGCCGAGAACTACGTTGACCTCCACGGCGGCGATCTCATCGAAGCGCTCGTCCCTTTTACGATCTTCTTCCGCTCCGGCAACGACCGCGTCGATCGACTATCGCTAGAAGCTAGCCATCAATGACGCTGATCCACTTTTAGCGGTCGGCGCGTGAATGTTTCACGCCTTGCAAATCACGTTGCATGCTTCCGCGCTTCCCGCGCACCAGAGTCGAGGACAAAGGCGGACGCAGTATGAACCGCCTGGGAGATATGGGAAATGGATGCCGTACTGAAGGTGCTGGCCGATAATCACGGCTCCTACCTCCGCGATTTGGCGGAGTTCGTGGCCATCCCGTCGGTGAGCACCGACCCGGCTCACGAGAGCGACGTACAGCGAGCCGCCGACTGGGTCGCCCAGCGGCTGCGCAAAGCAGGTCCAATCGAAGTCGAGAGATGGGAGACGCCGCATTATCCTGCTGTTTTTGGACGTTGGAACGGCGCACCCGGCGCACCCACCGTCTTAGTCTACGGCCACATGGACGTACAGCCCCCCGACCCCATCGAGCTATGGCACTCGCCGCCCTTTATCCTCACCGCTCGAAACGGACGACTTTACGGGCGTGGCGTCAGCGACGACAAGGCTTCGATGCTGCTGCCGATTCTGGCGGCTGAAGCATTCTTTCTGGCGGGAGAAAAACCACCCGTCAACTTGCGGTTCATCTTCGAGACGGAGGAGGAGATCGGGAGCGTCAATCTTCCCCTGCTGGTGCGCGAACGGCGCGATGCGCTGGCCTGCGACGTCGTGTTATCGGCCGATGGCGGCATGTGGAGGCCTGAAATACCAAGCATCACCGTGAGTTCGCGCGGCTTGGCCGGACTTTCATTCACCGTGCGCGGTCCTGGCAAGGATTTGCATTCCGGCCGCCACGGCGGAGGAGTAGCAAACCCATTGCATGCTGCCGCGCAGCTTGTCGCCTCGTTACACGATGGTGGAAAAGTCGCCGTAGCGGGATTCTATGACGACGTTGAAGCGATCCATCCGGCCCTACGAAAAGCGCTCGATCGGCTGTCGTTCGATGAGAAGAAGTACTTGGCCGACGTGGGCGCCTCCGCCGGATTTGGTGAACCAGGCTACGGTATGCTGGAACGTCAGTGGTATCGCCCGACGATCGAGGTCAATGGCTTCTACGGAGGTTATCAGGGGCCCGGCGGGAAGACCGTGCTGCCGAGCGAAGCACATGTAAAACTGACTTGCCGCCTGGTCTCCAACCAGCGGCCGGATGATGTGATTGGCAAATTGCGGCATCATCTCGAACAGCATTGCCCTCCCGGCATAAATCTAGCGATCGAGGAAACGCACCACGGCGCCATGGCGTATTGTGTTTCCCCCGACAGCCCGGCAGTGCGCGCTGCTGCCGACACGCTTGCGCGGATCTTCGGAATGCCTCCCGATTTTGTTGGCATGGGCGGCACAATCCCCATCACGACAACTTTTCGCGAGGTGCTTGGCGCCGATACAATTTTCTTCTCCTTCAGCACCGCTGACGAGGATATCCATGCGCCCAATGAGTTTTACCGTCCCGAGCGTTTCCGCATGGGTCTCGAGGCTTGGGTTCTCATCTGGCGCAATTTGGCGAAACAGCTGCATGGCCGGTAACGTACCCAAATTCGCGTAAAACTCCTCCTCAAATTGGGATATGGGCGGTGAGGAGCTTCCGTCGTGCGCTTTTTGCTGAAAGGATTTCTGAAGTTGGAACTCGGTAACCGTGACTGTTTCGCGTCCTGTTTTCCTAATTCTTCGAAGGCCCGCCAAAACTCTGTAGGATGGGGTCCTGACGTTAATTTGACGTATCGACGGGTGAGTGTGGGAGTGTGGGTTGCAGAGATCGTGCCCAGCTGCTTCGATTGGTCCGGAGCAGCGCGAAATGCGGTGTGCCACCCGCGAACGAGACCGAGGAACACACCGGTAGTGATCGACCTTGCGATGCCCTGCGATGTTCACCGCATGTTCACGCGGCCCGCTTTCCAGATGTATCGATGATGTAAGCCGCCGACTCGTGCCAGCGATTCCTATTCCGCCCCATCCGGTTTGCCCTCGATCGGTCTCTCCGATGGCGTGTCCTTTTCCAGTCCGAGATGAGTTCGATCCTCGTGGTAGTACGCAAGGGACTCACGGCCCAGCCGCCGTACGTGCGCTTCATTTAGTGCGATCACATGATCAAAGCAATCTCGGTGGGCGCTACCAATCCATCTTTCCGCCACTTCATTCTGCCAAGGCGCCTGTATGCTCGTCCGTTTGGGCTTCAGTCCGGTTGCCTCCAGGAAGGCGACCACATCCTCATTGAACGTCGAATCTCGATCGAAAATGGCATATCGATACGGACCCGCTTCGGGGAAAGCCTCACGCAGTTGTTGCACGACCCATTCAGCCGTCGGGTGGTCAGTCAAATTGAAACGCAGAATCCGGCGTCGCCCGTGCTCGATTACGAAAAAGCAGTAGAGTAGCTGGAATGTCGCCGTCGGCGCCGTGAAAAAGTCGAACGCCACAATCACCTCAATAAAGACGGAAGCCGGCGCGGCGCCAGCCGACCACCGTGTCGGGTTTCACCAGGACCAGGACGTCCGTCCAGCGGGACTAACACCGCCGGAGTATGATCCAGAAGAGTCTGTCCCAGGGGTTCAATCTTGGCCGCGGTCGTTTCCGTTTGAGCACGGCGACCTGTTGCCGTAGGGCGAGGACTTCGAGGGCAGTATCGCTTCGACTGCGAAAGAAGGCTCGGATGGCCACAAGGAAAGAGAGGATCATTTGGAGCACGAATCCTTCCTTTTGACACGCCGTAACGTAGCTTCGCCGGGCCGACGATGCGAAATCGCAAACTGCTGATTTCAAGCCATCATGGGCTTCTGTCTACAGATAACTGGAATCGGGTGGCGCGATTGCGACGAAGGCGAACATCCTCGGCACGAAAATTCGATACAGCGGCGGCTCGGTCGGCGCCTGCGCGCTGTTCACTATGGATGGCGAATTGGAGTGCTCTGGCAATGTGTATGACTACGGCGGATCGATCCCGGCCGAGAAGTTTCAGCAGGAACTGCGCCACTTCAATCCTGACCCTGCCAAACAGTTTATCTTCCAGCGCGGAGGCCGTCGCGGACCAGTGAGGCATCGACAGCCTGCGCGCAGCAGCTGGTTTAACGTCCGAGAATCTGCTTCCGGAGTCCGTGTCGACTCCATCCTCAAACTCGATCGCGCAGCCAACCGAAACAGGCAACCGGAACGCAACCGATGTCTGTGACATGACAAGCGGTTCCTCTGATGCGGTTTTCACCACCGGCCGATGCGTCATGGTTGGAGACGTAGCGTCGGCCACTCGGACTGTCCCACTCGGATGACTTGGTGAGCGGGCGGTTTCTGATTGGATTACGGCCTCTCAATGACGGTCAAAGTCGGTTTGTCACCAGCTACGAGGCAGGTTCCGTCGGGTAGCTTCATCCATTCGCCTGACTTCATGTCGAACCTGCTCCACGATCGGGGCGCGACAGTTTCGCTGCCACCATGGGGCCTGAGGAGTATGAGCGGGCGGGCGGTGTCGTTGCGGACCGCGATCATGGTCTGAGGAGCATCGCTGGCTCGCTGCGGGCACGCTGAGGGTGCGAGAGGCGGCAGCGTGGCGGGCCCTCCAAGCGTTCCCAACGTCTCCCTCACGCCGGGACGGATTCGGTCGAAGTGCACGACGATCTGATCCAGCGTTTCCTGTTTCGGCGTGGCCGCCGGAAACTCCTTTTGCAGCCCCTCGATGACGGCCGGAAATTCTTGCCCTACCAAAAGAAAATTTGCTATACGCTGCAGATGTTGCTTGGATGCGTAGGGCGTGCCATGAGCGCGGGACTCTGGCCGACGCGCGGATCGTTCATGACGGTGACGTCGCGCGTATAGACCTTGCCGTCGACGGCAGCGAGAGGGCCCTATCCACGCCGTTGTATACTGCCCAATGGCGGCGAGGTTTCTCACGAGGGGTTTCTACATCATGACGCGAATGTCGCGGACGGCATATTGGGCGCTTGCTGTTTCGAGCATACTGGCATCAACTTTCCCTGCAACGGCGCAGGTCAATCCCGATCTCTATGCGGGCCTCAACTGGCGAAATGTGGGGCCATTCCATGGCGGACGAATTGCCGCCGTCACCGGCGCCATAGGCCAGCCTGGGGTGTTTTATGCCGGCATGCCGCTGGGCGGCATCTGGAAAACCACCAGCGCCGGCGTCACCTGGTTCCCCATCTTCGACCAGGAGAAGAGCGTGGATAGTGTGGGAGCCATCCAGGTGGCTCCCTCCAATCCCGATATCGTGTATGCAGGCGCCGGCGACCCCATTCAGGGCAGCCTCGGCAACGGCATGTGGAAGTCGACCGATGCCGGCAAGAGCTGGCGGCACATTGGCCTCGAAGACACGGTGAAGATCACCAGTATCGTTGTCGATCCCGCCGATCCTAACCTGGTGCTCGTCTCCGCGCTCGGCGATACCATCCGCCACGGCGGCGGTATCTACCGCTCGACCGATGGCGGGCAGACCTGGACCAACGTCCTCAAGCCCGCCGACTACGACGGGGGGCGCGATCTCCAGTCCGCATACGATGACCCCAGTGTGATGCTGGCCGCCACGCAGGGAACCGGCGGCGCCGGCGGCGGAGGTGGCGGCGGCGGTCGCGGGGGGACGAGAAATAAGCCGCCCCTGGTGTTCAAGTCCACTGACGAGGGCAAGACTTGGACCGGGATCAAGATTCCGCCCTTCTCGGGCCGCGTTTCGGTCGCCGTCGCCATGCACACCAAGGGCCAGCGCATGTACATCGTCGGCAATGCCATTGAACAGGGCTCGGGACTTTACCGCTCCGATGATGGTGGCGCCACCTGGCAGCACATGGCCGGGAACGACCTGCGGATCGCCATGCGGATCAGCAACGGCCAGGGCAATTATAGCAGCGGCGTGTTCGTGGATTCGCAGAATCCGGACATTGTGTACACCATGAGCACCGCGATGTACCGCTCGACCGATGGCGGCCTCACCTTTGAGCCCTTCAAGGGCGCGCCCGGCGGCGAGGACTACCACAAGCTCTGGATTGACCCCACGAACGGCCACCGCATGCTGGTCGGCTCCGACCAGGGCGCCAGCGTCACCCTTGACGACGGCCGCACCTGGAGCCTCTGGTACACCGAGGTCATTTCGCAGCTCTACCACGTGGCCACCGACAGCGCATATCCTTACCACATCATGGGTGCGCAGCAGGACACCGGCGCCGTAATGATCTCGAGCCGCGGCAACTGGGGACAGGTGAACTTCACTGACTGGAGCCCGGTGCCGTCGTCTGAATTCGGCATCGATAGACCCGATCCCAAAAATCCCAACATCATCTATGGCGTTGGATACGGTCCGGGAGGCGGCGGCAGCGGCCTCATCAAGATCGATATGACCAGCGGTCAGTGGGAGAACGTCGCGCCCAACTTCGGAGCCGATGCCGACAGATACCGCGCCGGCCGCGATTTCGAGAAAAAATTCGACATCGCGTTCGACCCCAGCGCTCTCTACGTTGCCTACCAGTGCCTTCTGGTCTCGCGCGACGGCGCCCATTCCTTTACCGCCGCGAGCCCCGATCTAACTACGCCAATGGGCAAGCCCCAGGTGGCCTGCGGCACTGCGCCGCTGGAGCCGCCGCCGCCCCCGCAGCCTCCGCAGCCGAACCCCGCGCCGCCGGGAGAGGGGGCACAGCCAGAGGCGCAAGCACCGGGGCGGGGCGGTGGAACGCCTGCAGCCTCGATCGGCGAATTCTCCATATCCAGGGTCAAACGCGGCGTTATGTGGACGGTCAGCAGCAACGGACAGATTTACAACACCATGGATCAGGGCAAAACCTGGACGAATGTCACCAACATCGCCAACGTTCCGCCCCACACCATCTTCAACACCATCGAGGCAGGCGACGACGTCAATACCGCCTTCGTCGCCGCTCGCGTTGGCGCTGAGCGCGGCCAAACTTTGCCCCCCGACGATAACACCGACACCGACGTGCCGCTGATCTGGCGCACCACCGACGCCGGCAAGACCTGGAGCAGCATCGTCAACGGACTGCCCCGCGACGAGCGCACCGGAAGCTGGATCAACAGTCTGCGGGTCGATCCAGGGCAGCCGGGCTTGCTCTTCGCCGGATCCGAGACCACGGTGCATGTCAGCTTCGATAATGGCGATCACTGGCAGTCGCTGCGCCAGAACCTGCCCAGCACCTCCATCCGCGACCTCGAAGTCCACACCGATAACCACGAGAACGATCTGGTGATCTGCACCTACGGCCGCGGCTTCTGGGTTCTCGACGACATCGCGCCGTTGCGCCAGATCGCGGCCAACGCCCAAGCCATCGGCACGTCGTCCGTCTTTCTCTTCAAGCCCGAGGAGGCCATTCGCGCACGCATCAACAGCAACTGGGATCAGCCCTTCTCCGTCGAAGTGCCCCATGCGCCCAATGTGCCTTACGGCGCGGTCGTGGATTACTACCTCAGCCACGAGCCGAGCGGGCCCATCCAACTCCAGGTCTACGATTCGAAGGGCAGTCTGGTCCGCACCATGTCCAGCACCCCGCCGCCGCCCATCGAGGGCGCGGCGTATCCCCACTACTGGCTAGCCTCTCCCGAGACTCGCGTCCTCTCTACGCATGTTGGTCTCAACCGCGTCAACTGGAACCTGGAGTATGACGATCCGCCCGCCCTGCGGCACGATCTCGAGAATCAAATGAACATGGTGGAGGGCTCCACCACCCCGGGTCCGCATGGGCCGCAGGTGATTCCCGGCGTTTATACGCTCAAGCTGACCGTAGACGGCCATGTCTTTACGAGCGACGTCACCGTCGTGAACGATCCGCGCGTCGGCCAGAGTCCCGCGCTCATGGCCGACCTGCGCACCCAGAACAAGCTCACTCTGCTTTCCGTGCAAGGGATGGAGCATAGCTTTGAAGGCCATGAGGAAGTGAATGCGTTGCAGGATCAGCTTGTAACCCTGATGAAGGGCAACCTGCCCGCCGATGTGGCCGAGCAGGCCAAAACACTTGATGCCAGTCTGACCAAAATCGGCGGCGGCAGGGCGGCCGGTGGCAGAGGCGGCGGCGGAGGCGGAGGCGGCGGGCGTGGCCGGGGCGCCACTGCCGATCCCAAGGCGCTGCAACCGTTCTCCGAACTGAACAACGCATTCAACACCATGGTCAGCATGATGCAGGTCGGCCTCGATATGGCGCCCACCCCCACCCAGATCGCCACCTGGCAGAAAAACTGCACCGACCTGAACCGTACCACGACTGCGTGGGAGGACGCCCGGAAACAGATCGCCGACTTCAATGCGATGCTGGTCAAAAACAACCTGCAGGAGATGAAGGTTGCCCCCACCAAGCTCACCGTTGCGGCCTGCAGCTTTATGCCCTAACCAGCCAGGAAGGCAAAGAACTAACTTCACCTGGCTCTCAAATCGTGTGGACACGATCCTTCCGAAAGTTCGAAAGCGGGTCGAGGCGGTTTCAGACCTCGACCCGTTTTCGCTGTTTGCAGACGGAAAAGGCAGCTCCGTTTCTTTAGGGGCAGCGTGTCGCGCGGGGAGCGCCGCCCCGTAGCACGAAAGCGTCAGCCCCTCCGTCAGCGTTTGCCGCGACATATTGTGGCCATCTCGCCAATTTGCCAGTAGCACCAACAATTCGCTGTGGCCACTGCGGGAATAGAGCGCCGATGCAAGTGTTATGCTCGTGCACCCGCACCGACCATTACGATGATCGCGGAATCGAGTAGGACGCGAGCCTTCTCTATGAGATCCTCGAATGCTTTTCGTGCCATTGGGTGGTCCTACTCAGGACATTCGTCCATACTGAATTGGACCCCGAAGGGATCGACGGGCCGTTCGATAAGATGTTTTTCCCTATTTTGCGTTATATTTGATCTACGTTTCTGGATCTGCCTCGGTATAGGTATAAGGGATTATTCTGGGCCGATCATGGCAGCGCTTTTCCAAACAATCAAGTGCACGATGCCTGGCATATCGCAGCCTTTGAATGATCTAGAGTTCGCCGATCTGATTCGGGCAGCCCAAGCCGGAGACCACGTGGCCTTTGATCGACTCATGATGCTTTATCAGCTTCCGGTGTGGAAGATCGCATGTCATACTTTGGGCCGCCCCGAGGACGCCGACGATGCGGTGCAGGAGGTGTTTCTCCGGGTCTACAAGTACCTGAACAGCTATGATTTGTCAAAAAGCTTCTCGCCTTGGCTGTATGGGATCACTGATCGCGTTTGCAAGGATTTATTCAAGAAGAAAGCTCAGGCCCGTCTCCACGACGGCGAACTTCTCGATGAAGCTGTCCGTATTTCTCCCCGGCAGCAAGACGATCTCATAGCCGGCGAAAGGCGGCGGATTCTGGCTGAAGGATTGCATCGTCTGCCTTCAAGGCAGCGGCAAGCCCTTATACTCCGTGACATTGAGGGGCTAACCTCACCGGAAGCAGCCGAAATCCTTGGAACCGATCCCGCCACAGTCCGCCAGCAGGCCGCAAAGGCATTGCTAAAGCTCACGGACTTCGCCAAGAAATACGCGCAGCGTGCCAGCGTCAAGGTGCAGCGATGAGGTGTCTCAAGCTCAACAAAGTATTGATCGCCGCGTACGCCGCACACCATTTGTCCCAGCCCGAGGCCGAGCGCGTTGAGACTCACTTACGCACTTGTAATTCTTGCCGTGGACTTGCTGAGGATCTGGAGAGGAGTTCCCTTGCCCTGCGAGAATTGCAGGTTGAACCGGAAGACGACCGGCTCCGTCAGATCCGGGCGCGGGTTTTAGATCGGATTTCCGCGCAGGAGCAATTGCCGGAGCGCCCTTCTATTTGGCGATGGCCAGCGGGCCGGCAATGGGTGGTGGGCTGGCAGATGGGTTACGTTGCTTCCATTGCCTTTCTGCTGTCCGTCGGCGCACTCCTCTTCTGGAATTCATTGCGCCATCACTCCACAGGCCCGTTGGCTGTACAGATGCAGCACCCTCAAACCCGGCCCCAGCCTTCCAGTCAAACGCTGCCTGATACAAGAGTGCCTGAGCGATCTTTCAACACGGTACCGCCTCCCGGCAGCGCCGCTGTGAGCCCGCGGAAATATCAGCCTGGTTCGCAATCGGATCATTCGTCGTCCCAGCCTGGAACATCTCTACCTTCCCCCATTGTGGTTGCGGAAGCCCCATATGCCACAACCCCAATGGGAGCCACACCCGCCAGAGATTTGCCATACCCGTCACCTACCATCCCGGCTCCGCAGGCCCCAACTATGGGCGCGGCTCGGCCGGAGGTTTTCGGAAGTCAAGATCAGGCCCCCAAGGGCAGTCTCATCGATCAACTGCAGACCGCCTATCCGCTGACCATATTGGATGCCACCGGCTACAAGGTTTCGAAACCAGGTACTACCCTCGAGATCCAGCTGGACGGCATACAGGCGAACCCTATGAAATCGCCTCCGTTTCAAAATACATTCGAGGACGGACAAGTGGTCGCCGGAGGCCATAGCACGGTATCGAAGTTTATGCCGGGTGGACTCGGTAAAAGACCGTTCGAGTCGGCGCCTCGCACCCTGGCGGCCAAGGAGAAGGTGTATCTGCTGAAGATGGAAGCCAAGGACGACGCTGTCATCTTCACCGTGCAAACCTGCGGAACATGCGATCCCGCCGCGATCGATCCCACGCATAAGCCATTTGTGGCGTCGATTTTGTTCAAGTTTATCAAGGGATTTTTGGCCGCTACCGACCTGAAACACGTTCAGGATGCGATCGGCGCACTGCTGGTGGTTCCCGATGCCGGCGCCGCTGTAAACGCGCAGCCGGCCGCGGACGCCGCGCAGCAGAGCGCGCCCCCGGCCGCGCCGCGAACGCAGCAGCCGCCGGCCCGGGCTGCAGCGCCGGACCCGGCGGTTAAATCTGCGCCGATCCAGGAGCCGCCACTACCGCAGCCAAAGATCGAGAAAGGTCTGACCATAAACCAGGTGCTGGCGCAGCTAGGCCAGCCGGAAACAATCGTCACGCTTGGCGATAAGCGGATCTACCTGTTCAAGGAGTGGAAAGTAACGTTTATTGGCGGCAAAGTGACGGACATTGATGTCCGGTAGTGGTTGCTTTTCTCTGCCGCGAGCTTCCAGAGATGAAGCTTTTATTCTCACTCCTATCTTCCAAGCCTTGAACGATGGACAGACCATCTGACGCACAATGGCCCCATTCCTATCGGCGCCGCACCAGACTTAAAGACAATAAACGGACTCCTCTCAAGAGTTCTGTGGCCTGTTGTTCCTGCACCCTCTTTTCGATTAACTTAATCGAGTTGCTCGGGGAATGAGGGGAAACAGTGTGAATCGGCTTGTTGAGCATAGTCCGCCACGAAAGCCGGAAATATTCTGCATTTTTGTCGTATTTTGTAATCTACGTTTCCGGGCCTCGCTCGGTATATAGGTTTTTAGGAATCTGATGGGACGACCACTTTGGTCCCGATGGATGTCCTGACACCTGTTGACCACGTCTGCGTGGCGGCCAACGAACACAATTTACGGAGATCGTCCTGGCCGATCATCCGGCAACGCCGAGAACGTCGTTCGGTCAGGGAGACGGCTGGGGACATGGTGGTTGATGGTGGTTAGCATACTCGAAATTCTTTGGCGCGTAGGCCGGCGGGTTGCGCAGATTGCAAAGAGTGGGAGTGAGTTTGAATGCCGGGGCGAAAACAATCATGAGCATTTTTGCCTGATTTCCACGCTTCAAGTTGTGAAGGCGCAAAGCTCGTCCCCATCCTCTGGGGGCCTGGATTTGGACCAACAAATCCACTGGCCCCGATGGCATGGTAGTGCCATCGCAGGCGACTTATTCGACGGCCGTATTGCCAAGCGTTACCGTTTCTTCCCAGCCGGCTCGGGTTCTTGGGGCGGCGCTTACGCCGGGGTTCGCGGGACGGTATCAAATCGCGATCCAATTGCCAAGCTCATTGCCTAATGGCGATTTGCCGAGACTGGCAAGCGTCGGTGGAATGCGATTCGGAAACGGGCATCTTGCTGACGGTACAGGCTGTCAACTAGAGAGCCTGGCTCAACCCTGAACTTGAGGAAAGGACTTCGATGCGAACGACTACATTGACCACAATCCTGATAGCAGGGCTCTTATCTCCATCGCTGTTTTCGGCATGGCAGGATCAGGCCCCCAAAGATGCGCTCATCAACCAACTGCAGAAGCAGTACCCGCTCACAAAACTGAGCGCCGACGGCAAAGACGTTGTCACCGCCGGATCGGTTTTCACGTTGAAGAAGGACGGGCTCGTCTTGACGCCGACCGATTCCAGCGATGTTTCGGGCAACTCCTATAAAGCTGGAAAAATCACCCAGAGCGCCACTGGCAAGGCCAACGAGAAGGCCAAAAAAGTGAAAAGCGTTATTGGCCATTTCCCAATCCCAGGCGCATCGTCCACTGCGGCCGCCCCGACCAATGACACCCGGACCTTCGTGGCGGGCGAAAAGGTTAACATAACCAAAATAGAGGTTAAGGACGGCGCCGTTGTTTTCGGACTCTGCTCCGCCAAAGCTTACTCCGATGTGTACTACCATGGATCGCTAACGTTTCCGGTTGACAAAGGGACCGTTCCCGCCGCGGACGCAATGTTAGCAACCACCGGGGAGGTTTTTAGCGTCGACCCTCCGGAAGATACTAAGACCGAGCCAGCCGCGGCGCCACCGGCCGCTGGCGGCGTACCGGCCCCCGATCCCCCGAAGCCCATCGCCGATCCCACCCCACCGCCGGCCACGGTGGCAACGCCGGAGGCGCCGCCTGTTCAGAAATATGCGGACATCCCACCGCCACCGCCAGCGGCGCCGCCACAGACGAAGCTTGAGTTAGGTCAAAGCGTAGACGACGTAGTAGCGCAAATAGGTCAGCCCGTAACCAGAGCGACGATTGGCGACAAGCAAATTTACCTGTTCAAAGATTGGAAAGTAACATTCACCAAGGGCAAAGTCACGGACATCGATGTCCGATAGCCGTCAGACCCGCGCGCACCTATTCGGAAGATATGGAGAACCTATGAACGCACTTGAATTTCGTCATGCCGCTTCGCGCGGATATATCGGGATAGTCATGGCAACGCTGATCGGAACGATTCCTGCCTTTCTACCTGCCCAACAAAAGCCAGCCGCCAAGCCAGCGGTCCCGGCTAAAGTTCCTGCTAAAGCCACCGCCCCCGCTGTAGCCAAGCCCGGGGGCCGGCCGGGTGAGACCCCCACCCATTCAGCGCACGGCGACGTTACCCGCGGCCCGCATCGCGACGTCCGCGACGTACATGCGCATGGTATGGATATCCACCACGGGCCCGGCGGTTCGAGAACTATTGAAAGAGAGCGGGCGGACCATTCGAGAGTTGTATCCGACCGTTACGGACATGGCTATATCCAGCGTCCCTATATGTATCACGGCACGGCTTTCGTTCATCGAACGTACTACGTGGGCGGCGTCGCATACGGCCGCGTCTACCAGCCGTACATGTGGGGCCGAATCTCCATGAATGTATACGCCCCGGGCTTCTACTACGGGCTCGCATTTTACAGCTACGCTTATGCCCCCTGGGCTACTCCGATCGCCTTTGGCTGGGGTTGGGCCGGGAACCCATGGTACGGCTACTATGGAAGCTACTTTACTCCCTACCCGCTCTACGCCAGCCCATCCCTGTGGCTGACCGACTATCTGGTGTCGCAAACGCTGCAGGCGGCCTATATAGCACAGGCGGCCCAGCTGGCAAACGCACAGGCCAATTTCACACCCATGACGCCCGACGTCAAATGGCAGATCGCGGACGAAGTTCATCGCCAGATTGCTCTTGAGAACGCGGAAGCCGGCGCCGGCGCCCAGACTGCGCCCGATCCGGGTTCGAGCGGGATCGCCCGCATGCTTTCCGACAACACGGCCCACGTGTTCGTTGTCTCGGCGCCTCTGAATGCGCAATCGAATGCCGGGGATTGTGCGGTCACCGAGGGAGACGTGCTCCGGCTCTTCCCCGGAACCCCCGCCGCTTCGCCGACAGCTAATCTGATGGTGCTGGCGAGCAAGGGCCAGGACTGCCAGAGGGGCGCAACGGTTACGCTTGGCGTCGCCGACCTGCAGGATATGCAGAACCACATGCGCGAAACGCTGGATCTTGGCCTGGCGGACCTTCAGAAGAAGCAAGGCCAAAATGGAATTCCAGCGGCTCCCGCTGCCGCAGCCGCGCCGCCGGTGCAGACCGCATTCGCCGCCATCGCTCCACCGCCCGATCCGAACGTCGCCGCCGAGTTGAGCGCCCAGACCAAGGAAGCCGACCAAGCCGAGCAAGAGGCGCTTCAAGCCAGTCCTGGAGGCCCGAATGCCGGCCCGAATCGGAACCGGTAGCTCCGCAACCCGCTGCCGCGGCCAAGAATCCGCTCACTGGGACGACGGCGCCTGCTGAGGGCAGAGGTACGACTCCCGCTTAGATCAAATTCGAGTATCTTCGCGCGGATTTTACACACTCCGATTTGCAGCAGGCGCCAGGCCTTCTGGTGATTGGGATTACTTTGGAAGTGGCCGATTGCTCGTACTTCGGGAACCGCACAGAGGTCACGATTTCCAACGACCATCTTTCCGATTCATAGGGTTGCTTTCGCCGTTCGGCGTCGTTTATGTCAGGCGCGATCGCACGCCACTGGGTTCAGCCCGATTCACGATCGCCCTTTACCTGGACGATCACGGCGCCTGTGGCCCCTGGACGTCGAAAATCACCGCGCTGATGGTTTTCGAGGGCAGTGTCACCCTAACGACCGAAACCGGGCAGATTGACTCTGCGTCCGTGGCCGCGAGTTCAGAGCGCCCGCTCTCGCTGGGCGACGTCACCGCAGCCGCACAGCATGCCAACCCTCTCGTGAGGGGAGGGGCCATGCGCCTGGCCGACGCCGGCCACCGAGGATCGCGCCGCCTGTTGATTCGGCTTTGGCGCGGAAATAGCGCAAGGTTGATTGACGCGCGACCATCCGTAGAGGGTCGCCTGGCTCGATCCTCCCGGCGGTCGAGAACCGAGGACAAAGTGTCCCTCGCTCGAGCGTATCCGCGCCGCAGGATTGCAGCCGTGCGTCGCCAGTCCGCGAGTGCTGTCGCAGCTCACCGGGAAATCGGCGATGCGCTCTTCACCGTGGCCTCAAGACCGCTCAGCCGCAACCAGCAATGTCCGGGGACAACTTGGGCGGTCGCGCTGCCCGCCGATTCGCGGGCACACCTCTTCGGCGCCTCGTCACGGGCTTCGGAGTGTCGGCTGCCTCAAACAATTGCCGAAACCCGTGTTCCAACAGTTCGACGGCCTTCCCCAAGGCGCCGAGTTGCCCAACCCGGACTATCGCAACGGACCGGTGCATGTCAAACGATGGGGGACGCAATACTTTCACGGAATCGATAGAACGATTCCTGGCAATAAAGCGAGCAGGCAGCAGCCCGACGCCATAACCGGACTGAACGAACGCTAGCTGCAAATGCATGTTGTGGATTTCAGCCGCGATCATTGGGGTGAAGCCGGCACGCTCCATCTGATCGATGAGCCTCGCCCGAAGAAAGCACCCGGGCGGATTGAGCACCCAGGGTGCTCGGCCCAAACTTTTCCAATCACCGTCAACGTTGCCTGCGGCGCCTTGAACGATCTCCATGCGGTCGCTAGCGACGATATTCGTCAGAAGAGGTGCAGGCGCGGTTTTACCTTCGGGCAAAAGCACGGCAGCAACGTCGAGCTCACCCGCGAGCAGCCGGTTAAATAATTCACTCGTGAGCTCGCTCGACAGCCGCAGTCGGACCTTGGGGTATTTCCCAGTCAGCGCCTGAATAGGTTCGATAAGCGTCCCCTCGGCCAGGGCATGCGCGAGTCCGATGCGCAAGAGGCCGTGAGGTTCGGCGTCGCTCGACGTAAGCGATTTCAGCGCCTCCGTCCTCTGTAGCAGATCTCGCGCTTGTTCGAGCACCCTGGAGCCGAGCGAGTTCAGACGCGGAGGCTTTACCGAGCGGTCGAGCAACTCGGCGCCCAATGCAGCCTCCAGCCTTTGCACTTGCCGGGTAATAGCAGAGGGCGTCCGGAATAGACGATCGGCTGCACGGGCTATGGACCCGGCCTGGGCAAACTCTACGAGGGCGCGTAAATCGTCGAGCAAGGGAACCTCCTAAAGTACTCTTAAAACTTCCTCCCAACGAATAGCAGAATCGTGCGGAGACGTCAATATCATCGTGATAATAATGAACTTGTGGAATTGTCGATTCTCCGTTATAAAGAGTAAGGAGTTTATGCTTTTGTGGAAGCCCTGATGCCTCATGCGATTCAAATAAATTGAAACAGCTCGGCGTTGTACCGGAGCGCAGTGAGGTCGCTGGTGTTTGTGTTACGTCATCATACCCGTATGATTGCGAACCAGGATGGCTCGGTCTACTCCACGAGATGTTCGGCCGCAAACGCAGTCTATCGAGAGGACCAATGGCAGAGACCTTCGAAGCATACCGAACTCGAGTCCTAAGCTATCTTGGCGATGAGGAGCCCATCGGTGTCCAACAAGCCACCCCATCGCAGCTCGATCGGCGTCTGCGCGATGTCGCGCCCGGGGAGTTGATCCGGCGCCCTGCGCCTGAAAAGTGGTCAATTGCCGAGATCGTAGCGCACTTGGCGGACGCGGAGCTGGCGATGGGGTGGCGATTGCGAAACATGCTGGCGAATCCGGGCGTGGCCTTAACGTGGTGGGATGAGGCGGCATGGGCGGAGCGCTTGGGTTACGCGCAGCAAGATGCGAGCCTTTCGGCAGGGGTCTTTCGGACGCTGCGCGAGAGCAACCTGCGACTGTTGGAGTCGGTCCCGCGCGCACGGTGGGTGGAGTGCCATGGGGTCCACGAGGTACGCGGACGGCAAACGGTCGAGGAGTTCGTCCGCCTGGAAGCGGCACACGACTTGAACCATCTTCGGCAGATCGACCGCATCTTGGGTGGCTGTATGTAGTGGTAGCCGTTTGGCTGCCAATGCCCTCGGCGAGCGCATTCAGTCGCTTGTGGCGTTGAAAATGGGAAGTGGGAGGAATAGTTTTTCAGATTAAAGTGACATAGAGGAGTTCCACATGAAGAAGATTCTGACTCAGTATAGAGTGTGCGCGCTTGCGGCCGCCTTGATAGTGCCGATGGCGCAGGCGCAGCCGGCGGGAATGCAGGCCGCCTTCGGAAAAGATGCCGGAGCGCTTTCCGACAAATTTACCGGACTCGCGCGCGTTATGTCGGGCAAGTACGACTGGAAGCCCGGCCAGGGCGTTCGCTCCGTCGGCGACGTGTTCAACCTGATCGTTACGGAGAACGGCATGCTCGCCGGCGTGCTCTCAGGCACACCGACTACGGGGGCACGGCCCGCGCCCATCACCGATCCCGAGAAATTGCAGGAAGCTCTGAAGGCTTCTTACGTCAATCTGCAAAAAGCGATTACGGGACTTTCCGACAACGACCTGCAGGCGCCGGTGAAACTGTTCGGAAGAGACATGACGAAGCAGGGCGCGCTGATGCTGCTTCTCGCAGATCAACACGAGCATCTGGGGCAGTCGATCGCGTACGCGCGCAGCAACGGCGTGGTTCCGCCCTGGTCTAAGTAGGAGCGCCGCGGGGTAGGAGCGCCGCGGGGTGATCTGGCCGCCGCCGATGCGATAACGATCCTTCGCATCCAACGCAACCTGGCGACAGGCGGGCAGGACGGCAAGCCGGAAAAGGAGAATCGGGTCCTTATGAGCGGAATTTGGATTAGCGCAGCGATGATCGCAAGGTTCGCGGTCGCTGGCAGCCTGATGACGCTGATGGCTGGCGGACAGAGCGCGGAAGACGTCTACCGTGTAAGACTTCACGCCTCCGATGTTCTCGAAAAACTCGGTCTCCCGCGAGGCCATGTTCTTCGCCGCCAGGGAAACTCGGACACGCTTCCCGACGTGATGTGGCTGATGGAATATCCGGACGAAGCCGGGCGCCAGCGGAGTCTGAAGACCAGACTTGAGTCGCCGGAATTCAAAGCGGTGCGGGATGAGATGAAAACCTTGATCAGTCACGCTGATTTGGGTATTTGGGAGCGGAACTGACCGGCCATGGAACCAGATTTTATCGAAGAATGCCTGTCCGTATTGACCCGCACGCCCGCGACGCTCGACGCGTTGTTGGGTGATTTGCCGGACGCGTGGACTGCCGCCACCGAGGGCCCCGGAACATGGAGTCCCTTCGTCGTCATTGGCCATTTGATTCACGCAGAGAAAGCCGACTGGATTCCGCGTCTGGCGATCATTCTGGAGTATGGCGTCAGCCGCCCCTTTGAGCCTTTTGATCGCGAGGCGCAGCTCCGCGAGCGTGATGGGAAATCGCTCCCGGCCTTGTTGCAGGAATTCGCGGATTCGCGACTGGATAGTATCGCGAGACTTCGGGCAATGCACCTGACGCCAGAGAAACTGGAATTGAAGGGGATGCATCCAGGACTTGGCATTGTAACCGCCCGGCAGCTGATGGCGACGTGGACCGCGCACGATTTGGGTCACCTTTTGCAAATCAGTCGCGTAATGGCCAAGCGCTATAAGCAGGAGGTTGGCCCGTGGGCGGCGTATCTGTCGGTGATGAAATGAGTCCGCGACGGAAAGCGCAAACCCACACTCGGTTCTTACGGCCGTGAGGCAGATCCTACTTTGCGGATGCCTAGTCGCCCAGGAAGAATATGGGAACTAGTCAACGCCGCCCGGATTGTACCTGACGGGGATGGAGCGCGCTGCAACGGAGCGAAAATGACCACAACTAAACCCGTAACCGACAACTGGAAGAAGGAGTGGTTTGAGATTGAAGATGCAGCGTGCTTGAACACCGCAAACCACGCAGCGATGCCCCGCGTTTCCCCGCGCGCGGTGCAAGCCTCTTTTGAAGCCAAGAGGTTTCCGCATCACGTAGACGATTCGCTTTCTTTGAAGTGCCAATCCGCCTTCGCGCCTCAATCGCCAGACTCATCGGCAGCAAGCCGGAAGAGATCGCGCTGACGACGGGCGCAAGCCCGGGCGTCGCGGCCGTGGCACATGGCCTGACGTGGAAGCCGGGCGACGAGCTCATCACTGCCAAGGGAGAGTTCCCGCTGCAGTACGCCACCAGCGGCGGCGCAGTTTTTTAAGGAGGACGGTTTGTCGGTATACGAGACATTGAAGAGTTTGAAGATTGAGCTGCCTGCTTTGACGAAGCCGGTCGCGGCGTTCGTTCCATTTACCCGCGTTGGGGCACTCGTGTTTGTGTCCGGCCACATTGCCAAGAGGAACGGCAAGCCCTGGGTGGGCCAGCTTGGAGCGAATCTCACCATCGAACAAGGGAAAGAGGCCGCCAGAGGCGTGGCCATCGAGCTGATCGCCACGCTGAACGCAGCCGTCGGTGACCTCAACCTCATCGGGCGGATCGTCAAAATGCAGGTTCTGGTCAACAGTACCCCGGCTTTTACAGACCAACATCTGGTTGCCAATGGCGCCTCAGAGCTCCTGGTTGAGGTTTTCGGCGATGGCGGAGCCCATGCTCGGGCAGCGTTTGGCGTCGCTCAGGTCCCATTCGGCTCTTGTGTTGAGATCGACTTGATCGCGGAGGTTGACGATAAATGAAGTCCTATCGCTATACGGTCGTGGACGTTTTCACGACTGACGTTCTGGAGGGTAATGCGCTGGCCGTATTCCCGGACGCGTCTGACCTGGACCCTACGACCATGCAGAAGATCGCCAGGGAACTCAACCTCGCGGAAACTGCTTTTGTGCTTCCGGCAACGCGCAAGGATTGTGTGGCACGCTTGCGGGTATTCACACCGGCCAGGGAGCTGGCCTTTGCCGGGCATCCCACGGTTGGCACTGCGTTCGTGCTGTTACAAAAGGAAATTGTCCTGCTAAGCAGCAGTGCGTTCGTTCTGGAAGTGCAGGCAGGTCCTATTCCGCTTCGGATTGAAGGAGGCCGGCGCCCGATGATTTGGCTGCGTACGCCTCCCATTAGCGAAGGAAGATGCTATGACTCCGCTCTCTGCGCTGGAGCGCTCGGGCTGGAACCGCGGGAGCTCCTTCCCATAGAACCGCAGCTTCTGAGCGCCGGCAATCCCACAGTGATTGTTGCCGCGAAAGATAAAGCAGCAGTCGATCGCGCATGGCTGGATTTAGCGGGCCTGAAGAGTCTGAAGGGTGCGGAGAGCGAGACCTTCTGCGTGTTCCTATTTACGCCGACGGCTGAGGGGGCCTATTCCCGGATGTTTGCGCCTGAATACGGGATCGCTGAAGACCCGGCGACCGGCAGCTCCACCGGACCCCTCGCCGCATACATGATCCGGCACAAGCTGGTGTCGGGCCAGGCGGGTACGCGCTTCATTAGCGAGCAGGGAACGAAAATGGGCCGTCGCAGCTTGCTGCATGTCGAGGTTCAGGGAGAGGATGACGGAATTTATATCGGCGGTCATGTCACCCCGGTTGCAGAGGCTGTCATGACGCTAGGGATCCTCACCTAAATTCTCAGTTCCAGACTATATCTCGATGAAAACAATACGCCTATCGCCAAATCGTTTTTGCTCCTCCTGTATACTTAGATTAGGAGGTCCTCTTTTTCACCAAGATGCCTTCAATCCCCGCGCCCGCGGCTCCTCTCCGATCGGCCGTTTGCCGCGCCCCAGCTCATTGACAATTGAATAAAAATCGACAAGGCCGGTGCGGGAAATCACATGCATTTACGCGCCGGCTGGTCGGCGGCCCTAATCCACCGGTGCTCTAAGTTCCTCATTCCATGCTCGTTCCAAGCTTTTGTCGCGGTCATTTGGCCGCTGTCATGCTCGATCCCCCCGCCCACCTCGGAATACCAAACGAATTCAATACAGGCCAGTGCGATGCCCGAGAGGGGACCCGTGCTGATGCGTAGCGAAATGCCCATGAGAGAGCGCCGCAGCTGCGGGATGGATTAGTGTCCATTTTGCGCGCGTGACAGTGGAACAGGGCGGGCGCGTAAGCCGCGAATCCATGGCGGTCAGCGTGACCCGTTAGGCCAGGCAAGAGCTTCACCCTTAACTGGAGCGCCAATTGTTCTGCCTGGTGCATGAGTAACAATTGTGGGGCAGGCGCTTTCGCCTGCCAACCACGGCGTGTGTGGATGCGCTGCCAGGCCAGCGCTAACGGGGCGGGAAAGAGCGGCGCCATAGCATCCATCTGTGACAAGCGGCGGCGGAGCAATCTTGTGAGTCAGTTCTGTCGATCGATGGCCGGCGCAGGCAACTCGCGCAGACGGCTATGCCGGCGGCCGTACCCGAAGTAGATCGCCTGGCCGATCACCAGCCAAACGATCAGCCGCACCCAGTTGGACCAGCCTAACGAATACATCAGCGCGAAGTTTACGAGCATCCCCAAAATCGGTACGAGCGGTACCCATGGCGTTCGGAAAGGGCGCGCCTGGCCGGGGTTTTTCACGCGCATAACCCAAACGCCGGCGCACACAATCACGAATGCGAATAGTGTTCCGATGCTGGTCATCCGGCCTACCAGGTTGAGGGGAAGGAAGGCTGAAAACGGCGCGACAAAAAAGAAGAACAGGATGTTCGAACGCCACGGCGTCTTGAGTCGTGGATGAATTTCGGAGAAGATTTTAGGAACCAATCCGTCTCGCGACATCGAGTAGAACACGCGCGACTGTCCCAGAAGCATAACCAAAATCACCGAAGTGAAGCCGCAAATGATTCCGACCTTCACCAGATTGTTCATCCAAAGGTACGGCGTTTTGTCGATTGCCAGAGCGACAGGCGCCGCCACGCCCAACTGAGTGTATGGAACCATTCCTGTAAGCACCAGCGCGAAGAGAATATAAAGCACGGTGCATATCGCCAGCGAGCCGATGATGCCGATAGGCATGTCTCGCTGCGGGTTCCTGCATTCCTGCGCCGCCGTTGAAATCGCGTCGAATCCGATATACGCAAAAAATATGGTTCCCGCGCCCATCATCAGCCCGCTAAGACCGAAAGCCCCGAACTCGCCCGTGTTAGCCGGAACGAATGGCGTGTAATTGGCCGCGTTGATGTAAGACCAGCCGACCCCGATAAACACTACTACCACCGCGAGTTTGATGAGGACAATCGCCGCGTTGACCCGCGCCGATTCCTGGATGCCTGCCATCAGCAGCAGCGACACCAATAGAACTACGATCACAGCCGGGATATTCGCGTAGCCTCCCGGCGCCATACTGCCGTCGGGCAATGTCACTGCCTCGAACGGACCGGCAATCCAACGCGCCGGCAGGTCGATGTGGAATCCGTGCAGCAGCGATGCCACGTAAGCCGACCAGCTAATCGAAACGGTCGCGGAGCCAATCGCGTATTCGATTACCAAGTCCCATCCGATGATCCAGGCGATCCACTCTCCAAGTGTGCTGTACGCGTAGGTGTAAGCGCTGCCCGCCACCGGGATCATGCAGGAGAATTCGCTGTAGCACAGGCCCGCGAATGCGCATCCGATGGCGGCGATGGCCATGGATACGGCCACCGCGGGCCCGGAATTTTGCGCCGCGGTAACGCCTGTCAACGAGAACAGGCCGGAGCCGATAATCGCTCCGATTCCCAACGCGATCAGTTGCATCGGGCCCAGCGTGCGCTTCATCTGGTGCGCTCCGCCTGTCGATTCCGCGATGATGCGGCTCACCGATTTCGTCTCGAATAACCTCATATAGCGAAATCGTCCGGCGCCCGCCAAATCTCACACCCCATCTTCGATTTATCGCGATTTATTTTGAGCAGGCTGAGGTTACCAGGCTGGCGTTACAATGGTTCGCGATGCTTCCGGTTCGCATGGAAGAGAGCGAGGATCGGGTTTATCACGAGAACCTCGCTACGGTGCGCCGGCGAATCCTGGCGTTTGTCTTGAGACGGCTGGTGCCCCAACATGCCGACTTTGCCCAGGCCGAGGACATTGCGCAGAGTTGCGTGGTGACGTTGTGGGAGAAATATCCGGACAAGCGCGAGTTGGGCGAGATGCTGGGAATTGCCATCGGCGTCGCGCGCCATAAGGTGGTTCAGTTCCGCCGCGAACGCGAGAAGAGGCCGGGCATTTCGGACTGGGCGGCGGACCTTCGGGAATTTCACGACCCGCAGAATCCACACAGCGGGGAAAAGATTTTCGAGCAGCTCGCTGCCCGTGAATACATGAACGCGCTCCTCCACGGACTGCTCAAACTTTCACCCCGTTGCCGTCAGCTACTCAGTCTGAAGCTGATCGAGCAGAGGAGTTACCCGGAGATACGGATGGTCATGGGCATCTCGGGGAACATTTACGAGATGGCGAAGCGATGCCATAAGGCGTTGCTCCGAATCACAGGGGGACCCGGCCTGTGAGCCCATCGGACCGGTTCGATCCGGATGCCTTGCTTCTCGGATATAGCGCGGGTGAGCTCACCGCGGAAGAGCGCGGGGCGCTTTTCCAGGCGGCTGCGGCGAATCAGGAGTTGTTCGACCAGCTCATGGATGCGGAAGCCATGCGCCATGCACTTAGTTTTCCGGAGCAGCGAAAACGGGCGCGCGAGGTTCTGAATGCGTGGGAGCTCGAGCAGACCGGCGAGGAAGAACTTGCGGCGCTTTCGGGGCCATCGACTCCTCTCGAAAGGCGCCGGCCCGAGCCCGAAAACTACGCGGCTCTCGAAAATCGCGCGCCGCATCGGACGCATGCGCGCTTCACCGATCTCCTGCGTTCGGCGCTAACCACCGTCGCTACCACGTTACTGCTCCGGATTTGCTATTCGTTGTTGACGGCCATCGGCGCATCGTTACTCGTCTCGGGCGCCCAGCCTGGCGGAGCCCAAATCGGCATACTTCCGCCAGTGCCGCCGATCTTGCATCTGGTTCAAGCAGCCATCGCCGCGCTCCTTTTGGCGGTGCAGTTCACTCCCTTCCTGAACCCGCAGGTAATTGCAGAACGCAGTCACCCCATAGCGCGAAAATCGCTCGCCCAATTCATCGCTGGTTGGCGCTGGGCCTGGGCTTTCTGGCTGATGCTGTACTTGTGGCTTTGGCTGCATTCCGTTTCGAGCGCACAGCCCGACCCCATTGCGGACATACTCAACTGCCTGACTTCGTTTCCCCTCTTCTGGTGCTTCTTCGTGCTCGACAAGCCCAGCATCGCGTTGCCGGGGTACCCCGAGCGCAACGCGGCATTTTGGAGAGCGGTTGGCACGACTTGGGGGATTGGCGCCGGAGTGTGCCTCATGGCGGTCGCGGGACGGTTGCACCTTTGGGGTCTGAATGAGTTTGGCCTGGTGTTTCTCGGGTTATACGACGGGCTGGCCATTGCCTTCCTGGTGGGCCGCTTTGACAGTCATTGGATGAAGGTTCCGCGGTGGATGTTAGTTCCTCTATATGGGTACGCTTTGATCCAGATGATCTGGGTATTTTTCTTTAAGCTTCCGGCGGAGTGGCAAATCTACAGTTATCTGGTCGCGCTTCTCTTCAAGGTGTGTCTCTTCTTAGTTGTGACTCATCTGTTGCATGCGGGCAACCTGCGCCGCTACCTGGAAGCCGCGGAAGAGGGCAAACTCGGTCCGCAGACTGACGCTTCCACCACTGTCAGCTAGCGGGGAAACCTGCGGCTCGCGCTTTTGAAAGTGTGCTAGATCGGCCCAGCGTACCCTGGCCGTCCCGCCCAGCGTGCGCGGAAATCGCACCAATGCCGCGCGTCGGGCCGTGGCAGCGCACGTGCTCGCAGAGCTGCATGAAGGCGCTCACTCTCCTGCTGTTACTTGCGGCAGCCGTACCGGCATTTTCGCAAAGCGGCGATCCAGCAAAGGTGCTGTTCGACGCTGGTACTCGAGACGAGCAAGCCGGAAAACTGGACCGGGCCAAACTGACCTTGTTGACTCTGGCCGCCACCTATCCGGACCATCCCCTGGCCGCCAAGGCGAAGACCGAAATCGGCGCCATCTACCTCCTCAAGGAAGCTCAGTCGCAAGTCCAGGCGGGGCGGGCGCGGACAGCATACGGTATCTTCCATACCGTGATGACGGTCTACCCGGAGAGCCCGCTGGCCAAGTTAGCGGATGAGACGGCAAAGTCGCTGGGCCTTCCCGTCGGGCCGCCTAAATAAGCGAACGGGCGGGAGTCTTCATATCTCCGCCGGTATCGCAGGCTTTGTGGGAAGACCGGCAATAGTCCCCAGTTCAGGCGCCCGGTGTTTTCCTGTGCCACACTGAAACGTGGTTCGTTTTTTCGTTCAAAATTTCGGGTGCCGCGCCACGCAAGCCGACGGCGCGGCGCTGGAATCGCTGCTTGCCGGCAAAGGCTTCGAACCGGCTGCGGACCGCGCCGCGGCCGATCTGGTAGTCCTCAATACCTGCACTGTCACTGGCGCCGCGGATGAAGACGCGCGCCACGCCATCCGCCGCGTGCATCGCGAGAATCCCGCGGCCCGCATTCTGGTTACGGGGTGTTATGCGCAGCGCGCGCCGCAGGAATTGGCGGGCATGCCCGGCGTCGGCTGGGTGGTGGGCAATTCGCATAAGACGGAGATCGCAAACCTGGTGTCGATTTCCAATGCCAGCGAACCCTACCACGGCAACGTGCGCGTTGGCGAAATTCATGTGGGTGACATTTTCGCCCAGCACGATTTTCTTTCGGCGCCGGTGGAAGATGCGGCGGGCGACCGTACGCGTCCCAACCTCAAGATTCAGGATGGCTGCAATAACCGCTGCTCGTTTTGCATCATTCCCTTCGTGCGCGGACGGAGCCGCAGCGCTCCGGCTTCGCAGGTGGTGGAGCAGGTGCGCAACCTCGCGCGGCGATATCGCGAAATCGTGCTGAGCGGCATCAACCTGGGGCGCTGGGGACGAGAGCCGGGCAGCGGCATGCGCCTGACGGATCTGATCCGGTTGCTGCTGGCGGAAACCGGTGTGGAGCGGCTGCGTCTCAGCTCGGTGGAGCCGATGGATTTTTCGGACGCGCTGCTGGACCTGATGGCTTCCTCCCCGCGCATTGCCAAGCACGTTCACGCTCCTTTGCAAAGCGGTTCCGACCGCACCCTGCGGCGCATGCACCGCAAGTACCGGCCGCGCCACTATGCGGACCGCATCCGCAAAGCGCGCGCGCTGATGCCGGATGCCGCTATCGGCGCGGACGTAATGGCGGGTTTCCCCGGCGAAACCGAGGCCGATTTCGAAGAGAGCCGGAGCTTCATCGAGAGCCTGCCGTTCACCTATTTGCATGTGTTCACCTATTCGGAGAGGCCGGGAACGCCCGCCGCGCAGCACGCGGATGCGGTTCCGATTCCGGTACGCAAAGCGCGTAACCGGATTCTGCGCGAGCTGGCGGACGCCAAGAACCGGGAGTTCCGCGAGCGCATGGTGGGGCGGACGCTTTCCGCAGTGACGCTGGAGGGCGGCGCGGCGCTCAGCGGGAATTATCTGAAAATCGAGCTTGCTCGAAACTATCCGGCGAATGCTATCGTGGAATTGCAGATCGGCTATTTGACCGAGTCCGGCCTGCGAGAGTCGCCGCAGTAAAGGAATCGATGTCTGGACGCCGTTTCACGCGCATCGCGGCCTCTTTTGGCAATCTGTCGCTCACCGCCAAAGGCATTCTGGTGGTGTCGATTCCGGTGTGTGCGCTGCTGGCGGCGATCGTGGTCTTCTACGATTTTGAGCGTCAAACGCGCGATGCCCAGACCTGGGTAGATCACACCGTTGTGGTGCGCAGCGAGATTCGGCGCGTCCGCGGGCAGATGAACGCGCTTGAGGACAGTATTCGCGGGTATTTACTCACGCTGCGGGAAAGCTACCTGGAACCGTATTGGGCCGCGCGGAAAGAGCTGCCCCGGGTGCTGGCGTCGGTACGCCTGGAGTTCGCCGATAACCCCTCGCAACTCAAGCAACTGGCAAAGACCGAGGAATTGGCGGCTGCGGCGATGACTTTGCTCGAGAGCGTGCGCCAGGATGCGGGGACGAACGGTTTCGCCCGCGGAACGGAGCGTCTGGAGAGCGCACAGGCCAGCATCGATTCGGTGCGGCGCCAGGTGGGCGTAATGGAGGCCGAAGAAGAGCGCCTGCTTCAGGAGCGTATTACGGCCGAGCGTCAGGCGCAGCATCGCCTGGAGCTGGCCATTTTTGTGGGCGGACTGGCGGGCTTGCTCGGCGGGTTTGCGGCCGCGCTGCTGTTTACGCGCAGCATCGTGCGGCGCGTGCATCGCGTAGAGGAACTGGCGCGCAGCGTGGCGGGGCCGTGCCACGCGGAACCTGATGCGGGGCGGGGCGACGAAGTGACGCGCCTCGAGCGGACGCTCAACCAGACCGCGCGATTGCTGGCCGCGCAATCGGAGCAATTGCGCAAGGCGCACGACGACCTGGAGAACCGGGTGGAAAAGCGCACCGTCGAGCTGAGCCAGGCCAACGAGTATCTGCGGCAGGCGAACGACGTACGGCAGGCGCTGATCAAGTCGTCGCCGCTGGCGATCTTTGCGATCGATCTGCAAGGCAAGGTGATTTTCTGGAGCCCCGCGGCCGAGAGGATTTTCGGCTGGACGGAGTCCGAAGCCATCGGGAAGACGCTCCCGGTGATTCCGGAAAATCGTCTGCGCGAATTTGAAGCGGCGCTGGTGCGGTTGCGGATGGGCGAATCCATCCAGGGGGACGAGCGCACCCACCAAAGGAAAGACGGCTCAAGCCTGGAGGTTGCCATCTGGACCGCGCCGCTTCGAGACGCTTCCGGCGCCATCAACGGCTTCATCGTGATCGATGCCGATATCACGGAGCGCAAGCTGCTCGAAGAGCAATTCCGGCAGTCGCAAAAGCTGGAAGCGGTGGGACGCCTGGCGGGCGGCGTGGCGCACGATTTCAACAATCTGCTGACGGTGATTATGGGCTACGTGGAGATGCTGATCGCCGACACGCAGGATGCCCCGTCTCTGATGGAATACGCGCAGGAAATCCAGTTCGCCGCGGACCGCGCCAGTGCGCTCACCGGGCAGTTGCTAGCCTTCAGCCGCCGCCAGATCAGCCAGCCCAAGGTGCTGGACCTGAATGAATCGGTGGCGCATTCGATGAAGCTGTTGCAGCGGGTGATTGGAGAGGACATCGTGGTGGTGACGCACGCGGAACCCGATTTGGGGCGGGTCAGAGCGGACCCGATTCACATCGATCAGGCGCTGATGAATCTGGTGGTGAACGCGCGCGACGCCATGCCGTACGGGGGAACCCTTACGATCGAGACGGCCAACGTACGTCTGGACGAGGGCTACGCGGACCGCCACGCCGGCGTAAAAGCCGGCCCTTATTGCATGCTGGCGGTGAGCGACACTGGCACCGGAATGACGCCCGAGGTACGGTCGCGGATCTTCGAGCCGTTCTTTACCACCAAGGAATCGGGCAGAGGGACAGGGTTGGGGCTGTCGATTGTTTACGGCGTGGTGAAGCAGACCGGCGGCGACATCATGGTGCACAGCGAGGCGGGCAAGGGAAGTACGTTCAAGTTGTATTTCCCCATCGCCGAAGCGCCGGCGCTAATGGCCGAGGCCAACGCGCGCGTGGAGGAATTGCGCGGCAGTGAGACGGTGCTGCTGTGTGAGGATGAAGAGCGCATCCGCAAGCTGGTGTATGCGATGTTGGCCAAGCAGGGCTACCGGGTTCTGGAAGCGGAGTCGCCGGACGCGGCCATGCGGATGGCGCGCGAATTTCCCGGACCGATCGACCTGCTGCTCACCGATATCGTGATGCCGCAGATGAGCGGGTTCGAGCTGGCGAAGTCGGTCTTCGAGATGCGGCCGGAAATCAAGGTGCTATACATGTCCGGGTATGCGGACAACCGCGCGCATGCCGGCTGGGTGCTGGAGCCCAATGTGCCGTTCCTGCACAAGCCGTTTACAGCGGCCGCACTGACGCAGAAGGTGCGGGAGGCGCTGGGGATGGAAGCGTCCCACGCATCGCGAGTGTAACTGCGAGGCGTGTTCGCATTGTGCGCCGCCTTTTCTAGCGCCTCGCCAGGCATGAATTCGTGCGCCGGCCGGGGCGAGCGCCTATTTTGCAAGAGGCCAGTTTCCCGCCCAAAACCGCCGCATGGGAAACCCGAAACCTCGCGGCCTCGCTTCTCACCCGCTGGAGATTCTCGCTCATGTTGAATTACTTCCGGTTTGCCAACCGTCAAGTATTGGAACGGGCAGGCGAGAACTGGGTTCCGTCGAGCCTGGATGCCAAGATCGCGGCCGGCTGGTCGGTCACCTACGCAGGAAAGGCTTATCCATCTGGGGCCGTTGTTGCCAATCAAGAGGCCCAATGCGTAGAATCTTTGGCTGGGCGAACCGATATGACCGGCAGAAACTCACGCGCAAATCAATGCCAGAACCCGACTGGATGGCTGGGACGATTGGTCCTGCGGAATATGAATTCGCGCCACTCCAAGGTTACAGATTGGGGCTTATCGCAGGCTTCGATAGGGACACAGGACATCATCCTCGATGTAGGCTGCGGCGGAGGCAGAACCGTGAGCAAGTTGGCTGCAATCGCCACTCAGGGCAAGGTCCATGGCATCGATCATTCGACGGCGAGCGTGGCTATGGCCATGCGAACGAACAAGCAATGGATCGATGCCGCACGCGTTGAGATTCGGGATGCGTCCGTCTCCCGGTTGCCATTTTCAGACGGCGCCTTTGATGTCATCACGGCGGTCGAAACACACTTCTGGTGGCCTGCTTTACCGACGGATCTGCGCGAAGTTTTGAGAGTCCTGAAGCCCGGTGGTAGGCTGATCGTCATCGCGGAAGTTTACAGGGGAGCAGCGGCCTTCACCTCAAAAGCTGCGGAGAGATACGCTGAAAAAACTGGTATGGCGCTCCTCAGCATTGAGGAGCATCGCGCACACTTAACGAATGCCGGTTACTCAGACGTCCAGGTCATTACGGAACCAAGCAAAGGGTGGATTTGCTGCATCGGGAGCAAGCCTCCAGTTTCGTAACACTCCGTCCCAACTCGCATCGAGTACGACAGGCGCACCGATTTTGAGCTGCCCATGCCTGCTCTGCGTTCGGGGCGAGAACGCGCTCACTGAAAGGTAAGCGATTTCGCCCGGCCGATGGGATCAAGGGTCGCGATTCCGACGAAACGCTTGTTGCCCGAATTGCTCCTGGATGACGCCCTAACCGGAAGCTGCTGAGAGCCGGTCAAGTTGACGAGAAACGCGCGTTGCCGGCAGGCGCCGTGCACAACGGCATAGATCCTCCCTGACGCCGCAGCGTCTAGGAAAATTGATTCCCATCCCGCCAGCATGCAATCGATTGAGTGCGGATCGGCGGAAAGACAGGCCAGGAGGCCTGTCCCACTACATTTCCCGCCGGCCTTCCATCGCCTTCGAGATAGTCACTTCGTCGGCGAACTCCAAATCGCTGCCCACGGGAATGCCCATGGCGATGCGAGTCACTTTGACGCCGAGCGGCTTCAACAGCCGCGCCAGGTAGACCGCGGTAGCTTCGCCTTCCACCGTCGGGTTGGTGGCGATGATGGCTTCCTTGATCTCGCCCTGCCCGATGCGCTCCACCAGGCCCCTGATCTTCAGCGCGTCCGGGCCAATGCCGCGAAGCGGCGAGAGCGCGCCGTGCAGCACGTGATAGCGGCCTTCGAACTGGCGCGTGGTTTCAATGCCGACGATGCTGTGCGGCTCTTCCACCACGCAGACAATGGCCGGGTCGCGGCGCGCGTCGGAACAATAGATACAGAGCTCGCGGTCGCTAATGTTGTTGCACACGCTGCAGAGGCCCAGCTTATCCTTCACGTCGAGAATGGCTTGGGCGAGATGCCCGGCGTCGTCGCGGCCGGCGCGCAGCACGTGGAATGCGAGGCGCTGCGCCGATTTCTGCCCGATTCCAGGCAGCCGCTTGAACTCGTTGATCAGTCGCGCCAACGGTTCGGCGAAATCCGGCATTTAGAAGAGGCCCGGAGGCAGGCCCATGCCGCCGAGCATGCCGCCCATCTTCTGCTTGGTCTCGGCGTCAACCTTCTTGACGGCTTCGTTGCAGGCGGCCACCATCATATCCTGCAGCATCTCCACATCGCCCGCAACTTCCGGGTCGATCTTCACCGATAGCAGGTTCTTCTGCCCATCCATTTGGACCGTGACCATGCCGCCGCCGGCCGTGGCCTCGACCTTGATCTGGGCGATGTCCTGCTGGAGCTTTTCCTGCATCTGTTGCGCCTGGCGCATCACCTGCTGCATGTTGCCGGGTACTTTCATGAGCTACTCCTTAAGGTTTCGAACTTTGCGGACTTCGCCGCCGAAGACTTCGCGGAAGCGTTGCACTTCGGGGTTGGCCAGCGCGCGCGCAGTGGCTTCGTCCTCGGCCGCGGAGGGCGCTTTAGCCGCAGGGGCAGCGAGGGGCGCAGCCGTTTCGGAGCCGGGCTCGCCGATGACCACTTTGATGCGCATGGGCCGCGAGGAGATGTGTTTGACCGCCTTGGTGAGATCCTCGATCCGTAGCGCCAGCGAGTAGGCTTTGGTGGTGACGATTTGCAGCTCGCCGCCGGTCTCGGCGACGCGCGCGTTCTCGATGGCGTCGGCGGTGAAGGGCAGGCCAAGCGTCATCAGCGCCGCGTGGAGCTGCCCGCGCCAATCGCCAACGGCCATGGGTTCCGGCTCCGGTGGCGCGGCCACCGCGATTGCGCCCGACGATTGCGGCTCGGAAGAACGGGGCGCGGCTTTCCGAGCGCGGTCGAGATCGAACGGCGATGGGCCGGTGCGCGGGGGCGGCGGTGCAGCGGCGGCGGGCTGCGCTTTAGCTATCGGCGACGCACTAGCTGCCGGCCTTGATACGGATTGCGCAGGCGGTGATTCGCTGGAAAGCCCGGCCAGCGCCTGCTCGATGGGTAAGAGGCGGCCTGCCTGTACCAGGCGCACCAGGCCGATCTCCAGATGAAACCGCGGCTGCAGGGAGAATTGCAGATCGCGGAATAGATCGAGCGTGAGCTGCAGGTAGCGCGTCAAATCCTCTTCGGAAAACTGCGCGGCGATTTCGCTCATGCGCTGCCGCTGCGCGGGCGATGCCGCGATCAGGCGGGCGCCCAGCGCGCCATCGGCGGCGGAGATTCGCGCCACCAGCAGATTGCGCAGATAGCGCGCCAGCTCGCGCGCGAAATGCTGCAGATTGTGGCCATTGCGCTCCAGGTCGTCCACTACTTCCAGCATGCGGCGCGAATCGCTATCGGCCAGCGCCTGGGTGACACGCTCCAGCGATTCCAGGGAAAATGCCCCCAGCAGGGCGCGCACTTCGGAGGCATTGAGTTTCGATCCGCAGCAGGCGATGGCCTGGTCGAGCGCGGAAAGCGAATCGCGCACGCTGCCTTCGCCGGCTTGCGCCAGTACGGCCAGGGCCTCAGAATCGGCTTCGATGCCTTCCTCGCCGCAGATCCACGCCATGCGCGCGATGAGGTCGTCGAAATCGACGGAGCGGAAACTGAAGTGCTGGCAGCGCGACGCGATGGTGGCGGGGATCTTGTGCGCTTCGGTGGTGCAGAGCACGAAAACGGCCCATTCCGGCGGCTCTTCGATGGTCTTAAGCAGGGCGTTGAAAGCTTCGTTGGTGATCTGGTGAGCTTCGTCGATGACGAAGATCTTGTAGCGGTCGCGCACCGGCTGGTAGCGGACATTCTCGCGCAGCTCGCGCATTTCATTGATGCCGCGGTTAGAGGCGGCGTCGATTTCGATCACGTCCACGGCGCCGCCGGAGGCGATCTCGCGGCAGCTTGCGCACTCGCCGCAAGGCGTGGCGGTGGGCCCCTGGATGCAGTTGAGGCACCGCGCGAGAATGCGCGCCACGGTGGTCTTGCCGGTGCCGCGCTGCCCCGAAAAGATGTAGCCGTGCGCGATGCGGTTTTGCGCGATGGCATTTTCCAGCGTGGTCTTGACGTGCTCCTGGTTAACCACGTCGTGAAACGTTTGGGGCCGGTATTTTCTTGCGATTACCTGATACATGGGGCGGGCATATGCCAGGCCCCGGGTAATCCGCGGCACACGAACCGCACCACTACCGTTGCTTCCTTCCGGACCTGGCGGGGTTTGCAGCCGTCCGTTGCACGGAGCCCGAGACCTGACAAGAAACTATCGTAGCATGGGGTGTTTTTGGGGCTGAGGCGCTATGCCGGGCGGTATGATGAAGGTTCGTGGACCGGAAGGACCTGCAAGCGCTTTCGAACGTCAGACTAAAGGAAGCGAAAGCCCTGCTGGGGGTGGGGCTGTGGGATGGGGCCTACTATCTGGCCGGGTACGGAGTGGAATGCGCCTTGAAGGCGTGCATTGCGAAGCAGACGGAGCGGCATGAATTTCCGGACAAGAAGAAAGCGCTCCAGAGTTACTCACATGACTTGCGATCTCTGGCGCAGGTTGCCGGCCTTGGAGACGGATTTAGCGAACGCAGCCGGCGGGATGCGGAATTCGGGCAAAACTGGGAAACCGCGCAATCCTGGTCGGAGGAGAGTCGTTATCAACGGCATGGTCAGAAGTCTGCTCAAGATATGTTTAAGGCAGCCACGCATAGGATTTACGGAGTCATTCCATGGATAAAAGCGCATTGGTAAGCATTGAAGTCGATAGAGGCGCTCAGATTCTCAGTATCCTCGACCAAGCGCGGATCAAGATCAGCGTCGCTCTCTTTGTCCATCTATCCGAATATGAGACGTGGCGTTTGGTTCTAGCCGGACGCCAACTTGATGGGACTCCCCGGCTACAGGACGCCTATGGGTTGCTGCACAAGGCGCTGGACGCCGCGGGATTCGCTTTCCAGAAAACCCCACCCATGCTGATTCTCCCGATGGACGACCCCTTCATCAAGGCTTTGCGCCGTCTTTATGGCAAGAGCAATCACGTTGAAGGCATGATTCTTGGTAGCCAGTCGATCGGCAATCGCTTCGTAGAAGAAGGCTACGTCTATCGGATTACTTAGCGTTGGCTGCGCGGCTGGCCCGCCCGCCACCGGCCCGCTCCACTAGCAGGTTGCGGCCATCAGCGCGCCTTTGGCGGTGGAGTTTAGCGGATCGTCCGACATGCGTACTTCGAGAATCTTCACCGGGAAATCCTGCGTGCGCAGCGCGGCGATGAACTGGTCCAGGAATCCCTTGGGCATCGCGGTGCCGCCGCTGAGCACCACCGGAACCGGGCGGTCGAACTTGGGCAGCCTCTCCGCCGACGAGAGCTTGGCGCGCAACGTATAGGCGAGCGTTTCGATCACCTCCTGGTAGTAGATGGTAAGCGCGTTCTTCACGCGATCGGTGGACAGGCCGTTGAGGCGGAATCCGTGCTCCTTTTCCGTGCGCAGCCGCGTGGCGACTTCGCCGGTGACGGCGGCCGCGTGCGAATCGATGTAATCGCCGGCTTTGGGAATGCTGAAGCTGACCACCGGAACCGACAGCACCGCCAGGCACGCGTTACACATCCCGCTGCCGCAGGAGATGCCAATGCCGGTGTAGTTGGAAGAGCACATTTCGCCAAAGACCACGGCGAGGCCCTCTTCAATGGGGTGGGCCTCATAGCCAAGCTCGATGAGGATCTGCTTGATGGTGGCGTTGTGATAGGCAATCCCCTGGTCGCCGCCTTCCGAGGCGGCCGGCACGCTGTAGAAGAGTCTCCGGCCCTCGGATGAGGCTTTGCCAATCAGCCGCGTAATGATGCGGCGGATGACATGAATCCCGTGCGGCTCGCGAGCGTTGAGCACTCCTTGCAGCATCGGCCGCCGCGTCTCGACGTGAAAGACTTCGGCGAACTTATGCGCGTCGTTGCCGGCCACAACGATCTGGTTGTCGAAAACCTCGTGGAAGACATCCTCCCTGGTCAGCAGGTTCTGGGCGAGCTTTGAGTACGGCAATGTGATGAACGCGTTCAACTGCGCTTCGTAGCGGCAATTCTTATCCCCGCCGCGCGCCGCCACAATCCGGCTCGTGCCAACGTCCAGTCCAATGGGCTGATTTGCGTCTTTCTCTTCGGTGGTCAAACTATTCTCCTTCATAGGTTCGCTTTCCGGACTCGGCGGCCCGGCGAGCGGCAGATCGTTATCCCGGTCATTATTATTCAAAGGGGTGAATCTCATTCCGCCGCTTCTCGTCCGAGAGCCGCCGGTAGTACAGCAAATCGTCCCGCGAAATGGGCCGGGGAGAGCGGGGAAACATCAGGTAGCCGGCAAACGCCATGGCGATACCCAGGGCTAATACTTCGATCATGGGGTGGTCCTTCAGCGTCGCGCGGCCCGATCCAGCGCGGCAATCAGATTGTTCCCCGAAGCTTCGGAGGGCGCGAGATATTCGCACGCTTCCGCGATGGCCGTCAATTCGTTCTGCTTGCTCTTCTGCCAGGCGCGCAGGGAGTCCTGCTGTTTGGCGACTTCATTGACATTGGCCTGAATCCGCGCCAGGTATTCGGCGTTGATCTGGTCAAGCTCTTCCTGAATGATGCGGTTCTGTTCCGACTTGAACGATTCGAAATCGCGCAACTTCTTCTGCTGGGAATCTTCGTAGTCGCTGAGGGCGCGCTGGCGGACCATGGCATCCTGCAGAATGTCCTTGGCTTCGGCGCCCGCGGCCTCAAGGGCCATCATGAGCGACCCGCGCTTCGATTCGATGGACATGCTCGAAATGTACGGACTTCCGAGCATCTTCGCTACCCTCATAATGTCGTACGGCAGGCTGGTCTGGTCGGCTGGTCCGCTGCGGTAGATCTCATCGAACGAATGGAATCTGCCCAAACCCGGATGGTCCGTGTTGTTCTGCACGCTAACGCCCTCCCGGCTTTGCGGTTCATCGGGCGAAGCTTGAAAAAATCGTCGAAACATATATCAAACTCCTTCTAACCGAGCGAGTGCGTCTTACATTAGATATCGACAGCAATCGTCCGGACATATCATTACGGTAGTACAGCTTGCCCAAATTAGTTCTCACTATAATTTACGGACTCAGTGACCGGCGTTAATTTCCTTACGCGGCAGTGGAGTCAATCGGGTATATCCCGGATGAGAATAAGATTCAAAATTCGGAACTATAAAGTTCTAGAGCAATTCTGCCGAAGAAAGAATTCAATATGAATAGATCCCAGTCAGGTTCGACAATTCCATGGATCGACTGGACTGCGCAGTGCATTTCGGACCCGATAGTACGGCTGCGTTTCTTGCGTGTGGCTGCGCCGGCATGGCAGCCCGAGCGGTCGCGAAAGCTTCGCTGGGCGTGCTCGGCGGGCTTGTCTCTGTTGGCGTTTGCGGGGCTGCTGGCAGCGGGCCGTCTTGCGATCGCGCGGCGGGACGCGAAGGCGTTCAGCCATGACCAGACAGCTGTGACAATGGCAGCGAGCCCGGTGAACGCCGCGGCCATAGTGATACCGGCCGGCATGGCGTTGCCGAAGACCGAATCGGCGCAGGAGATCTGGCAGGTGGAGAAAACCGCAGCCTTTGAAACCTACAGTAACGGGCTGCGGATCGACAACAAATTTTCCACCGCCAACCATCCGCGCTCGTACCTGGCATTCGCAGCGGCGCGATCCGGCGGCGCCCATGACAGGACACCGGACAAAGCCCAGGATGAAGCCCGCACCACGCCCGCCGGCATTGTGTATCACACCACCGAGAGCCTGCAGGCGCCATTCGTTCCCGGCCAGAACGGCAAACTCAAGCAGGTGGGCGAATCGCTGCTCGACTACGTGAAGCGGAAAAAGGCTTATAACTTCGTGATCGACCGGTTCGGCAGGGTCTACCGGGTGGTGCAGGAAACGGACGCCGCGGAGCACGCGGGATACTCGGTCTGGTCCGATGAAAAGTGGCTCTATGTGAACCTGAACGAGAGCTTCATCGGCGTATCCGTGGAAACGCAGACGTATCCGGGACAGATGGAGGCGGCGGTGACTTCGGCGCAGATCCGGGCGACAGCCATGCTGACCGAAATGCTCCGGAGCCGCTACAACATTGCGGCCGGGAACTGCGTGACGCACGCGCAGGTGTCGGTGAATCCCACGAGAATGCTGGCGGGTTATCACATGGACTGGGCGTCGTCGTTTCCGTTCGAAGAGATCGGGCTGCCGAACAATTACGCGCGGCCGCTGCCTTCGATTGCGGCATTCGGGTTCGAATGCGACGCGACCTATTCGCGAACCGCGGGCGCCCGCCTCTCCGCAGGCGCCGGCCTGGGCGCATGGGAATTAGCGGAACGCGCCGCGGCCGCCGGGATGACCGTCTCCGCGTTCCGGAAATTGCTGCAGAGCCAGTACCGCGATCTCCTCGCGGCGACCCGCGGGGCGGTAGTCAGTCACGAAGGAGACTGAGTGGGGCGGCCAATCCTGGCTGCAGCCGCCTTTTAGGCGGCGTTTCCGATTTGCCCGCCGGTTTCGTCGATACTACGATAGCGCTGGTCATTCACGCGCGATATTCGTCCGCGCGCCAGTTTTTCACTGCGAGCTTGATGTCGGCGGGCTTCATGCCGTCCTGCGCCGCTTTCTGCGCCAGCGCGACGAATTCTCCGTCCGACGCAAAACGTACCGCAACGATTTGCCCCACGCTCAAGCGCGCGTCCAGCAGCTTGCCCGTCATGACGAAGTGGCGCAGGTTTTCTTCGGCGCGGATGGCGCGGTCTTGCGCCTTCAAGGCAAAGACGCGAGCGAGAAACGCGGTGAAAAATCCGGCCAGGCTCAGCGCCACAATCAGCGCCGCGCTATAAAGGCGCTCATGGTCCCCCAACGATTGGCTCAAGTTGACGATTGACCCGATCAATGTGAGCAGCAGCAGCGGCAGTAAGACGAAGTGGAACAGCGGGACATACCGCTGGTGGTTTGCGTAATTTTGGTCAGCCATGGTGTTGCCCATTCTACCGTTTCGCGTACGATGTTTACCATGCCTTTCGATTTGCGCCAGGTCCTGGGCTGGATTTGGATCGCCGTGGTCGCGATCTGGGCCGCGGCGGCCTTCGTAACCAAGCGGGCTGTTAAGCGCCAATCGTCCGTGACGCGGCTCGTGGAGATGTGTTGTATGTTGGCGGCGTTCAATCTGCTATTCAATCCCGGTCCGTGGCCCGGCGTTCTGCATCGGCGGATTGTGCCGGACAAGCCTTTATACGGATGGCTATCGTTACTGATCACGAGCGCCGGCATCGCCTTCACGCTGTGGGCGCGCTTCTTTCTGGGGCGCAACTGGAGCGGCACGGTGACGGTGAAAGAGAACCACGAACTGATGCGCAGCGGACCGTATGGAATTGTGCGGCACCCTATATACGCGGGGCTGTCGCTGGCGTTTTTGGGGACCGCGATCGGCTTCGGTGAGCTGCGCGGATTGATCGGCCTGCCGATTCTGGTCTTCGGCTGGAAATATAAAGCCAACGTGGAAGAGCGGTTCATGACCGAGCAGTTCGGCGAGCAATACCAGCGATACAAGAGCGAGGTGAAGGGCCTGATTCCGTTCGTCTGGTAGCGAAGAGTTAGAGTCTGCCGTGGAAACGGCCGGAAGCAGCTGGTGCTCGCGCATGGTAGCCACCGCTCCGCTGCCGAAAGACCCAGGGGCCCTCATTCCACGATCCACGCAGCCCGGAGGTGATGCGGATGGAGACCGGCGCGCAGACGGCCGGGCGATAGAATGGAGTTGTGAACGCTGGCCGCCAAATCAGAGAACATCGGGATGAAATCCTGCGGCTCGCTACTCGCCATGGGGCGGGAAATGTTCGGATTTTCGGCGCTGTAGCGCGGGGAGAAGAAACGCCCGAGAGCGACGTGGATTTCCTGATTGACGTTACCGGCGAGACCACCCCATGGTTCCCGGGGAGCTTGACCGCCGATCTGGAACAACTCCTGGGAAGGCGCGTCCAGGTTGTGATTCGTCGCTCCCTGAGCCACTTGATCCGCGACGAGGTTCTGCGGGAAGCCGTGCCCCTGTGAAATCTCAGCGCGCCTACGTTGAGAAGTCATTGCATGCATTCGCAGGATTTTCGAGGATGCCGCGCCGGGCAGGGAAGCGGTCTTCAACTCGCGCACGCTCCAGGACGCTATTATTCGCAACCTCCAGGTTCTATGCGAATCGACGCAGCGGGTCGATTCGCAGCGTAAGGACCGGCTGCCGAGATTCACTGGGTCTCGATTGCTGGAATGCGAAACGTTCTTGTGCATGATTATTTCGATGTGGACTTTCAAACCGTCTGGGATGTAGTAACTCGGGATCTCTCCGGCTTGGATACGGCAATGCGCGCCATCTTAACGGATTTGGAGGAAGCGGGGTAGCCATCATTATCGGCGCCGGCAGTGCGCCATGCACGGCGGACTGTCGTCAAGGACGCCGCCTTTTAGGCTAGCCTCCAAGATTTTGCCGACGCCGAAACAGCCGAACGTCGCCCTAGATTGCGATGTGGCGCCGATCACCCGCGGGTAGTCGCCCACGATCCGGCGGCAAGACCGCCGCCGTTACTCATATCTCAGTGCATCCACCGGGTCGAGGCGCGCCGCCCGATTAGCCGGCCAGATGCCGAAGAACAATCCCACACCGACGGAAACGCCCACCCCGGATATCGCCGCCCATAGCGGCACCGCGGTCGGCAGCGTGGGGAAAATCAAACCGGCCGCGCGGGAAATCAGCCAGCCTATGGTCAGCCCGATTAAGCCGCCCAGCGCCGTCAGCACCACCGCCTCCGTCAGAAATTGCACAATGATGTCGCTCTTGCGCGCTCCCAGCGCCTTGCGGATGCCGATCTCGCGGGTTCGCTCGGTAACGCTCACCAGCATGATGTTCATCACGCCGATCCCGCCCACCAGCAGACCGATCGAGCTCAGGATAATCATCACCAGCGCCACCATCGCCGTGACGCTGTGGAACTGCTCGATCATCTGCTCCGCCGTGGTGATCGAGAACGTATCGGCTCCGTTGAACGGCACGTGGCGGGCGATGCGCAGCGAGGCGCGCACTTCGTCCTGCGCCTGCTCGATCATGCCCGAATAGGCGATCACGATCAGCATGTGCTCGCGCGCCGTGGGGAAAATCTTGCGCATGGTGAAGTAGGGAATCAGCACGCGCGTATCGTCCTGCCCGGGCAGCGACGCCGCCGGCCGGTCCATCACGCCTACAATCTGCAATTCATGCTCGTCCACCACGATCAATTTCCCCACCGGGTCGGAGCCTGGCAATAGCTGCCTGGCGATGTCCTCGCCCACCACCACAATGGGCATGTGATGCAGGTTTTCCTGATCGGTGAAAAAGCGGCCATACTTCATGGTGGTCCCGCCGTAAGCGTAGCCCTCTTCAGTACCGGCCAGCTGAATGTTGTAAACGTCGTTGCCCTTGTAGCGCGCGCTGTGAATGCCGTTCGGGGGAAAGAGATAGGCACTCACATGCTGCACCGAAAAACTCCGCTCTTCGATGGCGCGCGCATCGTCGAGCGTCAGCGGCTGGCGGCGGCGCTCATCGCGAGTGGCGTTGCCCATGGCGGTGGTCTTGGTGACGATCACGGTATTTGGTCCAAAGCTGCGCAGCAAGCCGCTGATAGCTCCATCGAGCCCGGCAATGATGGACCCGACGCCGATCACCGCGCCCGTGCCGATGATCACGCCGAGTATCGTCAGGAACGATCGCAGTTTGTGCTCGCGCGTGGTAGCCAATGCGAGTTGAACGCCCGTCCCGAAGGAAGCGAACGTCATCTTTCCACCCGTAAGGCGATCATTTTTCCATCCGTAAGGCGATCATTTTTCCACTCGCAAAGCTTCGATGGGATCGAGCCTCGCCGCGCGCTGCGCCGGATAGATTCCGAAGAACAGACCGACCGCCGCCGAAAGCGTCACTCCCAGAATCACCGCCGTGAGCGGGACCGACATCGGTACGGGCGTGAAGGTCCGCACCAGCACCGCGACAATCCACGCTACCGTCACGCCGATCAATCCGCCAATGCCCGCGAGCATCGCCGATTCCACCAGAAACTGGTTGAGAATATCGCGGCTGCGCGCGCCCACGGATTTGCGGATGCCGATCTCGTGCGTCCGCTCCGTGACCACTGCCAGCATGATGTTCATGATCACCACGCCGCCCACCACCATAAATACGGACACCACGCCCACGGCCGTGGCGGCGATGGCGCCGGTCAACTGTTTCCAGAACGTCAGCAGCGCGTCCGAAGTGAGCATGGAAAAAGTATCGTCGTCTTTCGGGCCCAGATGGCGATAGGCGCGCAGCAGCATGCGGGCCTCGTCCTGCGCCTGGCCCAGATGGTCGTGATCGAGCGCGGTGGCGCAATAATCCATGCCGTTGTGCGCTCCCCAGATCTTGGAGAGGGTTTCGGCGGGGATGATGATGAAGTTGTCCTGCGAGTTGCCGAACACAGACCCTTTGGCCTTGGCGACGCCGACCACCTGGAATGGCAACCCTTCGAGCGAGAGCGTCTGGCCGATGGGGTTGCTATTGGGAAAAAACTTGGTCTTGATGTCGTTCCCGATGAAGGCCGCGTTCATGCGGCGCTGGTTCTCAATATCGGTAAGGAAGCGACCCTCTACCGGGTCGAAATCGAGAATGATGCCGATGTTCGGCGAAGCGCCCATGAGGTTGACGCCTTCGGCCACTTCCTTGCCGCTGTGAACGTTCACGCTGCGGCTGGAGACTTCGCCGATATCCTTTGAGTACCTGGCGTGCTCGCGCAGAAACTCATACTCGTCCTGCTTGAGCTGCGGATTGCGGCGCTGCATTTCGAGGTACTTCTTGGGGTCCCACTGCATCATGACGATGCGCGTGATTCGATAGCCGTCGGCGCCCATGTCGGAGACGTTGTGCGCGATGTAAACGTCCATGCCGGAAATCACGGACATCACCGCGATCAGCGTGGTAGTGGCCAGAATAATGCCGAGCAGCGTCAGAAAGCTCCGCAGCTTGCTGCCGCGCAGCGACTGGATCGCGCCAGTGACGGCTTCCCAAAACGAAGCGTGCGTGCTCATTTAATCCTCTGCGGCGCGGCCCATCGGTGGGCGCCGCCCGTACCTACCTGACGTCAAGGCCACCGCTTTCATAGCGGATTGCGCCAGATTCCCTCCATTATCGCCACATCCGCCCACAGTGGCGCGGCCCCGTGGGCTGCGGCGTCTTTAAGCGGCCTCCCTTCATGGAGCAGATTGTCACCTACTTTATCCGGAACCGGGAATTCCGCACAAACTGTGGGGCGGACCCCCTGGTCCGCGGCCGACGCCCTCGTCGGCCTCTCTCAGGGATTACATGATGCTGTTTGGTCGGGCGAAGAGCCGTTCAGGGGGGCCCGCGCGGACCAGGGAGCGGACCAGGGGGCAGCCTGGGAACCAGTTCGCTGCAATCAGGCCGCGCTCCGGGCGAACCATCGAATCCTTCGTCAATCACTCCCTCGCGATTGGTTCCTCTGACGAACTGGCCGATGTCCTCCATAGCGAGGTCCACGATCTGGTGCGCGCCGAGCGCCTGGCCTGCGCCGCGACAAGCGCAAACTGGATGACCGCGCGCGCCGCCAATTCGAAAAAGATTGGGGCGGTAGCCGTCGCCACTAATGGGATGCCGGACACATCGCGCCTGTGCCGGAAGGCCCCAAATGCGATCTCGCCAACCTCCAGACGCTGTGCCTGCGCGCCACAAGCTGGCCGCTGCGGAACTGCGCCGGCGCGAAGCGAGGAGATCCGCTCACTCGTAGTGCAGCGCGACCATGGGGTCCACGCGCGATGCCCACCGCGCGGGAATGTATCCCGCGAGCGCGGTCACCGCGCCCAGCGCCAGCACGGACACGCCGATCGCCACCGGGTCGAGCGCCGTCAACCCGAACAGTTGGCTCGAGAGCCACACCTTGGCGGCCAGAATCGACGGCAGGCCAAGCGCTACGCCGATCCCGACCAGCAGCAGCGTCTCGCGCATCACGGTGCGCAGGATGTCGCGCGGCTGCGCGCCCAGCGCGGCGCGAATTCCGATTTCGTTGGTCTTCGCGGTTACGTTGTATGCCATCACGCCGTAGAGTCCGATGGATGCCAGCGTGAGCGCCAGCAGTCCGAAGAAGCTGGAGAGTCGGGTGATGAGCCGTGCCACAGTCAGGGTCTCGCCCATCAGGTCGTTCATCGGGCGAATGATGACCGGCGGAACGTCGCGCGCAGCTTGTTTGACAGCGGTACGAATGCCGGCGGCGACGGCCGCCTTATCTCCGTCGTAACGCACCTGGAAGGAACAAAACGACGGCTCGTCGTCTTCCTTTGCCTGGAAGAATGGCAGCCAGAACTCGGGCATCGCGGCCTCGCGGAGGCTGTTATGTTTCGAATCGGCAACCACTCCCACCACCACAAACTGCTGCGGGTGGTCGTGGTCGAACCGAATCTGCTTGCCGATGGGATTGGCGTTGGGGAAGAATTTCCGGGCCAGCGTCCGATTGATGACGCCGGCGAGCCGCGGAGTGCCTTCATCGCCGCTGGCCAATTCCCGTCCCATCAGAAGCGGCTGTCCGATGGCCGCAAAATGGCCGGCAGGAACCAGGTCGGTCCTGACCCGAAACTGCTCGTCCGTCTTCGGCGTGGAACCGTCGGTCGAGATCTGGCGCCCGGTGTCATTGCCTGCAAACAGCCCCATGAAGGCGAGCGTCGCGCCTTTCACATGCGGAATGTCCCGCAGGCGCGCGAGCAAATCTTCGTGGACCTGGTGGATGGCCGCGCCTTTATAGCCGCTCGACTCCAGGAAGCCGATATCGAACTGCAGAATGTGGTCATGGTCGAAACCCGGATCGAGGCCCGCCAGTTTGGTGAAACTGCGCAGAAATAATCCCGCCACGATCAGCACGGAAAGCGACAGGGCAATCTGCCCGGCAACCAGTATTCTGCCCCCGGGCATGCGCCCGCTGCGGGCCACGCCTCTGGTCCCGCTCTTCATGACGGTGTTGAGATCGAGACGCGCGGCGCGAAGACCCGGCGCGAGGCCAAACAGAATTCCCGTGAGCAGCGAGACCGCCAGCGTGAAGGCGAGTATTCCGGCATCGGGATTCAGGTCGAGCAGCACGGGGTTGGAGGGAGTAGAGACCATCCGGACCAGCACCGAGTCGGCCCACTGCGCCAAGAGGACGCCGAGCGCCCCGCCGGTAACTGCGAGCAGCACGCTTTCCGTGAGGAGTTGCTGCAGCAGGCGCCGCCGGCCCGCGCCCAACGCCAGGCGCACGGCGATCTCCCTCTGCCGGGAAGCGCCGCGCGCCAGAACCAGGTTGGCGACGTTGGCGCACGCGATCAGCAGCACCAGGCCCACCACGGCCATGAGAATCTTCAGCGGGTCGCCCACCGTGTCGCTCAGGTAGTTCGCTCCGCGGCTGCCGTTGGAAAGGTTGATCTTGGAATCCAGGTACTCGCGCCTCCGGTCGGCCGCCATGCCGGCCGCTTCAGTCTCGCGTATCCGGCGCGAAGTGAGATTGATGGCGGATTGCGCCTGCGCCAGCGTGATGCCAGGCTTCAGCCGGGCGATGATCTGCAGCCAGAGAACTTTTTCAAGCGGATCCTGCGGCTTGTCGAGGAAGCTCTGCCACGCGGGGAATACTTCGTTCTGCATGGTCAGGGGAACCCAGATGTCGGTCGCGGCGCCGACCGTCTCACCCATGTATCCCGGCTGCGCCACGCCGACAATGTCGAACATGGTCCGCCGGATGCGAAGCTGATGGCCGAGAATGTACGGATCGAGCGCGAAGCGGCTCTTCCAGTAGCCATAGCTGAGCACGGCAACGGGATTCGCGTGCTGCACCTTATCCACCTCGGCAGTGAAGGTGCGGCCCGCGGCGGCGCGGATGCCCAGAACCCGGAAATAATCGCCGCTGACCAGGCTGACGTCGGCCTGCTCGGGCTCCCCGGTTGCGGCCGGCCCTTCCACCGCGACATCCAGCCTGCGCACGTGGCTATCGACCGCGCAGATGCCGGAAAAGACTTCGTTTCGATCGCGCAGATCCTCGAACTCGGACCAGGCGTACAGAGAACGTTTCCCGGAGCCGTCTCCCACGCCGATTCCATGCGATTCGGGGTCGGAAAGCATCGCCAGCCGCTGCGGATCATAGGCCGGCAGCGTGCGCAGCAGCACCGCATGGAGAACCGTGAACATGGCGGTGTTGGCGCCGATGCCGAGCGCCAGCGTCAAGACCGCGATTGACGTGAACCCCGGGCTTTTCGCCAGCCCACGGATTCCCAGTCGAATGTCCTGCCACAACGATTCCATCATGCAGCGCGTATTGGCAAGCGAAATGCCAAGCCGTGATGTTGATTAACCGGGATGTTCCGCCACGTGCAGTGTTCGCCCGTGGGATGCGGAGTCACGAAACCGGCCAGTGTTCTCAGGCGTCTTCGCGGCAATCCAGGCCGCGTTGCAAGCGCATGCCGCCATGCGACACAAGGGACACAAGGCGCATGGGAGAGCGCTGCGTCACGGCCTCGGAATTGAGAGCTTCGCCTTCTGCCGCCGACAAACGGCTGCCTGCGTCTCCAGTGGAGCTGTGCGATGCCTTGAGTTTGACAAAGCTGTTAGGCCGAACATTCGACCTACCAGCGTCACGGTGGTGAATACCGCCGAACTCGGCCGCGGAATTCTTAAGCTGCCAACGAGCTACGATTTACTGATACTTGTAACACACGCTACAAGCGGCCTTCTTGCCGCCGTTCGGGTAAATCGGCACGGTGCCCGTGCATCGCGGCGTGGTGCACTTCTTCGTGGTTGGCTGAGCGGTCGGTTGGGGCGGGTCTGGCGGGGCGGTTAGCCGGTTCGCGTATCGATGCGCGATAAGCGACAAAGTGTTCCAGTTCTGGCGGATGAACAACAACAGCGCATCGATCTGGGTTTCGCTTAAGTCCACGCGCAGCTTCTGGTAATTGGCGATGTTACCCATGCCGTTATAGTGAGCCGCAGTGAGGCCTAGCGTGTCTACCTTCGGAACATTCGAGCGGTCGTCATTTCCATCCAGCCGGATATAGAAGGGCTCTCCTGTCAGGTGGCCGCCGTGCAGTTCTATGCTCCAATCCGTATTGGCGGGTTGCCATTGAACGACCCGTCCCCGTTCCGCCGTGTTTAGGAATCTGTGGACTATATCGTCATCACGTTCAAATCGAAAAGTAAAATGATCTCCAGTGCTTGCCATCATAGGCTTCTTACTTTATCAAATAGTTCGCGGCAGGCGGCGCGCCGCCGCGTGTTTCCGATCACCGAAGGCGTCCGAAGCGCTGGCCCCCCTGGCCGCCGATTAGGCAACGGGCGTTCCGCCGGCCAGCGCCCCCAGGCGACGGTCGGGGCAGGAGACATTTGCGAAGATGTAGGAGGCGGGCGCAGCAGCAGATCGCCCGGTCAGCAGGAGGCTCATGAGCGACCGCATTGATTTCGAAATTGTTTGTCCGAACGACCACGACCAGACGGTTACATTCAGCCAGCAACAATTCGAAGAAGCGCTGAAATCCGGAGGGTTGGTGTTCCACTGTAATACATGCGACACGAACTGGCCTCCTTCCCATGAGGACATCGCCATGTTCCGAAAGCAGTTTTCGAAGAATTCAAGCTAGCGCCGGCTGGCCGCTGGAGCTACCACCCGCGCTGTTACGCGCCAACGTGAACGTCAAGCGACGCCCGGCGCGGCGACGAGGAATAACCGCGACCGGTCGGCCTTCCATGAGATAGCTTCCAATAGGTGGCTATCCGCGCCAACTGGAACCAAGTTGACGCCTCGTAGCGCCAGCAGGCCCTCACGGATACCCAACGGAACGTTTTATCGGTCACAGCCTCTATCTCAATGAAAACAATACGAAAACTGCCAAACCGCTTTTTCCTGTCCTGTATACTTGAATCAGGGCCCCTCTTTCTTCACCGGGATGCGCCCGCGGCTCCTCTCCGATCAGCCGTTCGCCGCGCCTCAGCTCTTTGACAATCGAATAAAAATCGACGGAGACCGGTGCGGGCGAACCCAGCCACTTCCGCGCCGGTCCGTCGGCAGCCATCATCATCGGCGCTATCTAAGTTACTCATTCCATGGCTCTTGCAATACATAAACCACGATCGCTATCGAGGGAGTCCGCCTGTCGCGGCCACCAGCCGGCCAGCTAACCTCGTTTTACCAAACGACCCCAGTCCCATTTCCGGACACTGTGGGACAGGCCTCCCGGCCTGTCGTCCCCCGTCCACTCCCGAGCGCCAACCGTCCCGGAAAAGTGTTCCATCTCCGAGCCGCGGCCAGCCTCTTGCAATACGTGCTCCGCAGTACGTTTCCCCGCATTTCGCCACCCAAAATGCTCCCCTCAAGTGCGATAAGATACCGCATTCGGGCTTATAGAAATGCGCACAATCGCAAGCTGCCTGCTCCTGGGTCTCTCGGTAAACCTTCCGTCTCTCTTCGCCCAGCAGGACCGCATCGCCGGCGCCATTAATCCGCGCAGCCTCGTGGTGCTCACGGGCAATTCCAACCCCCGCGCGCGGCCCGAGTTCGACCGCGGCCCCGTGGATGCTTCGCTCCATCTCGACGGCATCACGCTCAATTTCAAGCCAACCGCCGCGCAGCGGTCGGCGCTGCAGCTATTGCTCCAACAGCAGCAGAATCCAGCCTCCGCCAATTACCACCGGTGGTTGCAGCCGGAACAGTTCGCGGACCGCTTCGGCCTCAGCGCCGCCGATCTCGCCAAGGTCGCAGCATGGGCGGAATCGCAAGGCTTCCGCGTCGAATACCAGGCCCACACGCGCACCTTTCTCCGTCTTAGCGGCTCGGCCGCGCAAGTGCAGAACGCGTTTCACCTGCAACTGCGCCGTTACCAGGTGGATGGCGAGACGCATTTCGCCAACGCCGCCGACCCCAGCATTCCCGCGGCGCTCGAGCCGCTGGTTTCGGCGATCCGCGGTCTGGACGATTTTTACCCCAAGCCGCCCCATCGTATCGCGCTGCCGAAGCCCGACTACACTGAGCCGAACGGTACCACGCATCTTCTTGTTCCGGCCGATCTCTGGACCATCTACGATATGAACCCGCTCTTGAATGCGGGCTACAACGGGACAGGCCAGAAGCTGGTCGTAGTGGGCCAGTCCAACATCGACCTCACCGACGATCGCCTTTTCCGCAGCAGCCTCGGGCTCCCCGCCAACGATCCCCAAATTATGCTCGGCGGCAGCGACCCGGGTACCGTAGCGTCGCAGCAGCTCGAAATCGATCTCGACCTCGAATGGGCGGGCGGCATCGCTCCCGATGCCACCATAATCTACGTCTATACCACCAGCGCCGACGTCGCCGTCCAGTACGCTGTCGATAAGAATCTCGCCCCGGTCATCGCTTCGAGCTATACCGAGTGCGAGCAGTTGGTGATGGGCTCTGCCGTCGCCGCCGTTGAGACTCTTGCGCAGATGGCCAACGCAATGGGCATCACCTGGGTGGCGGCGTCCGGCGATCAGGGCGCGGCGGCCTGCGACACTGCGCCGGGTGTCACTACGGCCATCAACGGATTGGCCGTGAATGTTCCCGCGAGCGTTCCCGAAGTGACCGGTGTGGGCGGAACCACTTTCACCGATGTGGCCGCCGGCTATTGGAATCTCAATAACAACCCGGTGACCGATGCCTCCGCGTTGGGCTATATCCCCGAAGTCGCGTGGAACGATACGGCCGTCGCGGGGCAGTTGAACGCTTCCGGCGGCGGCGCCAGCGCGCTCTATCCCAAGCCTTCCTGGCAGACCGGCCTCGGCGTGCCCAATGACGGAGCGCGCGACGTTCCCGACCTCGCCTTTGCGGCGTCGCCCAATCACGATGGCTATGTATATGTTTACCAGGGGGCGGTGCAGTCGCAGGCCACCGGCGGCACTGCCGCCAGCACGGCCGTATTCGCCGGCATGCTGGCGCTGCTGAACGATTACCTGGTTGGCAACCATTTGCAGGCCACCGCCGGGCTGGGCAACATCAACCCCACGCTTTACCGGCTTTCGCATTCCAGCGCCACCGCCTTCCACGACATCGCCTCCGGCAGCAACATCGTTCCCTGCGCCCTCAACACGCCAGACTGCACCAATAGCAACATGGGTTGGATGGCCGGCCCCGGATACGATGAGGTCACCGGCTTGGGATCGCTCGACCTTGCCAACCTGGCCAGTCGGTGGAGCACGCCCGCCGGGGCCGCGCTCACGTTTACCGCCGCGCCCTCCATCATGATCGAGAACCCCGGCATCTCCAATTGTGCGTTCGCCCAATACCTGACTCTACAGGAGACCAACGGATACGCGGTCGATCTTACCAATGCGAGTTATACCTCGAGCATCCTGAACCTGTTCGGCAGCGTGCGCGTCCCGCCGTTTGGATCGCTATCCGCCCTCCTGTGCTGGCCCGCCTCGACGCCGCCGGGTTCCGCCACCCTCGAAACCGATGGGACCGACTCGCTGGGCAATGCCATCGCCGCCAAGACCTCGATCGGCTTCCAGGGCCCTACCCTAAGCGCCGGCGTTCTGGCCGCCTCTCCCACCGCGCTGACCCTCAGCGCCGCGGCCTCCCAATCGGCCAGTGGCAACATCACCCTCACCGTTCCACCGCAGCAGCAATGGACCGTCACCGCCAATCCCTCCGGTCAGGAATCCGCCTGGCTCGTAATTTCGCCGCACGCCGGCGCCGGTCCCGCGCAGATCGCCGTCACCGCCTCCGCGGCGAGTCTCGCCAACGGAGCCTACAGCGCCAGCCTGGTGTTTCAATCTCCGGGTACGTCGCCGCAGTACGTGATTGCGACCGTTGTCTTCACCGTCGGCGCTTCCCCATTGGTGAAAATCAGCGGGGTGTCCAACGCCGCTTCCGGCCAGCCGGTGGCTGCGCCTGGCATGTATCTATCCGTCTACGGCTCCGCCCTCGCGCCACCGGGGACGAATCTCACGTCTTCCACCAGTCCGCTGCTGCTCTCTCTGGCGGGCGTTTCGGCCACAATCAACGGCATTCCGGCGGCTGTGGAATACGCTTCGCCGGGGCAGGTGAATGTCTTGATGCCTCTCGAAACCCCGGCGGGGCAAGCCGTGCTCGGGTTGAACAACAACGGACAGGCGGCCTCGTATCTATTCCCCGTATCGTTGGCGGCGCCCGGCATCTTCGTGGATGGCAACGGCCTTTTGGCCGGCGCTGAGAATGGCGTGCGCGGCTCCGAAATAGCTTTCTATATCACCGGACAGGGCGATGTCTCGCCCGCCATCGCGAGCAACACTCCCGTTGCGCCGCCCGCCACGGCGCCCAAGCCTCTGTTGCCCGTGTCCGTGACCATCGGCGGCGTGCCGGCCACGGTCGTGTATTCCAATCTGGCTTACTACTACGAAGGCTTGACGCAAATCAACGTGATCGTGCCAACCAGTCTTACCACTGGCTCACAGCCGGTGGTAGTGACAGTAGGCGGCGTGGCCAGTCCGGCTGCGTTGCTCAATGTGACTAACTGAAGGTTACTCCGGCCCGCTGATCCGCAACACTGCGTCGCCGTTGCCGGCCCGGATGAACCGGCACTCCAGGCGCTGATCGAATTCGTGGATCGCTGCTATCGCGCTCCTCATGGAAACCTCCGTAAGAATCTCGCCAACCCCAATGGATAGCCTCGCGCCTAGTTCGGCCCTTGCGCTATCGGGCACTCCGCGAATCTCTATTTGCCCGAGACGCGCGCCCACCAAGGAAGCGTGTTCCACCTGCTTCCGAAGGGCTTCCATTTGGGCCATCAGCGCGACAATCTGCGGGTGTCTTTCGGTCAAGCCCCTCTTTCGCGCATCCTCCAGTTGTTGGTTCAACTGCAGAAGCTGATTCTCGCGGACCATGTCGGCTTGCTCTTGCCGAAGGTTTTCGATGCGGGCTCGTTCTTCCTCAAGCGTGGGATTCCTCGACTGTATTAGCGTCGTTATTTGCGCCATCTGGAGTCCCATGAGCCCCTGCATTGCCTGCGAGTCTCCCCGTTCCCGCGCAGCCTTTATCTCGTCTTCAAGGAACAATATAACGGCTAGCTCATTCTGGGAGCGCCCTTGCGCCTGGCGCGAGCGTCCTTTTGGAATGCAATGCCGACCTGTTGCGTTTCGCCCGCGCGCCCATTCGCGAAGCGCCATTGCAGCACCGATTCCAGCGCCGCCTTCCGCAGCTCCGGCGGTCCGCTCAACACTCGCGCATCCGAAACGCTGCCTTCCCGATCGAGCGTCGCTTCCACCATCACCGTTCCCTCGATGCCATTCTTATAAGCGGATTCGGGATACTCCACGCGGTCGCGGCGAAGCAGCTCGCCGGTGGCTGAAACCGTGACGCCCCACTCTTCGCGCACCTGCGGCTGTTCCACCATCTGCCCCGTCTGCGCCTTCGCCCAATGTATGGTGGCTGCAAAAGCACGCTAGGCTCAGGGCCAGCGCCGCGATTCCGGGCAGCTTCGATGGCCCGATCTCCGGCCTCTCGCCCTCCAGCCGCTGGATGCGATACAGCAGCGATCCGCCCGTGCTTCCCAGCGCCAGCCGCGGCGTTGCCGCTCGCAGCCGCTCCAGGCGGGTCAGTGCGCGGGCATAGGAGATGGCGTCGCCGCACATCGCCACCGCCGCATCGTCGCAGCAAAGCTCGCGCTCGTACCGCATACGCGCCGATACCCACCACACTGCCGGGTGGTAAAAGAGCAGCGCCTCCACCATCGTCTGCATCAGGTTGACCAGATAATCGTGCCGCCGGATATGCGCGATCTCGTGCGCCAACACCGCCCGTAACTGCTCCGGCTCCAGGCCCGCCAGCATCGCCGCCGGCAACAGAATCGCAGGACGCAGCCACCCCACCACGCTCGGGCTTTCCGCCATGGCGGAGATCAACACCCGGATATGGCGCCCAGCCTTCATGCGCCCGGCCAGCAGCGAAACCATCTCCGCAATCTGGCCTTCCGCGGCATGTCCGAAACGGCGCAACGCCGCCACGTGCCGGCAGCCGAGCACCAGCCGCAGCGCGAAAACCCATACGCCAACCGACCACGCCGGCAGCGCCCATACCCGCCACATCGCCATCCATGCCAGCAGCGCGGAGTCCCGCGCCATGCGCGCGGGCCCCTGAATCGCCGCCGGAATCGCCGCCGGCGCCGCCGCCGAAATGGGGACGGCGCCCGCTTGCCGGTAGACCATCCACGCCGTCAGCGCCGGCAGCGCCGCCATCAAGGCCAGCGCCGCGCAGCTCGCGGCATACCGCTCGTTCGCCGTACGGTTTCGCAGCATCGAAAGCGTCATCCACAGCAGTAACGCCACCAGCGTTCCCTGCCAGATGAAATGCAGCAGTGCGGCGCTGAGCGCCTGAGCGATGGCGGTCATTTCTTGTCTCCTTCCATGCGGTCGAGCAGGCGTTCCATGGCGGCCAATTCTTCCGGCGACGATTTCTTCGTAGCCAGCGCCTGCAGCACCAGCGCCCTCACCGAGCCGCCAAAAGCGCGCTGCAGCAAGTCCCGCACCAGTTGCCGCTGCGTCTGTTCCCGCGGGCAGCTCGGCCGGTAAATCTGCGGGCGCACCCGTTCATCGCGCTCCACCAGACCCTTTTCGGTCATGATCTGGAGCAGCTTCAGAGCGGTGGTGTATCCGGTGGGCTTGGTCTGGTTGAGAGTGTGCAGAATCTCCCGCACGGTAGCTGGTCCGCCGTCCCACAAGACGCGCAAAATCGCCAGCTCCCCTTCGGTCGGCCGGGGCGGTTTAGGTGGCATGGATCGATTATTGACGAAGTGCTTCGTCAATGTCAACGAAAATATTCGTCACTTTACCGGGCTCGATGAGCAGGGTCACCACGTCCGTCTTACCGCCTTACGGGATTCGCTGGGACGCCGGGCCAGGATCGCGAAATATGCGGCAACCGCAAGTAGACCAAGAGCCGCCAATGCGGCCAGGCCGGCGTGACTGAACTTGCCGGATTCAACGCTAGCCATATGGAATACGCCTCGCGCAGCTTCTCTAATGTCGTCGAATAGCACGCCCATCTCAAATGAGGCCAGGAAAGCAGCCCCATAAAAGACCTCGGGTTTTGCTTTTACGAACACGAGCAAACGCGTAGCGAAGACGGACCGTAGCCACCCAACCTTGAGCGAAGCCCACACCAGCACAATCCCGATCACGGCGCCCGCCGCGATATCGGATGCATAGTGCACTCCGAGGAACATCCGTGGCAGGCAGATCCATCCCGCCACGTACAGCATCGCCGGAATGGCGAGACGGCGCGACAGATACGCGAGGCCAAATCCGAGGGCGGAGAAGAACGCTGCGGTGTCGCTCGGAAAGGCGCTCCAGTTTATGAGATTAGGCGATATAGGGAATGCATGCGGGTGATGTTGGAGATGCGGATCATACATCGGCCGGACACGATATGGCGCGAAGTTTGCGATGGTGCGGCTTACGGCTAGCGCGAGAAGTGCGCCGATCAAGATGGTAATAATTGCCTTACGCCGTCTGTCCTGATCCGGGCAGGCGCGAAACCAGAGGTACCAGTAGATCGCAAGAAACAGGCCGCCCTTGAGAAGGTTATCGTTCTCTTCGAAGCTCGCGAAGTGATCAAGGAACCGGTTACCTGCAATCCATTCAAAAAATGATAGACAACTACATCGAGGTTCCGGATCGACCACACCAATACACCCCTACAAGCATGGACCCCGCGTGCCGGGCTATCCCTCAAACCCCGGTTCGAGCTCCGGCAATACATCGCGATCCCGCGCTACCCACACGTACAGCGCCGGCAGCAGGAAAATATTCATCAGCATCGCCACCATCAGGCCGCCCACGATCACGATCGCGAATGGCCGCTGCGAATCCGACCCGATGGCGTGCGACAACGCCGCCGGCAACAGCCCCAGCGTAGCCACCAGCGTCGTCATCATGATCGGGCGCAGCCGCAATACCGCGCCTTCCACCGCTGCATCCACCACCGAGCGGCCGCGCACGCGAAGCTGGTTGATGTATTCCAGCATGATCACGCCGGTCTGCACGCACACCCCGAAGAGCGCCAGAAATCCCACGCCGGAAGACACGCTGAAGTGCGTGCCCGTCAGATAAAGAGCCAACAGCCCGCCCAGCGGCGCCATGGCCATGTTCACCAGCATCAGCGCCGCCCATTTGAAGGAATGGAACATGGTGTAAAGGATGATGAAGATCACCAATATCGTGATGGGCAGCACGATTGCGAGCCGCTTCTGCGACCGCTGCTGGCTGGCGTATTCGCCCGCCCAATTGATGCTGTAGCCTTCGGGCAGCTTCACTTCGCGGTCTACCTTCTTGATCGCTTCTTCCACCGTGCTGCCCAGGTCGCGGCCGCGGACGCTGTACTTGATCGCCACATAGCGGTAGTTCCCCTCGCGGTAGATTTCCGATGCGCCGTCGAGCGTCTGCACTGCGCAGAGTTGCGCCAGCGAAACGCGCTCACCCGTGGGCGCGAGCAGCCGCACGTTCTCAATGGCCTCGCGCGTATCGCGGAACGGCGCCTGATAGCGCGGTACCAGGTCGAACCTCTGCTCCCCGTCGAGCACCTGGCTTACCGCATTGCCGCCCACCGCCGTTTGTATCGCGTCCTGAACGTCCGCCACATTGAGGCCGTATCGCGCGGCTTGCGGCCGGTTCACCGTGAAGTTCAGATTGGGCTGCCCGATCACGCGGAACAGGCCGAGATCTTCCACTCCGCGGATGCCGCTCATTACCTTTACAATCTGATCGCCGGTTTGCTCCAGCAGCTTCAAATCGGTTCCATAGATCTTGATCGCCAGTTCGCCCTTGACGCCGCTCACAGCCTCTTCCATGTTGTCGGAAATGGGCTGCGAGAAGTTCCACAGCACGCCCGGCAGCTTCTCCAGCTCCCGGTCCATGGCTGCGATCAGTTCTACCTTATCTTCGCGAAATACTCGACGCCATTCGTTCTTGGGCTTCAAATCGACGAAGTATTCCGTGTTGAAGAAGCCCGTCGTATCGGTGCCGTCGTCGGGCCTGCCCACCTGCGATACCACCTGCGTGACTTCCGGAAACGTAGCCAGAATAATGCGGGCCTGGGTCATCAGGCGCGTGCCCTCTTCCGGGCCGGTGCTGGGCGCCAACGTGCCGCGCGTCCAGATGGCGCCTTCGTCCAGGTGCGGCAGAAACTCCGACCCGATGATGCCGCTGCTCGCTAAGAATCCCGCCGCCGCCACGCTCGCAACCCCGGCGCCAACGGTGATCCAGCGCAAGCGGATCGCCATGCGAACCGCGGCCCGGTAGCGCTCCGTAAGCCAGTGCAGCACGGGATTATTCCACTCTTTCGCGTCGCGGCGAAACAGGAAGCTTGCCAGCACCGGCGCCACGATCATGGAGAAGGTCAGCGCGCCCAACAGTGCAAACGCCACCGTCCACGCCATCGGCTTGAACAGGCGCCCTTCCACGCTCTGCAGGGTGAAGATGGGCAGGTACGCGGTGATGATGATGCCGATCGCGTAAAATACCGGCCGCTGCACTTCGTGCGTGGCCTCGCGAATGCGCTCCAGCATGGGGCGGCTGTCGCCGGTGCGGTTGAGATGCCGCACGATATTCTCGATCATCACCACGGCGCCGTCCACCACCATGCCGAAATCGAGAGCGCCCAACGATAACAGGTTGGCCGGGATATGACGCAGGTCGAGGCAGATGGATGCGAACAGCAGCGAGAACGGGATGGTAATCGCCACGATCAGCGCGCCGCGAATATTTCCCAGAAAGAGAAACAGAATCAGCGCCACCAGGATGATGCCTTCCCGCAGGTTGTGCATCACGGTTTCGGTGGTGAAATGCACCAGGTCGCTGCGGTCGAGGAAAGGAACTACGGTTACGCCCTTCGGCAGAATGTGCTCGTTCAGCTCCTTGACCTTGTCGTGAAGGGCATCCAGCGTGGAATCGGAATTGGCGCCCTTGCGCAGCAGAACGATGCCCTCCACCACGTCGTCGTTGTCGATAATCTTTCCATCGGCGCGGTGAATCGCTTTTCCGATGCGCCCCAGGCGGATCTTCGGCCCTTGCACCACCCGCGCAATATCCTCGATGCGCAGCGGCGTTCCGTTCTGCGTCTTGAGCACGGTTTGCCCGATATCGTCCACGTGTTCGAAAAGGCCGATAGACCGTACGTTGACTTGCTGCAAGCCCTCCTGGATGAAGCTGCCGCCCGCATTCACGTTGTTATTGGCGAGCTGTTGTTCCACCTGACTCATGCTGAGCCCGTAGGAAACCAGCTTGTCCGGATCGATCTGGACCTGGTATTCCTTGGTGGTTCCGCCGAAGCTGGCAACGTCCACTACGTTGGTAACGGACTTGAATTGCTTCTCAAGCACCCAATCTTCGAGCGCCTTCAGCTCCATCAAATCGTATGAGGGGTTGACGCTCTTCAGCGTGTACCAGAAGATCTGGCCCACCGGACTATAGTCGGTGCCGATCTGCGGTTGAAGGTTGTCCGGCAGGGTCACCGACGAGAGCCGCTCCAGCACCTTCTGGCGATTCCAGTCGTTGTCCGAATCGTCGTCGAAAATCAGCATCAGGCTCGACAAACCCGAAAGCGACGTGGACCGCAGATGCTCCAGGTGCGGCAGCCCGTTCATCACAATCTCGACCGGGATCGTCACCTGCTGTTCCACCTCTTCGGCCGCGCGGCCCGGCCACTGCGTGATCACCTGGACGTAGTTGTTGGCCACATCCGGATAGGCCTCGATGGGCAGATTGCGGAACGAAATGACTCCCCAGGCGAACAGCAGAATGCCAATGGCCGCGATGAGCAAGCGGTTGTTGAGGGCAAAATCGACGAGTCGCCGGATCATGGGGAAGTGGAACCGTGAAGACGAGACAGGGGGTCTCTAAAGACGAATGTAGCTGGCGGCGCGCCGGGATCGCCACCTATCTTTCAGTGCATCTGCCTGGCGCCATTCGATTGCGAAAACAGATCGTTCGGATGGTCCGGCTATCTTCCGGCGATGGTCCGAATCTTTTGGCTGAAGCGCTTGGCGGAGGTTCGGTTCGGCCCTTAACCTTTGAGTTGACCCCACAGTGAAACCACAGGATCCAAATTTTCCGGCGCCCATGGAGCGCATCCGCCTGCTGTTGGTCGACGATCACGTACTCTTCCGCGAGAGCCTTAGCCGCTTGTTGACGTCCGAGCCGGATTTCGATGTGGTTGGGCAATGCGGCACCGCGCAGGAGGCTCTGGAATTCCTCAGCCGGGCGACGGTCGAGCTCATGCTGCTGGATTTCAACCTGCCCGATCTGCGAGGCGACGAAGTGGTGCGGCTGGCCCGTGGGGCCGGTTACGCCGGCAACATCCTCATCGTCACCGGGGCCATAGACGCGGTCCAGTCATCGGAGGTATTGCAGCGGGGCGCGGCTGGAATCTTTCTCAAGCACAATCCGGTCGGCTCGCTATTGAGGGCCATCCGCATGGTGGCGGCGGGAGACGCATGGGTCGACCGGCAAGTGATTCAGTCCCTGGCCGCCCGCGCGCCCATCGCCCCGGATCGAAGCTTTCAGAATGCGCTGACAGAGCGCGAGAAGCAGGTTCTGGCGGGCGTGCTGGAAGGGTTGACCAACCTGAAGATCGCCGCCAGCCTCGGCATCACGGAAGGAGCCGTGAAGTCTACCTTGCAGCAGCTCTTCGAGAAAACCAACGTGAGGACCCGCAGCCAACTGGTACGCGTCGCGGTGGAAGCCTCACTCGGCAAACCCGGCGGCGCGGAACCGAGCCCGTAGTAATGATGGGGCCAGCCAGCTTTTCGTCAGCGTTAGGAGTCCCTCGCGGCCCATCCTCCACGCCAGTCAGCGGCCAAAGCGCTTCCGGGCCTCCCGATAGACTTCGTAGGTTGCGCGTGCGGTGCGCTCCCAGGTGAATTCGCGCGCCCGCGCCAGCGAGCGAGAGCGCCATTCCGGCGCTCTTTCGGGATGCTCCAGCAGATCCCGCATGCCGCGCGCCAGTTCCGCGGCCCCATCGGCATAGATGGCTGCATCGCCGGCCGCTTCCGCCACCGCGCGCGATGCAATCACGCACGCGCCGCATTGCATCGCCTCCAGCACCGGCAGGCCGAAGCCCTCATAGAGCGATGGATAGACGAACGCGAGGGCGCCGGAATAGAGCGCGGGGAGTTGCTCGTCGGGAACTTCGCCCAGAACCTCGAGGCTCGGTTCGTCCGGCAGCGGTGGACAATCGGCGCGGCGGCGTCCGGCCAACACCAGATCCACCTTGTGGTCTGCACACGCTTCGCGCCACGCCTCCACCAGTGCGGCGAGGTTCTTGCGCGGCTCCAGCGTTCCCACAAACAGGAAGTAAGGCCGGTTCCGCCGCGTGTCTGGCTCGACAGGGGTAAACCATGGCGCGGCGGCTTCGGGTACGGCCACCACGCGCTCGGGGCGCAGCTTGAAGCGTTCCATGGCTTGCGTGCGCACGCTCTCGCTGGGCGTGATCACCATGGTCGCGACGCCCATCTCGAGCAGAACCGGCGTGCGGCGGCGGACGCGGAACGCATCGCCGTGCCAGCGGTGGTCCATCCATGGCGAAAGGTCATGCAGCGTGAGCACGCTGGGTCTGCCTGGTATATACGGCACGGCGAAATCCGGCCCGTGGACCAGGTCGGCGCCCAGGCGGCGCATCTCGCGCGCCAGGCCCCACAGCCACCAGCGCCGCTCCAGCGCGTTAGTGGGACCGCCGCCGCGCTTGAGGTTGGGCTGCGCGCCGGGGGGCATCCGGAACGGCTGGTCGGACGTCAGGTAGAACTCGTCGCCGGGGAAGCAGCGCGCCAGCGCAACACTCAGCTCGGAAGTGTAGCGCTGTAGCCCGCCGCTCGAAAGCGCCAGCGACGCCGCTTCAATCGCCACTCGCATGGATGCTTTGAGTCTACAAAAGAACCGGCGGCAAGACCGCCGGCGCTACCAGTACCTGCCCTAGCTTGCGCGGTTGCCGTAGTTGCGCTCGTAATAGGTCAGGTATGCGCCGCTGCGCACGCCTGCCACCCATGCGGAGTTGGCGCGATACCAGTCGATGGTTTCCGCTAATCCGGTCTCGAAGCTAGTGCGGGGCCGCCAGCCGGTTTCGCACGTCAGTTTTTCGCTCGAGAGCGCATAGCGCCGGTCGTGGCCCGGACGGTCCTTCACATATTCGATCAGGCTTTCGGGTTTGCCGGTGAGCTGCAATACCTTGTGCACTACTTCGAGATTCGGCAGCGAGCGGTTGCCGCCGATGTTGTAGATTTCGCCTTCGCGCCCTTTCTCAAGCACCGCCATCACGCCGCGGCAGTGATCGTCCACGTAGAGCCAATCGCGTACCTGCTGGCCATCGCCATATACCGGCAGGCGGTGGTCTTCGAAGGCGTTGGTGATCATGAGCGGGATCAGCTTCTCGGGGAATTGATACGGCCCGTAGTTGTTGGACGCGCGCGTAATCAGCACCGGCAGTTTGTAAGTGACGAAGTAAGACCGCGCCAGCAAATCGGACCCGGCCTTCGAAGCGGAGTAAGGGCTGCTCGCATTCAGCGGGAATTCTTCCGTGGCTTCAAGCGGCGCCTTCAGGCTGCCGTAGACTTCGTCGGTAGAGACGTGGACGAATCGCTGCACGCCGGCGCGGCGCGCAGCTTCGAGCAAGATGAAAGTGCCGCGGAGATTCGTCTGAATCACCGGCTCGGGCGAGAGTATGCTTCGATCCACGTGCGATTCCGCGGCGAAATGCACAATGGCGTCCGGCTTCTCTTCGGCCAGCGTGGAATCGACCAGAGCCTGGTCGCAGATATCGCCATGCACGAAGCGATAGCGCGGATTTTCGGCGACGCTCGTGAGATTTTCGAGGTTGCCGGCGTACGTGAGCTTATCGAAGTTGACGACGCGCCAATCCGTTTGGCCGATAGACATGCGGACGAACGCCGACCCGATAAAGCCGGCGCCACCCGTCACCAGAATGGTCATGGGTTATTTTCTTTGGGTCTCCCAATCGTAGTTGATGGACGCGTCGTTATAGGGAACGCGGCCCTCGTCTTGCGGATTGTAGAAGCGGTCGGTCATGTAGACCAGCAGCGCATCCTCGTGGCCGATCACCTTGTATCCGTGCGCCACGCCCGGAGGGATCAGCACTTGCCACGGGCGCATGGGGCCGATATAGAGCGTATTGCGGTGCCCGAAAGTCGGCGAGCCCACGCGCAGGTCCGCCAGCGCCACTTGCAGCAAGCCCTTCACCGGCGTCCAGCAGTCCGTCTGGTGCAGGTGATAGTGGAACGCCTTCACGGCGCCGGCGTAATTCATCGCCGCGGAGATCTGCGAAGTCTCCGCGGGAAAGCCGGCGGCCAGGCCGTGCCCGATGCGCTGGATTTCCAGAAAATAGCCGCGGTCGTCGGGATACACCGGCAGCGACTGAATGCGCACGCCGTCGATCAGGTCCTTGGAGGCTAGAGCGCCAATGACGTGGCCCAGGCCTTTCTCGCATTCGGGGAGAGCCAATTCCAGTTCTCCCGAGCTTGCCAGCAGGCGGACCGTTTTGTCGGCCGTGTTGTTGACTGCCGCGCGTCCTGCCATCACGCTCGCGATGCTCCTTTCAAGCTACCGACGGCGCCGGCATCGGGAAGCGGGTGTCTGGCTTTCGACTGAGCCACCAGGTTGGCGGCGCGCAGCAGCGATTCGAAGGTGCCGGCGTCGGTCCACCAGCCTTCCAGAAATGAGAAGGCCATGCCGCCTTCGTGGATGTATGCGTTGTTGACGTCGGTGATTTCCAGTTCGCCGCGATTGGAAGGCACCAGCGTCTTGATCTTGTCGAAGACCGACGCGTCGTACATATAGATGCCCGTTACCGCGTAGTTCGATTTCGGATTCCTGGGCTTCTCTTGAATCGCCACGACATGCCCATTGGCGATCTCGGCCACGCCGAAGCGCTCCGCGTCCGGCACTTCCTTGAGCAGGATGTGCGCGCCTTTCGCCTGGCGGCGGAAACTCTCGGCGGCTTCGCGGATGCTGCCCTCGATGATGTTATCGCCCAGGATTACGCAGATCTTCTGCCCGTCGGCGAAGTGCTCCGCCAGCGCCAGGGCGTCGGCGATGCCCCCTTCGCCTTCCTGATAGGTGTAGTTGATATGCTTCAGCCCAAAATGTTTCCCGTTAGCCAATAGCTCCAGGAACCCGCCGGAGTGGCGTCCGCCGGTGACCACCATGATGTCCCGTATGCCGGCATCCACCATCGTCTGGATGGGGTAGTAGATCATGGGCTGGTCGTAGATGGGCAGCAGATGCTTGTTGGTGATCTTAGTCAACGGGAATAGCCGGCTGCCTGTACCGCCGGCGAGAACGATGCCTTTCAAACTATGCCTTTCATAAATATTTATGATACCTTGCGGCGCGCGGGAGAAGCCGCCTGAAGGGCGGCTGCAAGCCAGATGAGCCGCCCCACTAAGGCAGTGCTACCGTTTGGCTCAGCGCCGCCATCTTTCCTTCCGCATCCTGCACTACGATACGTACGCGATATGGGCCCGGCGGCGCGCTCAGCGTCAGCGCTGCGTTCACACCGCTGGCCTGCATCCGCGCCAGACTCTCCGGCTTCAACGCCAGCTCCATCGCGCCTTCTTTCGCTGTGACCAGATTGCCGTTCGCATCCATCAGCGCTCCGACGAACGCCAGCTTCTGCGTCTGCCGGCCCGAGCTCTCGGTGAATTTCAATTTGGCGAGATCCACATGGATCAGCAGCGAAAGCACAGGAGCGCCCTTCTCCGTTTTGCTCAGACTCCCAGTGAGCTGCACAGGGATCTCCGCCAGTGTGTCCACCGCTATCGTTTCCTGGTCGAGCCTGCGTAGCTCAGTCTTCGCGTCGGCCGGCGGATTTGCGGGCGCAAAGTATCCTGGCCGCGCCTGCACGTAGTCATGGGTCGCTGCTGTCAGCCGCACCTTGAGCTTGTGATATTTGCCCGCGGCGCCTTCGGCATCGGGCCGGAACGCGAGCAGATACGTGGTCTCGGGAACGGCGGCGAGTTGCGCGAATCCGCCTACCAGATCGTTGCTGTTATGGAAGAACAGGCCGCCGGTGCCCGCGGCGAATTCTTCCATAACGGCATTTACCGCGTCGTTGCGCGAGCCCACCGATGTGGCTTCGAAGAGGAATGTCTGAATCGGGAAGCCTTTATAAGTCTGGGCGTCCTGGCCGAAGGCGCGCCCCACCCCCTCCGACCACAGGCCCTTCGCATCGAGCGCATTAATCACGATGCCGGCGTGGATGGCGCGGTCGATGGCGGCATCCCGTTGGGCGTCCAGCATGCCCGAGAGAAAGCCGGTGGAAACCATCAGCAGCACGCGGCTTCCCGGGGCTTTCGCCAGCAGCGCCATGGCGTTATCAATGGCATCGAACGAGGTGAACGATATATCGCGCGCCATCTGCCACGTCGCTTCCGCTTGCGCCCGCACGGTGATGCCTACGGGGTCCGCCGGAATGTTCCTGCTGCCGCCTCTGGGGATGGGCGGCGGCGTTCCTCCCGCGACCGTGGCGTTGCGGCACTGCCTCGCTTCCGCAAGGGCTGCGTTGAGCGCGGTATAGTCCAGATTGTTGACGATCAAGTAAGCCTGATACGGCGTGATGCGCGGGCACTGCTGCAATCCGTTCTCGGACATGCGCTGGTGCGTGCGTAGCTTCTCGATGGCGGCGGTGAGCGCGTCCGCGTCCGCCGTGAAATCGAGCGTGAGGCCTTCGGACGCTGCGTAGACTGCGGCGCGCGCGCCCGGCCCCAGGCCATCCTGGATGAAGCGTTTGGCCGCGGCTTGGGTGCGCTGCAGTTCGCCTCCGGTGGCGTGCAGATCGTCGAAGAATAGAAGAGTGGATCGCGGCGCAGGCGGCACGAGTGGCGCGGCGCCCACTGACGGCGTGGTGGAAGGCGCCGGCGCGGCGGCCAAATCGGGAGCCGGCGCATGCCCGCGCGTTTCCACCGAGAACGCTGCGATGGCGCGCGGCTTGCCCTCGTCGAGGATTTCGAAATCGGCCTGCTTCAGGCCGCTCACCGGCTGGCCGTGTGCGTCGCGCACCACCACTTCGAGTTGCACGAGCTGCGCCTGCGCGGTCAGACGGAGCTGCGGCAGGGTGTACATGTGGGCGCTGACGCGGACTTCATCGGACGATTGTTGCGCCGCGACGATGCACGCGCATACGGCAGTTGCCGCCAACCAGGCTGCTAAGTGTCGCATAGAATCGAGCATAAGACGCGTGCCTTGCGCTGTGTCGAAAAAGCCGCCTGAAAGGCGGCTGCAGCCAGGATTGGCTGCCCCACTAAGAGTATACAGTTTCACTGGGCGCACTGGCCTGCGCGGGCGCGGTACAAGACGTGCAGGCGCAGTGGGTGCCCTTGCGGCAGGCGCGGGTGGTCGAAGTCGTCCGCGGGATTGCAGGTCATGCCGAGCTTTTCCATCACGCGCCGCGAGCGAAGATTCGACGGAACCGTGAGCGATACGATTTCCGGGAGCTTCAAATCGTGGAACCCGAAGCGGAGGACGGCTTGAGCGCCTTCCGTGGCCAGGCCTTGTCCCCAAGCCTCCGCGGCCAATCGCCAGCCGATCTCGACGCAGGGAGTGAAGTGCGCTTCAAACGGCGTGTGGACGATTCCGATGAAGCCGATGAACTGGGCGGTGGGGCGGAGTTCGGCGGCGAAGAAGGTGAAGCCGTGGCGCTGTTGATGGGCTTCGATGCGATCGACGAGGGCGTCGGATTCTTCGCGCGAGAGCGGCGCGGGGAAGAATTCCATAACGCGCGGGTCGGAGTTCATGCGGTAGAACGGCTCGCGGTCCTGGTCGCGCCAATCGCGGAGGCGGAGGCGCGCGGTTTCAACCTGCCCCACAATGAGTCACTTGGCAATCACCGATGCCGTTTGTCTCTCTGTGGTCGTCTGCAGATAGCTATCGATGGCGGCGGCGGCTTTGCGGCCTTCGGCGATGGCCCAGACTATTAGCGATTGGCCGCGGCGGATGTCGCCGGCGGCGAAGATTCCGGGTTCGGAGGATTGGTAGTCCGCGCCGGTGGCGATGTTGCCGCGGCGGTCTTGCGCCAGGTTGAGCTGCTCGTGCAGGCCGCCCTTGGCTGGGCCCGTGAAGCCCATGGCGAGTAATACGAGGTCGGCATCCAGCGTGAATTCCGTGCCGGGGATGGCGGCGAATTCCGGTGTGATGCGGGCGGCGTGCAGTTGGGTGACGTTTCCGTTGGCATCGCCGGTGAAGCCGAGAGTGTTGATGCTCCAATCGCGCAGGCCGCCCTCTTCGTGCGAGCTTTCGACGCGCAGTTGCATGGGCCAGAGCGGCCATGGGGTGGAGGCGGCGCGCGTCGCCGGGGGCTTGGGCAGCAGCTCGAATTGGGTGACGGATAGGGCGCGCTGGCGGTGGCAGGTACCTAAGCAGTCCGCGCCGGTGTCGCCGCCGCCGATGATCACTACGCGCTTGCCGGTGGCTAGGATGACTTCGGATTCGGGGATGGTGGCGCCTTCGTTGCGGCGGTTTTGCTGCGGAAGGAATTCCATGGCGAAGTGGATGCCCTTGAGGTCGCGGCCAGGGACCTGGAGGTCGCGAGGCTGCTCGGCTCCGCCGGATAAGAGGATGGCGTCGAAGTCGCGGCGGAGGTCGGCGAGGGGGAGGGTGGCTGGGGAGCCCGGGGTCGGAGGGCCGGCCGGGGGGCCGGCCGCGGACCAGGGGGTCCGCCCTACTTCGGTTTGGAGGACGAAGGATACGCCTTCGGCGCGCATTTGATCGAGGCGGCGGTCGATCAGGTGCTTCTCCATTTTGAAGTTGGGGATGCCGTAGCGCAGGAGGCCGCCGGGGCGGGCGGACTTTTCGAAGACCGTGACGGAGTGTCCGGCGCGCGCTAACTGTTGCGCGGCGGCCAGGCCCGCGGGGCCGGAGCCTACTACGGCGACGCGTTTGCCGGTCCGTGCGGCGGGGCGCTCGGGCTGTATCCAACCTTCGGCGAAGGCGCGGTCGACAATGGCTTGCTCGATGTGCTTGATGGCGACCGGCGGCTCGTTGATGCCGAGCACGCACGCGGCCTCGCATGGGGCAGGGCAGAGGCGGCCGGTGAATTCGGGGAAGTTATTGGTGGCGTGCAATTGGCGCGAGGCTTCGCGCCAGCGGCCGCGATACACCAGGTCGTTCCAATCGGGAATCAGGTTGGTTAGCGGGCAGCCGGTGTGGCAGAAGGGCACGCCGCAATCCATGCAACGCGCGCCCTGCGTGCGCACGGCCTCCTCGGAGGATGGCTGGTAGATTTCGAACCAATCCTGAATGCGCGTGGAAACGGGGCGGCGCTGCGGGGTTTCGCGGATGTGTTCGAGGAAGCCGGTTACTTTACCCATTGGCGTTACCTAAGAGAGCCGCCGGGTTGACAGACGAAAGCGTCTGTCCCACATTGATCCAGCGAGCCGCCTGAAAGGCGGCTGCAGCCAGGATTGGCTGCCCCACAAGATCGTTAGCCATGGATTAACTCCAGGGCGGCCGGGGTTGCCAGGGCGCGGCGGTATTCGCGCGGGAACACTTTCACGAATTTGCCGAGCATCTGCTCCCAGTTTTCGAGGATCCATTTCGCGCGCGGGCTGCGTGTGGCTTCGGCGTGGCGCAAGATTAGCGTGAATAGCGTCTCGGCGTCGTGGGCGTCGGCGGCGACCGGATCCAGATCTACACTGGCGGTGTTGCAGCGCTTCACGGCGAAATCGCCGATTTCGTCGAGCACATACGCGATGCCGCCGCTCATGCCGGCGGCGAAGTTGCGTCCGCACTTGCCTAGCACCACTACCAGGCCGCGCGTCATGTACTCGCAGCCATGATCGCCCAGGCCCTCCACTACGGCCCTGGCGCCGGAGTTGCGCACGGCGAAGCGCTCGCCGGCGCGTCCGTTGAAGAACGCTTCGCCGCTGGTGGCGCCGTAGAGCGCAACGTTGCCGACGATGATGTTCTCCTCGGGCAGGAAGCTGGAATTCTGCGGCGGATATACGATGATGCGGCCGCCGGAGAGTCCCTTGCCGGTGTAATCGTTGGAATCGCCTTCGAGCTCGAGGGTTACGCCTTTGGCTAAGAAGGCGCCGAAGCTTTGTCCGGCCGAGCCGTTGAACTGGAAGCGGATGGTATCGTCCGGCAGGCCCGCGGAACCATAGCGCCGCGCGATTTCGCCAGAGAGCATCGCGCCCACGGTACGGTGCACGTTGCGGATGGGCAGCTTGATCTCGATGGGCGTGGCGTTTTCGAGCGCGTCGCGCGCGTTGTCGATCAACTTGTAATCGAGCGCCTGATCGAGGCCGTGATCCTGAGCTTCCACGCAGCGGCGCGCTACGCGGTGGGGAGCGGGCGGGTTGTAGAGAATCGCGGATAGATCGATGTCCTTGGCCTTCCAGTGATCGACCACCTTGCGCGCTTCCAGCATATCGACGCGGCCCACCATTTCATCGAAAGTGCGGAAGCCCATCTGCGCCATGTAATGACGCACCTGCTCGGCGATGAAGAAGAAGAAATTGACGACGTTTTCGGGCGTGCCGGTGAATTTGGCGCGCAGCACAGGGTCCTGCGTGGCGATGCCCACGGGGCAGGTGTTGAGGTGGCACTTGCGCATCATGATGCAGCCCATGGCTACCAGCGGGGCGGTGGAGAAGCCGAACTCCTCGGCGCCCAGCAGCGCGGCGATGGCGACGTCGCGGCCGGTCTGGAGTTTGCCGTCGGTTTGCAGGCGGACGCGGCCGCGCAGGTCGTTCATGACGAGAACCTGGTGCGCTTCGGCGAGACCAAGCTCCCACGGGATGCCGGCGTGCTTGAGGGAGCTGAGCGGCGAGGCGCCGGTGCCGCCGCTATCGCCGGAGATCAGAATCGCGTCGGCGTGCGCTTTGGCGACGCCCGCGGCTACCGTGCCGACGCCGACTTCCGCCACTAGTTTGACCGAAATGCGCGCGCGCGGATTGACGTTTTTCAGATCGTAAATGAGCTGGGCGAGATCTTCAATAGAGTAGATATCGTGATGCGGCGGCGGCGAGATGAGGCCCACGCCGGGGATGGAGTGGCGCACGCGCGCGATGGTGTTATCCACCTTGTGGCCGGGCAACTGGCCGCCTTCGCCGGGCTTGGCGCCTTGCGCCATTTTGATTTGCAGCTCGTCCGCGTTCACCAGATAATTGGCGGTGACGCCGAAGCGTCCGGAGGCCACCTGCTTGATGGCGCTGCGGCGGTTATCGTGGTAGCGCGCCTCGTCTTCTCCGCCTTCGCCGGTGTTGGATTTACCGCCGATGCTGTTCATGGCGATGGCGAGAGTTTCGTGCGCTTCCTTCGAGATGGAGCCGAACGACATGGCCCCGGTGGCGAAGCGCTTGACGATCTGTTTGGCGGGCTCGACTTCTTCGAGCGGGATGGGCTCTTCGGCGTGCTTGATTTCGAGCAGGCCGCGCAAGGTGGTGAGCTGGCGATTCTGGTTATCGATGAGCGCGGTGTACTCGCCGAAGGTCTCAAAGCTTTCGCGTTTTATAGCATGCTGCAGCTTGGCGATGGTGTCGGGATTGTAGAGGTGATATTCGCCCTCGGCGCGGAATTGATAGTTGCCGCCGATGGGCAGCTCGGGGCCGGTTTCGGTTCCAGCGGCGAACGCGTGGCGATGCTTGCGGATGGCCTCTTCGGCAAGCACGTCCAAGCCGACGCCGCCGATGCGGGAGACGGTGCCGGTGAAGTAGCGGTCCACCAGATCTTTATTCAGGCCGATGGCTTCGAAGACCTGGGCGCCACGGTAACTCTGGAGCGTGGAGATGCCCATCTTGGAAAAGGTTTTGAGGAGGCCTTTGTCGATGGACTTCCTGAAATAATCGACGGGGCTATGGTCGCCGCTACCACCGAGCTGTTCGGCGGTTTCCAGGGCCAGATAGGGATTGACGGCGCTCGCTCCATAGCCGATCAAGAGCGCGAAATGCATCACCTCGCGGGGCTCGCCGGATTCGATGATGAGGGCCACCTGGGTGCGGGATTCCTCGCGGACCAGATGGTTGTGGACCGCGGCCAGCGCGAGCAGGCTGGGGATGGGCGCGTAGTCGGGATCGACGCCACGGTCGGAAAGGATCAGCAGCGTGTAGCCATCCTTAATGGCCCGCGACGCGCGGCGGCAGAGTTCGGTGAGGGCGCGCTCCAGGCTCTTGGCGCCTGCCTCGGCTCCTGCCTCCACCGGAAAGAGCATGGACAGCGTGGTGGCGAGGAAATCGCCCTGCGAAACGCGGCGCAGCTTTTCCAGATCGCGATTGATCAGCACCGGGTGTTTGAGCTTGAGGGTGTGGCAGTGCAGCGGGGTTTCGGCGAGAATATTGCGCTCGACGCCTATATAGCTGCGCAGCGACATCACCAGATCTTCGCGGATAGGGTCGATGGGCGGATTGGTGACCTGCGCGAAGAGCTGCTTGAAGTAGTTGAACAGCGGCTGCGGCTTATCGGAGAGACAGGCGAGCGGGGTATCGGTGCCCATGGAGCCGATGGCCTCTTCGCCGTTGCCGGCCATGGGTCCGAGGATCAGGCGGAGGTCCTCATCGGTGTATCCGAACGCGCGCTGCCGCGTCAGAATGGCGTCCTGATCGGAGCCGTGCTGGCGTGGAGGCTCAGCCAGGCTTTCGATCTCGATCTGGTTTTCCTTGAGCCAAAGCTGGTAGGGGTTGCGCCCGTAGAGGCTGGCTTTGAGCTCCTTGTCGGAAACGATGCGGCCCTCGGCGAGATCGGCCAGCAGCATTTTGCCGGGCTGCAGGCGGCCCTTGAATTTGACGTCTTCAGGCTTGACCGATAGCACGCCGGTTTCCGACGCCATGATCAGCAGGTCGTCATTGGTGACCAGGTAGCGGGCGGGGCGCAGGCCGTTGCGGTCGAGCATGGCGCCGATGGTGCGGCCGTCGGTGAAGGCGATGGCGGCGGGGCCGTCCCACGGCTCCATGAGGGACGCGTGATATTCGTAGAACGCGCGCTTCTGCGGGTCCATGTGCTCGTTCTTGGACCAGGCTTCGGGGATGAGCATGGCCATGGCGTGGGGCAAGGAGCGGCCGGACATGACGAGCAGCTCGAGGGCGTTATCGAAGGCGGCGGAATCGCTGCCGCCGGGCTCGACGACGGGGAACAGCTTTTTGATATCGTCGCCGAAGAGCGGCGAAGCGAGCACGGACTGGCGCGCGTGCATCCAATTGACGTTGCCGCGCAGGGTGTTGATTTCGCCGTTGTGCGCGACGTAGCGATAAGGATGCGCGAGGCGCCACGACGGGAACGTGTTCGTGGAGAAGCGCTGGTGCACGAGGCAGAGAGCGCTCACCACTTCGGGATCGTTGAGCTCCGGATAAAAATTGGCGATTTGCGGGGCGAGCAGCAGCCCTTTATACACGATGGTGCGGGCGGAGAGCGACGGGATGTAGACGCCCTTTGCGGCGGCTTCGGATTCGACGCGCTTGCGGACGATGTAGAGCTTGCGCTCGAGGTGATCTTCGGTCATGCCCTTGGCGCGGCCGATGAAGATCTGCTGGATGTAGGGCTGGGAGCCACGCGCGATGCGCCCGATGGCGGTTCCCTCAATGGGGGTATCGCGCCAGCCGAGGACGGTGAGCCCTTCGGCGACCACGATTTTTTCGAGGATGCCTTCGCAGGCCTGGCGGGCTTGCGGCTCGACGGGCAGGAAGGTCATGCCGACGCCGTATTCGCCGGCGGCGGGCAGGGTGAAGCCGAGGTCGGCGCATTGGCGCGCGAAGAAACGGTGCGGAATCTGGATGAGGACGCCGGCGCCGTCGCCCGTCTCGGGATCGCAGCCGCAAGCGCCGCGGTGGGTCAGATTGATG
>JBEKNN010000007.1:0-78761 GCA_049522755.1 Bryobacteraceae bacterium | reverse complement strand
CGGCTTTACACATGCGATTCGCGCAGATACTTACCGGTATAAGAGCGCTCCGCCGCCTCGATAGCTTCCGGCGGCCCCACCGCTACTACTTCCCCGCCTCCGCCGCCGCCTTCGGGACCGAGATCGATTACCCAATCCGCGGCGCGGATCACATCCAGATTGTGCTCGATGACGATCAGGCTGCCGCCGTTATCGATGAGCCGCTGAAATGAGGCGAGTAGCTTGGCGATGTCGTCGAAGTGCAAGCCGGTAGTGGGCTCGTCGAAGATGAAGAGAGTGCCCGCGCAGCTTGACGCCGCCAGATGCGCGGCCAGTTTGACGCGCTGAGCCTCGCCGCCGGAGAGCGTGGTGGCCGATTGGCCGAGGCGCAGGTACCCGAGGCCGACGTCGTCCAGAACCTTGAGCCGCTGCACGATGCGATGGTTCGCGGCGAAGAACGTCATGGCCTCGCGCACGGTGAGCTGCAGCGTCTCGTGGATGTTCAGGCCGTTGTAACGGATTTCGAGAATGCCGCCCTTGTAGCGGGTACCCTTGCACTCGTCGCAGATCAGCTCCACGTCGGCGAGGAACTGCATTTCCACGGTGACGGTTCCATCGCCTTGACATGTCTCGCAGCGTCCGCCGGGGATGTTGAACGAAAAGTGACCGGCCGTGTAGCCGCGCTTTTCCGCCTCGCGGGTGGCGGCGAAAACGGCGCGGATCAGGTCGAACGCTTTGATATAAGTCACCGGGTTCGACCGCGGGGTGCGGCCGATCGGCGATTGATCGATCATCACAGTGCTGTTGATCCGGTCGGCGCCTTCGACCGTTTTACACGCGAGCCGCGGGGCTTCGGTCTCTTCGCCCGCAGGCCCATCGAGCAGCGTTTCCTGCGCGCTCTCCCCGGCCTTGTGCAGGGCTTCCAGCGAGCGGAAGATCACGTCGTGCACCAGGGTCGATTTGCCCGAACCGGAAACGCCGGTCACCACCACCATCATGCCGAGCGGGATCTCGACGTTGAGGTTCCTCAGGTTATGGAGGCGCGCGCCGGTGAAGCGCAGCATACGTCTGGGATTCACTTCGCGACGCTCGCGCGGGGCTGCGACATGCAGCTCGCCGCGTAGATATTTGGCGGTAAGCGACAGGTTGCCATTAGCCGCGAGCTTGCCATACGGACCTTCGAAGACGATGTGGCCGCCGTGCTCGCCGGCGCCGGGACCCAGATCTACAATGTGGTCGGCGGCGCGCATCACATCGGGGTCGTGTTCCACCACGACGATGGTGTTGCCCAGCTCGCGCAGCTCTTCGAGGATGCGGATCAGGCGCCCGGTGTCGCGGCTATGCAGGCCAATGGAAGGCTCGTCCAGCACGTAGCAGGCGCCGACCAGGCGCGAGCCGAGCGACGTCGCGAGCTGGATGCGCTGCGCTTCGCCGCCGGAGAGCGTGGAGGCCAGACGGTCGAGCGTGAGGTATTCCAGGCCGACGTCGTTCAGAAACTTCAGCCGCTGCCGGATCTCCACCAGAATCTTTTCGGCGATAGCCGTCTCTTCGGGCGAAAGCTCAAGACTGAGGAAGAAGCGCTGGGCCTCGGCAATGTTCATGCGGACCACTTCCGCCAGATTTTTTCCGCCCACGCGCACGTAGAGCGCTTCTTTGCGCAGCCGCGCGCCCTTGCACTCGGGGCACAGCGCGTAACCGCGATAGCGGCTGAGAAAGACGCGCACGTGCATTTTGTATTTCTTGCTTTCCAGATGATCGAAAAAGCGGCGGATGAATTCGTAGGTGGCTTCGCGCTCGCCTTCGGTCAAATCGCAAAACGGAACCTGAAACCGGACGGCCCGGGCGGATTTCCTGAAGTTGCCGAGCCATGCGCGGTACTTCGGCTTGGTCCACGGGTCCACGGCGCCATCGTCGAGCGAGAGCGACTTATCGGGGATGACGCGGTCCATGTCGAAATCGATGGTGTTGCCGAAGCCCTGGCAGCGCGGGCAGGCGCCGAAGGGCGAATTGAAGCTGAACAGGATCGGCTCAGGCAGAGTGAATTCCGTGCCGCAAGTCTTGCACTGAAATTTTTCGTTGAAGCGGATCTGCTGGCCGCCGGCGGCGCTTTCGAAGACGATCTCGCCAGCTTCGCGATAGCAGATTTCGATAGTGTCGACGAGGCGCTGGTGCATATCGGGGCCGATGGCGATACGGTCCACCAGGATGAAGAGGGGCTTCGCGAAATCGATCTCGAGCAGCGATTCCGGCGTGGAGAATTCGAACAGGCGGCCGGATTGATAGAGCCGGTTGAAGCCCTTTTTGCGCAGTTCAAAGAGGTGGTCGCGAAGGGATTGCGCGCCGGCGTGCTCGCCCACGGAAAACAGCGCATACCAGCGCGTGCCTGGCGGCAATTCAAGCAGGCGGGCGGCGGCTTCATCCACCGAATCGCGGCGCACGCGGCCGCCGCACGTGGGGCAGAAGGTCTGGCCCACGCGCGCATAAAGCAGGCGGAGAAAATCGAAGCATTCGGTGGATGTGGCGACGGTGGATCGCGGGTTGCGGCTGGTGTTTTTCTGCCGGATGGCCACCGCGGGCGCGATGCCGTCGATATCCTCCACGGCCGGCTTTTCCATGCGTTCGAGGAACTGCCGCGCGTAGGCGGAGAGCGATTCCACATAGCGCCGCTGACCCTCGGCGTAGATGGTATCGAAGGCAAGCGAAGACTTTCCCGATCCCGAAACGCCCGTGACCACGGTCAACTGGTTGTGGGGAATAGAAAGCGAAATGTTCTTGAGATTGTGGACGCGCGCACCACGAATCCGGATGTAGTCTTGCACTTGGGTTTTGCGGATGTAACTATTATAACGCGGGGTGGGAAGCGCATTGGCGCCAAGCATCAAGACCGGATTCCGCAGCGCCGGTCAGGCTAATCGAGATCCGTCAACTCCCGCCATCCCAAGGCGGCGCCCACCGCGCGCTTAACTTCGATCCAGCCGCTACAAACTTGGAAGGATAGCCGTAGGCGTCGCTTCGACTCAACAACAAGACCGGGCGCGCCGGCCTGCGGGTCCTCGCAGATCCGCCCACCAGATGTCGAACTGCTTCACTCTTTCCATTCCTCGGGAAGTTCCCAAACATCTGAAACCTCGACGCAATCCGGCTGGAGCCGGTACGCTTCGCGGATCCGATCCGTCTCCCGACGGAAGATCGCGTCCTTGACGGCCCGCCGGATAAAATCAGCGCGCTTCCGCTTGGCAGCGGGAGCGATTCGGTCAATCTTTCAACGTTGCATCACCGAATTGGATGAGGACCTGTGGCATATGGATGATGCTCTCTATATAACACGGCGGAACCGACAAGTGCCTGAGCTAGTTCTCGGTGGGGAGTTTTTCCAGGCGGTCCACGACTAGGGCGTTGATTGTGTCGAGCTTGGATTTCAGCCCCAAGCCGAGTTGTTCTTGGAGGGCTTGCACCATAGGAGGACCGTCGGTATCGGTGTCCGGTCCTGCTTGAATCCACGAAAGATTGATGTCGTATTTACCTGTTAGACCGGTGGCGTCGATCACCGGCATTTTGAGTTGGGTGGCGATCTGTGCGGCTAAGCGCTCCATAGTGTAGCCTGTCAAGACCATGCGTCCGTGAATTCCCCTAAACATGATGCCTGTGCGGCCTTGAGGGATGGTCGGGTAGCCATTTTCATCAACCTTCGTCGCCTCGCCCGGAATGGTAGGCGGAGGCTGCTTGTTCGGATCGATAACCGACTCGTGGAACTTCGGGCCGTTCTTTGCAACGACCAATTCGTAACCCGGCGTCTGTCGGGGCTCGCGGTGAGTTTGGAGTTTGAAGCGATCGATTAGCAGGTTTCGCAACATCTCCGTCGCCTGAGCAACGGTGGTTCCGGGTGGCACTCTGGCGGTGAGATCGAAGACTTGTGTGCGGGCCCAATCCGGCGCCGAAAGTTCGTTGATCGTGGCTGCGCATGCCCACAGGATCAGATTTCGCAAACTCATATTCTGGCACTGTAACAGGGTAGGATCTTGGGTTCCGGGGCCGCCCAAGCAACCGACCCGGGGAGCGGGAGGCACTGTGAGCTTGATAACCGCGGCATCAAATTGAAGGCGCGGGGGTTCGTCCTGTGCGTGGCAGAGGAACGCTGCGTGGGCGGCGAGACTGATGGGCAGAAGCCGGCGCATTAGCATAGTCGAACAGATGACGGCGCGGCACCCGGGAGCGTGCAGCCGGCGTTCAGCTTTTTGCGCATCGAATCCCTGCGGCGTCTGGAACCGTAGCGACCTTATCTTTTATATAAAATTCGGATATCACCCTCAGAGTAGGGGAAGTTATGGAAAGACGAAACGCGCTGCCGCCTATCCACCCAGGCGAGATTATCAAGGAAGATATCCTGCCGTCAGTGGGCCTGTCGGTGACGGCTGCGGCCAAAGCCCTTGGCGTGTCCCGCCAAATGCTGCACGATATTATGGCGGGCCGCAAACCCCTATCAGCGGTCATGTGCCTGAAGGTTTCCCGCCTGTTTTGGCAGTTCGCCGCAAATGTGGATGCGGTTGCAGGCAGCTTACGACTTGAAAAAGGCTGAGCAAAACAAGAAGGTCATGGAACGCGTCGCGAAGATCGTGCCGGTGAAGCCGACCGAAGACCTCAGCGCCTGAACGGGGCTCGACGCTCCGTTCCATCGTCCTAACGCGGGGTGTGCGTGCCGACTACTCTCGGCGGGAGACCTCATCCGCGCGACTCGCAGGCGTCGCATGAGTGTGACCTTGGGAACGGCGGGAAAACGGTCTATGATCGGAACAGCAATGCCGACTTTGCCGGATGCGCTCAGCCTCTGTATGATGGTGAAGAATGAAGAGCGTAGTCTGCCGCGGTGTCTCGATTCGGTGCGCGGTCTGGCGGGCGAGTTGATTGTCGTGGACACCGGCTCGACGGATGGAACGCCGCGCATCGCGGCCAGCTATGGGGCGCAGGTGATCCCGTTCGATTTCACGATCGTCGATTTCGCGGCCGCCCGTAATTGCGCAATCGCGCGTGCGCGTGGCCGGTGGATCCTGATGCTCGACGCGGATGAGACCCTGGATCGGGCGGGCGCGCCCATGATCGAAAGGCTGGTCGCGCTCGACGAAAACGCAGGATATGTTCTGGAGCGGCGCAATCACTCGCCGGGCGCTTCGAGTTCCACCACGGATTTCGTGGTCCGCCTCTTTGCGAACCGGGCGAACCATCGGTACCGCGGCCGCGTGCATGAGACCATCGACGCCTCGATTCTGTCAGGAGGTGGGCGTCTGCATAAGACTGCCATCCGCATCGATCACAATTTTACTTCGGACCGGGAAGCGCGCCGCCGCAAGAACCACTGGTATATCGAGATCCTGAAAGAAGAGATCGCCGCCGACCCGAGCGACGATTCGCGGCTCGATTTTCTGGCCGCGGAATATCACCAGCTCGAAATGTTCGATGAAGCCACTGAAATTGCCGAACGCATTGTGCGCATGCGGCCCCTGGACCCCAGCGCCCATTTGTACGTTGGCATTTATCATTTGCAGTACAAGCCCGATCTGGCGCGGGCGCGAGCCGATTTTAACCAGGCGCTGAAGCTGCGTCCAGGCTATGCTGAAGCCGAGTCGTTCCTGCATGTCATCGACCAGCGGGAACGCCGGCCCACGACTCTGTAAAGCGCGTCATCGTCGCGCCAGATGCAACGTTTTGCGCTTAGGTATTCGAACGCACGCGGAAGGTCTATAGTTGTCAGGAAGGAGACACGATGCAAATGCAACCCCTGCTGACGGTGGACCGTTTACGCGAAAAGAGCGGGCGGCAAGCCGAGGAGCCGCTCTTCACCTGGATCGCAGAAGACGGCGGCGAGTCCGGCCATCTCACTGCCGGGCCGCTGCTGGAGACGGCCGGCGCAATCGCAGGATTCCTCAGGCGTGAGTGCCGCATCGAGCCGGGTGAGCGGGCGATTCTTGCGTATCCTCCCGGGCTTGATTTCATCAACGCATTCATCGGATGTCTCGAGGCGGGCGTTGTTCCGGTCCCGGTCTATCCGCCGTCTCCGGCACGGCTTGCCGTGGAACTGCCGCTCGTGCACGGGATCGCGCAAGATTGCGGCGCCCGCGCGGTACTAACGGCGGGCACTTACAATACCGCGCGCGAGGCCGCTTGCGCGAAGCAGGGGATCGAGAAATCTTCCCCGGCATTGCCATGGTACAGCACCAGTGAAATCGGTCCAGGCAGTTGGCCGGCGGCGCCGCATCAGGCCCGGCTCACGGACCTGGCGTGCCTGCTCTATACTTCGGGTTCCACCTCGCAGCCGCGCGGGGTGATGATCAGCCACGAGAATATTCTGCATCAGGTAACATTCAACGCGGCCGCTCTGGGACTGGGGCCGGACGCTTGCGCTGTGATGTGGCTGCCGCATTATCACGCCTTCGGGCTAATCACGGGCATTCTTAACGCCGCCATGGGAAACGGCCGGCTCTATCTCATGTCGCCATTCACGTTTATCCAGCGGCCGGATATCTGGTGCGACACCATGTCGCGGGTGGGGGCGACCCACACGTGCGCTCCCGATTTCGGCTACGCGCTGGCGGTTCAGAAGACGACGCCCGAGCAGCGCGTCCAGTGGAACTTGAGCACGCTGCAGAAAGCGGGAAGCGGCTCCGAGCCGGTGCGGCGCTCCACCGTGGAGGCGTTCCTGGAGGCTTTCTCGGTGAGTGGTTTCCGGCGCGAAGCTTTTTGTCCGGTTTACGGGCTCACGGAGCACACCGTGGGAATCTCGGTAGCGGGGCGCGCAACTTTCCGCGCCGACCGTAGGGCGCTCGAACGCGCGGGCGTCCTGATGCCGGCGAGCAACGGTGATGAGACGTTCCTGTATGGCTGCGGAAAGCCTGGCCGGGATATGGTGGTGCGCATTGTCGATCCGCTCACCTTCCGGCAGGCGCCGGACGGCCATGTAGGCGAAATTTGGGTGGATTCACTGAGCAAGGCGCTTGGCTATTTCAATCAGGAAGACCAGACCCAGGCGGCGTTCCGGGCCCGGCTGGCGCCGGAAGAAAACGACTCGCGGGAGTACTTGCGTACCGGCGATCTTGGCGCGCTGCTGGAAGGCGAGTTGGTGATCACCGGGCGTCTGAAAGACTTGATCATCCTGCAGGGGCGCAACCTGTATCCGCAGGACATCGAGGATGCGGTGCGCGGCGCGCACTCCGCGATTCAACCGAACGGCGTGGCGGCGTTTGCGAGCACTCTATCGTCCGATGGAAGCGAGCGGGCGCAGGAGGGCGCGGTGGTTGTGGTGGAGCTGAGTCAGCCGCCCGCCGGCGCGGCTGCGGCCCGCGAGGTGGCGGATGCGGTGCACAACGCTGCACTGCAGCGCATGCGCCTTCCACTGGTGGCGGTAGTGGTCGCGCCGATCGGAGGAATCGCGAAGACTCCCAACGGCAAGGCCAAACGCTATGCGTGCCGCCAGGCGTTCGAATCCGGCAAGTATGCGCTAACGTCGGAAATCGTCTGGTTCAACGCCGAGGCGCCGGAGGATGCCGATGAGTCCGATTCCTCGCATTCCGGACCTTCGAGAACGGCCGCGACGCTTAAGGCTCGCATAGAGAATCTGCGGGAGCGTATACCGGAAGAGCGCTTCGATCTGCTGGTAGCGGCGCTGCAGGAAGTAATGGTCGCGCTGCTCGACTCATCGCCGGGCGCGATCGATCCGCACGAATCGCTAGTCGCGATGGGCGCCTCGTCGTTGCAGTTGGTGGAGCTGGCCGGAGTGGTGGTCGATGCGGTGGGGCAGCCTCTCCCGCTATCGAAGCTGCTCGACCTCTCCACCTTGTCGGCGCTGGCCGCGCATTTGTTAGAGGTTCTGAAGCTCGATTTCGTGGCGCCTGAGCAGAGTCTGCGGCCAATACCGGCCAGAGGGAAGCAACTGGCGCCGACGAGGTCCATGGATCCAGCCACAACCCGGATCGGCATCATTGGACGCGAGCCGGCGGGCGCGATATTGGCCGATGAGCTGGCTGGATTGGGTTATCGATGCGTGGTGGTGTGGAACCCGGGCTCTTCAGTACGCCGCGCGGTGTTGTCCGCCGGCGGCGTAACGCTGCATATAGAGAGCGGGGCAGAGGAAGAGGTTGATGAATTGGTTTTCGCGTGCGCCGCGGGGACGATAGCACAACTCTTGGGGCCGGCCGTCCCGGACGATTTCGAGCGTGATCTGGCGGCCAACGTCGAGTGGTTCCAGGGCATCGCGCATGTTTGGTATTTGAGCGGCTGCTTCACCCCTGGGAACGAAGGGAACGCCGGGAACGCTGAGCAGGCTGCGCTGGATGCCCGTGCGATGGCCCGAGCTTTCGGTCGCGCGGCTTCTACGCCGCAGGGTCACTCCACACGGCAACCGATGGAGCGCGTCAGACCCCCGCTGCAAATCGGCGAGCGCATGGCGATTCCGCAGACCCTGGGCTGGACGGTTTTCCTAAGTTCGATATTTCCGGATCAGCCGCTGGTAAATGTGGGCGGCATTCTGCACGTGCGCGGGCCTCTCTCTACGGAGCTGGTCACTGAGGTGACCCGGCGGGTGGTGTTGAGAAGCGAAGGGCTGCATGTACGGTTCACGCCGGGAAATCCGGCACCCTGCATGTACGTTTCCGCGGAAGCGCCGCGCGCCGTTTTCCGGGATTTCGCATCGAGCGCGGAACCAGATGCTGCACTGGCCGCATGGGCGGGGGAACTGGTTCGCGAGCCTTTCGTCCTTTGGGATGCGCCATTGATCAGAGTCGGCATCGCCCGGATCAGCGCGGTCCACCACGCGGTCGCCGTCGCGGCGCACCACGGCTTGGTGGACGCGCAGGCTCTTGGAGCGACGCAGACGCTGTGGTTTGAGGAACTGAACCGGGCGCTGCGCGGCGAACCGGCCGGGCCGGTGATTCCGGCGTCGCAGCCTGAACTCGCTGCCCGGGAAGCTTCCTATCTCGCATCGCGCGAGATCGAGCGCGACGCCGCGTTTTGGCGCGATTGCGTCGCGGCGCTGCCCCGCGTCGTCCTGCCGGCGGCCGGCCCATCCAACGACGCCCGCTCCATCGGCATCGATATGCCGCTGAGTTTGTGCGCGCGCATGGCCCGATGGTCTGCCGGCGCCGGTTCCAGCCCGGCCGCGCTCTACCATGCCGCAACGGGGCTGTGCCTGGCGGAAATCCTCGGTGGGAATCAGGTGCTGTTCGACACTTTGATAACCACCAGAACCAGAAGCTCGGCGCAGGATACAGGCACGCACGTGAATCTGCTGCCGATCGGGTTCCATCTTGACCCGCGGCAACCAATTGCGGCATTCCTTCGGGAAGTACAAGCCAAGGTGCTGGACTACGTGGTTCATGGCGCGTTCGGGTTTGAGCGGATACAGCCGCTTCTTACCGAGGCGCACATACCACACCCGTTCTCGTGGAGCATCAACTATATCGAGCGCGCGGCGCAGCATCGCGAGGGGCAGATCCGCTTCGCATCGGAGGAGGTGTACCGCAATTGCCAGACTATTTCCCTGGAGCTGGTGGTGGTCGCGGATTCAAGCGCCGGAACCTCGCGGCTCCACATCAATCATCGGCTCGGCGACGTTTCCGCCGAGCGGGCGGAACAAATCGGGCGGCGCTTTCTGGGGTTAGTGGAAGGCATGACCGGCTCTCAGGACCGTGCGATCGGAGAGTTGATCGAAGGATGAACAGCCGGGGCTGAGCTTATACAATAGAACCGATGAATTGGAACGACGCAGCCGAAGACTTCCTGAATCTGGTGGTGGCGCAAACCCCGCGGCCGGTGCGCGAAACCACCGAAGCCGAACTGCGCGCCCTGGCCGAATCCATGGCGGAAGAGGACGGCAAGAACCGCGTTGGCGTGGAAACCGTCATCGCCGCCTGGGTGCGAAGTACGCCCGAGACGCTGCGCGCCGACCTGCCCCGACAGATGGAACGCTACGGTCTCGACCCCGAAGAGTACCGCTCGCTCTTGGAATAACCAATGTGGGGCAGGCGCTTTCGCCTGGTGTAATGTGGGGCAGGCGCTTTCGCCTGCCAACCGCGAGCGCAACCCGCTTGACACATCACTCGGATTTCGATATAACGGATTCCGAGTATGACTGAACACGCCGCTACCAAGCGTTCCCAATCGCAACCGGCCCAATCGCAACCGGCCGCATCCAAAACAAGCCTGCTGCAAGCCATCCCAGGATGGCTCCTCTCCGTGCTGCTCGCCCTGATCTTCCTTGCCGCCGGAAGCATGAAGCTCATGAGCCGCCCCGTAACGGTGCAAGAGTTCGCTCAAGTCGGCCTGGGTCAATGGTTCCGCTACTTCACCGGCATCCTCGAAGTGACCGGAGCGATTTGCATGCTCGTCCCGCCGCTCAGCCGATGGGGCGCGGTGGTGCTGGCCGCCGTCATGTCGGGCGCCGTGGTCGCCCATCTCACGGCGCTTCACAGTTCACCAGCTTTGCCAGCCATCCTGTTGGTCATGGTGCTGGCCGTCGCCTGGCTCCGCAAGCTATGACGCGCCCCAACCAACACCGCCAGTTTCTGGTGCTGTTCCGCAGCTTCCTCTCGCGGATGATCGATCTTGAGCTGCTCGCCTCACGGGGCGAAATCCAAACGCTGCTGGCGCAGTTCGCCGCCATGCTCGCCGCATTCAGCTTCACGCTGACCATCTATCTGGCGCCGCGCTACGCCACATCCCCGCTGCCGCACGCGAGACTGCTCACGCTGGCGTGGCTCGACGAAGAGTTCCTCATCGGCACAACCATGGCCATCGCCGGGCTGTTCACCCTGCTGGCGTGGAACACGGTATTGCCGGACCGCCGCGACAGCCTGGTGCTCGGCCCGCTGCCCGTCCGCGTCCGCACTCTGTGCCAGGCGAAAGCCGCCGCGCTACTCACCTCGCTGGGCGTGAGCGTCTTCGCCGTCAACGCGTTTACCGGCCTCGCCTACGGTATGGTGGCCGCATCGCAGCCCGGTCTCTCCGGTCTGTTGCGCTGCATGGCTGCCTACTGGATAACCATGGCCGCCGCGGGGCTCTTCATCTGCTGCGCCTTGCTCGCCCTACAAGGCGTGGCCGCGCAGATCTTCAGCTATCGCCTGTTCCAGCGCGTTTCCAGCTTCCTGCAAATGGCGTTGTTCTTCGTGATACTGGCCGTCTACTTCTTGAAGCCGCCGCTGGCCACCGTGGCCAAGCTGACTGCTCCGCAGAACCAGCGGTTAATCGAATGGCTGCCCACTTACTGGTTCCTGGGCCTGTTTCAACAGCTCAATGGACCGCTCCATCCGGTCTTCGCGCCGCTTGCCGCACGCGCGCTGTGGAGCCTGCTGGCGGCCGCCACTGTCGCCACGGTGACTTACGTTCTGGCCTACCAGCGCGGCCTGCGCCGCATCGTGGAGCAGCCCGATATCGCCACGGCCGATCGCTCCAGGCCGCCCTCCCGCATCGTCACAGCGCTCGCCACCAGGCTGCTCAACAAGCCGCTCGACCGCGCCATCGTGCTCTTCACCGCGCGCACCATCGCGCGCAGCCGCCAGCACCGATTGATTCTTGCAGCCTATGGCGGCATCGCGCTGGCCATCGCCCTGGCATACCTGAAGAGCTACCTGTACGGCACCATGCTTCCCTGGGAAGATCGCGACGTCCCGCTGCTCGCGCCCAGCGTCGTCCTGCTCGTCGTTGCCGTGATCGGCGCGCGCGCTGTCTTCGCTCTGCCCATCACGCTGCCTGCTAATTGGATCTTCCGCATCACCGCCGTCCACAGTCCGAAGACCTACTTCTCCGCGGTTCGCAAAGCGCTTGCGGTTGTCGCAGCCACGCCGGTATTGCTCGCCTGCGCTGCGGCCTACTGCTTCCTATGGCCCGGCCGCAAGGGCATCGAACACGTCGTGGTGCTGGCGATTGTCGGCGTCATTCTTGTCGAGCGGTCGCTCTACCGCTTCCGCAAGATTCCGTTCGCGTGTTCGTATCTTCCCGGCAAAGCGAATCTTAGAGTGAAGCTTGGCGCCTATGGGATTCTGTTTCTGTTCCTGTGTAATGTGGGAGTCCAGATCGAAGCTGCGAGCCTGCGGAAGGCTGCTAGTTTCACCATTCTCGCGCTGATCCTGCTGGCTGCGGCCGCCTGGTCGTGGTTCCGCACGGTGCGTATGGCCGCCTCGCCCGATGCGCGAGTGCAGTTCGATGAAGTCCCGGTCGCGGACATCTTTGCGCTCGACCTCAACGGCGAAAGCGGCGTCTGGTCCGGCGAAGCCTATGTGGATGGCTACGTCGGCGCCATCTCTCCGCGCGAGCCAGTGTCACTCGCCACGGTGCTGGAACAATCCGTCGGTGACTTCCGCGCCGCCATCCGCGCGCTTGCCAAGTCACTGCCATTCACTGCGGCCGCGATCGCGCTCATCGCCGTCGGCATCGGCGACAATACCGCCATCTTCTCCATGATCCACGCGGTACTCACTAAGCCAGCCCCTGGTATTCGGGCGGACCGCCTGGTCTCCATCGCGCAAGTGATTCACGGCGAATCCAGCCCTGAGTTCAGCTACCCCGAATATCTGGACTACGCTCTCAACACACAGACCCTGCACTCCCTGACCGCATACGGCGGCGCGCGTTTCAGTGTGACCGCCCCGGATGGCAGTTACGAGTTGCGCGGCCAGCGAGTGACGGCTAACTACTTCGACACGTTAGGTGTTCATTTCGCCAGGGGGCGAGGCTTTACGCCGGATGAAGCCAGCGGCGCCACCAGTCTGGCGGCAGTGATTGCCTGGCACGTGTGGCAAAACCAATTTCACGGCGCCGAGGATATCATTGGCCGCACCATCTCAGTAAGTGGTCTGCCGGCTATTATCGTAGGAGTTACCGCTCAAGGCTTTCGCGGCCCGCAATTCGTGCCCAATTTTGAAATCGGCGTACCAATCGCCGCCGACTCCCGCCTGCGCGGGACTGATCGGAGACTCTTCGACCGCACCTTCCATTACGTTGCTATCATCGGACAACTCGCTCCGCGGGCGACCATAGGGCAAGCTCAAGCCGAGTTCGATGTCATGTCGAAATACGTGCAGCCCCAGCCGGTGACGCCCGATGGCAAATTCGTCCCGATTCAAGTTGCTCCATATTCCTCTGCTGCATTCAGTGTCTGGCAAAGCGCGCGGGCTCATTTCTTCGGACGCATCATCACCGCCGTGGGCCTGCTCACTCTGCTGATTGTTTGCGCCAACGTCGCCAACCTGATGCTGGCGCGGTCGGTGGCCCGCCAGCGCGAAATGGCCGTCCGCCGCTCGCTGGGCGCATCGCATCTGCGCATCCTCCGGTTGCTGATATCGGAAGGCCTGGTGCTGGCATTGGCGGCTTCGGCTGCGGCTCTGCTCTTCGCGTCTTGGGCAACGCGGGCCCTTGTGAAGCTGATTCCACCGCTGGCCTCGGGCGCGCGCATTGAGCCGGACCTCACTCCGGATACTCAGGTGGCGTTTTACGCCCTGACGCTGGCCATTCTCAGTGCGCTAGCCTTCACCATCGCGCCGGCCGTGCGCGCGTGGCGGCAGGAGCTGCTGCCGTGGCTGCGCTCCGGCGAGAACAGCATCGCGCCGGGACGCTCCACGCTCTCCCGTTTCCTGGTAGTCGCGCAACTCGCGCTGTGCGTGCTGCTGCTCACCGGCGCCGGGCTGGCGTCGCGGTCGGTCTATCTGATCGGGCAGCAAGACCTCCACTTCGCCAAGGACCATCTACTGCTGGCGGGCATCGACACCGCCGGAGCGAGCTCGGCCCAGGACAACATCGCTCTTCTGGAGCGCCTGCGCCAACGCCTGCGCGCTGTCCCGGGCATCGTCTCCGTATCTTATGCGACCGCCGTGCCATCCAGCAACTTCGGCGGGTGGTCCGATTCGGTGCAGGCCATTGGCGCCGCGCAGAGTGTCCGATCCAACGGAATGTACGCCGGCCCCGGGTATCTGGAGACCCTTGGCGTTCGCGGCATGGAAGGGCAGGGAATTACGGCGGAGGATGTCACTGCCGCCAGAAAATCGGCCGTGGTCAATCGCAATTTGGCGCAAACGCTCTGGCCCGGCCAAGCGGCAATAGGCCGCGAGTTACTGGTCTTCAACGAAGCTGTCACAGTGGTCGGCGTGGCGCCAAACACGCAGTCGCAACCGGGCACTAACTATGTGTTTCTCCCGGACCGGGCGGGTATCAGTGGCAGCAGAGTGATTTATATGCGCTACGCTGGCAGTCTCGATGCCATTGGTCCCGCAGTCAGACAAGCGATTCGCGAAGTAGATACGCGCATCCCGGTCGTCTCTCTGAGTACCATGGAAAGAGAGCTGGAAGAGGACAACGGGCCAACCATCCTTATCGCATCGCTGCTCGGAGTGTTTTCTACTGCCGCACTCATCTTAGCCGCCATCGGCCTCTACGCGGTGGTTGCGCTGCAAACAGCCCGGCGCCGGCGCGACTTCGGCATCCGGATGGCGCTGGGCGCGTCGACCCATCAAATCCTCGGGACGGTGTTACGGGAAGGCTTGTTGCTGGCCGCAATCGGCGGATTCTGCGGCCTGGCGTTAAGTGTTGCCGCCGGCAAAGCGATGGGAAGCCTGCTGGTAGGCGTCAGTCCCACCGACGCCGTGACTTACAGCGGAGTAATCGCCCTGTTAGTGTCAGTCTCCCTGCTAGCCTGCTACATTCCCGCGCGCCGCGCCACTCAAATCGACCCATCAGAAGCATTACGCCAAGAGTAGGACAGGCCTCCCGGCCTGTCTTGTCGAGATTAGTAACTAACTAGTATAGGATTGAGAATGTGAGTCTTGTGTCGCGCCGACAGGCCAGGAGGCCTGTCGTACATCATCACAGCACATGATAGTAACCGTCGCGCTGTACCACTTCCACCGGCACGGCAAACAGTTCCGAAAGACGCTCCGCCGTGAGTCCGTCGCCCTTCGGTCCGTCATAGTGAACGCGCCCGCCGCGAATTGTTACTACGCGTTCTATCTCCGGAATAATATCCGGCAAATGGTGCGTCACCATGAGTAAGCTGATGCCCGTACGCGCCAGCTTCCGTAGTATCTCGCGCAACCCATGCTCGGCGTGCAGGTCCAAGCTATTGGTCGGCTCATCCAGAATCAACGCCCGCGGATCGTGCACCAGCGCGCGCCCAATCAGTATGCGCCTCGCCTCGCCGGACGACATTTCAATTGTGTTCCGCTCCGCCAGATGACCGATCTCCAGCAGTTCCATCGCCTCGTGCGCCTTCTGTTCCATCACCCCGGTCACACTGTGATTCGGCCAGATACCTACGCTGCCAAAGAAGCCCGAGAGCACGATCTCATAGCCCGAGTAATCCCGCGTGCACATTTGCATCCAGTCGTTCGAAACCAGGCCGAGCTGATTCCGCAGTTCGAACAGATTCCACCGGTCCCGCCCCAGAATTTGCGCACGCCACGGGTCGTCCTTCTGGCGGGGATATAACTCGCGCGAGATCAGCTTGATCAGCGTCGATTTCCCGGACCCATTCGGCCCCAGGATGGCAACGTGTTCGCCTTCGTCGATGCCGAGCGTGAGCCCATCGAGCACCAGCCTGTCACCACGCTGCACCGTAACATTACGAAAATCAATCAGCATTCTTGTGGGGCAGCCAATCCTGGCTGCAGCCGGCTTTCAGCCGGCTCGTGGGCAGGTTCCGCACTCAATGCGCCGCCGGGGCCGGGCCGCCCGCCTTCGGCCTTCTCATAAGCAATACCAATGGCGAAAGCAGCACCACCACCACCGCCATTACCGTGATGATATCGATATACGCGAGCGTGGTCGCCTGCCCGGTGACCATCTCGGCAATGCGTCCATATGCCTGCTGCTGCGGATGCGCCACGCCTCTCTGCGCCAACGTCTGCGTGATGCCGCTCGCTAACTGCCGGAATGCCGCGTTGCCCGAATCGGTATGCGCCGTCATGTATACCTGATGTTTCTGCGCCTGCCGCGTCAACATCGTGCTGATCAGCGCGATGCCGATGCTTCCGCCGATGTTCCGCACAAAACTGTTCATCGCCGAAATCTGGTTGTTCTTCTCGCGCGGCGTACCCACATACGCCAAAATGCTCGACGGCAAAAAGATGAACGCCAGACCCAGCGTCTGGTACGTGCGAAGCAGCGCGGCCGTTTTGAAATCCATCTGCAGGCTCAAGTGCGTCGCGATGAAATAAAGCGATGCGCCCGTTGCCAAAAACCCGAACGCCATCATGCCGCGAGGGTCCACCCGGCTCACAAGCTGTCCGGCGATCGGCATCATCAGCAGCATCATAAATCCGCCGCCCGCCATCGCTTCACCGGCCAACTGCGCCGGATATCCAAGCAGAAGCTGCAGGAACTGCGGAATCACTACCGTGGTCCCGAACAGCACGATGCCCAGTACAAAGGTGAAGAACATGGCCGTGGAAAAATTCCGGTTCTTGAACAGCCGGATTTCCACAATCGGCGACGGATGATAATACTCCCAAACCACCCACGCAATCAGCGTGTAGATGGCCACTACGAACAGCCCAGCGATCCAGGTAGTGGAAAACCAATCTTTTTCCTGACCCTTATCGAGCACCAGTTGCAGGCAGCCGATGCCGATCACCAGCAGTCCCAGGCCCGGATAATCGATGCGCGGCCGTCCCTTGGCGCGCTCCGCGATCAGATACGGCGGATCTTCCACCAACTTATGCGTGAGATACAGCGAGATGATGCCGATGGGCACGTTGATATAGAAGATCCATCGCCAACTGTAGTTATCCGTGATCCAGCCGCCCAGCGTGGGACCGATCGCCGGCGCCACCACCACCGCCATGCCGTAAACCGCAAATGCCATGCCGCGTTTCGCAGCCGGAAAAGTGTCGGCCAGAATCGATTGCTCACTCGGCTGCAAGCCGCCCCCGCCCGCGCCTTGCAGAATGCGGCAAATCACGAGTACCGATAAACTCGGCGCCAGTCCGCAAAGAAAACTGCTGCACGTGAACAGCGCCACGCACATCATGTAGAATCGCTTGCGCCCCATCAGCCGGGAAAACCACGCGCTGATGGGCAGAATGATGGCGTTCGAAACCAGATAACTGGTAAGCACCCACGTGGCTTCTTCCTCACTCACCGAAAGGTTACCCGCAATGTGAGGCAGCGAAACGTTGGCGATGGATGTGTCGAGCACTTCCATAAACGTCGCCAGGGTCACCGTGAGCGCCACCGCCCAGGGGTTGTACCGCGGCTTCCACTCGACGTACTCCGCCATTACTGCAGCCAGACTTTCGGTTCCACCGACATGCCCGGACGCAGCCGGGCGAGGCCCGATTGGTTCTTATCGAAGCGGATGCGCACGGGCAGCCTTTGCACCACTTTCACGAAATTGCCCGTCGCATTCTCCGGCGGCAGCAGGCTGGTAATGGATCCGGACGCGCCGGGCATGCTCTCCACAAATCCGCCGAACGTTTGGCCGAAGGCGTCCACTTTAATCTCCACTCTCTGGCCGGGGCCCATACGCCGAAGCTGCGTCTCTTTGAAATTCGCGGTCACCCATAAGTCGTCGATCTGCGCGATGGTGAACAACTGCTGGCCGGGCTGCACGGTGGAGCCGATCTCCACCGAGCGTTTACCCACCACCCCCGAAACCGGAGCCACGATGTTGGTGTAGGAAATATCCAGCAGCGCGCGCTGGACGCGCGTATTGGCAACCGCGGCCTGGGCTTGTTTCGAGCGCAGCGTGGCCTGGCTCGCCGCCAGTTGTTGCGGCGCGTTTCGATTGCTCTGCGCCAGCCGGCTGCTCGCCTCCGCTACTTGCGCCTTGCGCTGATCCACCGTGCGTGCGGACGATTGCGCCGCCGCCCGGTAAGCTTCCACAGCCGCTTGCGCCGATTCCACCGCGGCGCTCTGCGCCTTGGCTGTGGCGACGATCTGGTCGAACTGCGTACGCGGAATCTCATCCTTGGCCACCAGCGCCTGGTAGCGTTCCAGATCGGCCTGCGCTTTGGCGTTGTTGGCCTCGGCCTGGCGCTCTTCCGCTTCGGCTTCGCGCTGGCGCCCCAGCGCTGCTGCTGCGTCATGCTCCGCGGCGGAAACGGCGGCTTCGGCTGTCTGCACTTCCGCCTGGCCGGTGGAGATGTTGGTCTCGCTGGTGGCCTGCGTGATCGGCACGTTGGGATGTTGCGCCTCGATATCGGCCTGCGATTGCGTCAGTTCGGCTTTGGCCTGCGCGGCAGCCACTTGAAAATCGCGCGGATCGATCTCCACCACCACTTCGCCGGCTTTCACGAACTGGTTTTCATCCGTGTGGACGGCCGTCACGGTTCCCTGAATCCGCGAGGCTACGCCCACCAAGTGACAATCCACCTGCGCATCGTCCGTGGATTCGTAGGTCTGCGCGTACTGGTAATAGAAGAAGCCCCCCACGGCCAGAATCAGCCCGATAACCGCCACGATCAGAAGGGCGCGGCGCCGGTTGCCGGGAGGCGTAGCAGGCGGCGGCGCAGGCGCTGGCGGCGATGCAGCAGGGGCTTGCGCGGAAGGAGCTTGCGGAGGCGTTTGCGTCGAATCTGCCATTACTGTTTCCCCAAAAATTCTTTGATGTTCTGATCCGCCTGCCCCATGGACCGCGCCAGGGTGGCTTTGGCAAGGTTGTGCGTGTAGAGGCTCCCGATGTAATCCTGTTCGGCCGCGGCCACCGCTTCTTGCGCCTGCACCACTTCCACGGTGTCGGCCACGCCCGCCGCGAAGCGGTCGCGCGCCTGTTGCAGCGTATCGGCTGCCAGCGTACGATTGCTGTCGGCCACTTTCACCTGGGTCGCGGCCGAGTTCAAGTCGAGAAACGCCGTGCGGATTTCCGCGTCGATGCGCCCGCGCAGATCCTGATATTCCGCGCGCCGTTGTTCCAGCGCCGCATCCGCCTGTTCCACATCGCCTTGCACGCGGTGGCCGTTCCAGATGGGCATCCTCACCGATCCCGTCACGTCGAACGTGCCGTGCGAGTTGGTGGGGTTGACGCCAATCACGCCGTAATCGGCCCCCACGGAAATACTGGGCAGCCGCTCGGCTTGCGCCGCACGCTTGGTCAGCTCAGCGGCGTGAATCTGCGCTTCGGCCGCTTTGATGTCGGCGCGATTCGCGGTTGCGCGAGCCAGCGCCTGTTCGATGGTAATGTCGTTGAGCGGCGCAAAGGGCAGCGCATCGGTAAGCGTGAACTCCTGCGCCGGCGGCAAGCCAATCAGCCGGCCGAACGCGATCTTCTGCTTGGCCAGATCGTTCTCAACAGAGGTCAATCGCTGCTGCTCGGTCTGCAGCTCAACCTGGGATCGAGTGACGTCGATGCGCGCCGCCACCCCCGCATCGTGACGGTCCGCCGCCTGCTGGTAGGTGGCCTGCGCCGTGGCCACTTGCGCGCGCGCGGAATCCACGCGGGCGCCGCCGGAGACCACCTGGAGATAAGCGCTGGTGACGGCCAGCGCGATCAAATCGCGTACATCCTGCGCGGAGAACTGTACCGCTTTGGTGTTCTGCTGCGTGGCGCGGAGCGTATTGAGCCTGGTGGCATCGAGAATGGATTGCGAAACGCCCGCGCGCAAATCGAAATAGTGGTACGGGCCAAGCACTGTGGGAAACGTGAAGCCGGGCACGTTCACCTTGAAGCTGGAAAAGCCCAGCGCCGCGAGGTCGGTCTGGGTATCGACGCCTGTCAGCGACCCGTTGAGCTGCGGCAACAAAAAGCTTCGGTCGATGGTGCCCTGAGCTTCGCTGTGGCGCAGCATCTGCTGGAATCCCACGGCTCCCAGATTCGATTTGAGCCCGCGCTGCACGGCATCGTCGAGCGACAGAGACAGCGGCGCGCCCGGCGTCTGCGCGGTGGGCACGCTGCCTTGCGAGGCGCCCTGCGTGGGGACGCCGGAAAGCGGCAGTTGCGTCGCGCGCACCCCGGGCGGCAACGACTCCGGCGGGGTTTGCGCGAAAGCCGCCGCGCAGAGCCCCAAGCCGACGATTAGGGACCGGGCCGAGTGATGGATCATCGCTGCCTCCGTGTTGGTGTTCCGGTTCCGATGCCATGCCAGAGCAGATCCGTGGCGAACGCGATCTCTCCGCGCACCTGGAATTCCTTCCAGCCCAGCAGACGGCGCTCAACCAGACCGTGGGCGATGTCGAACAGGGTCGCGGCTAAAGCCGGTGCGGAGACCTTGCGGATCTCATGGCGATCGATGGCCTTCTGCACTACCGACGCGACATACTTCATGTTATTGCGCTTCAAGCGGCGAAGTTCTTTGCCCATGGGCGCATTCATACACATGCGGCCGTCTTCGGAGAGGTAAATACGCAGGAAATCTTCGTGTGCGCGGCAATACTCCAGGCGAACCCGCAGGAAAACCTCGATCTTCTCGCGGAAGGCGGGGACACTCTCCATCTCTTCCCGGGCCTTGTCGGCGAACACGCGGATATCGCGCGCCAGCGCGGCGATATAAAGCTCCTCTTTGGACTTGAAGTAGAGGTAAACCGTACCTTTGGCGATGCCGGCCTGGGCCGCTACGTCGTCCACCGAAGACGCGGCGTAGCCCTCTCGCGAGAACACTGTACGCGCCGCGTCGAGGATGGCGTCGTGCTTTCGTTCGGTGACTGACTGGTCAGTCATAACCCACTAGAATAAAAGGTTCTACCGCAAAAGTCAACGGCGGAGCATGCGGTTTTGCCTGCACCGGCGCTGCGCTGGACGGGATCGCACAAGCACGCCGCCGGCTCACCGAAGGCCGAAAAGCTTTCACTAGGTTGCCAGCTGGAAAGCCGAGCGCCCGGAGCGGATCGAGACGCGGCAGGCCATGAGCTAATGCCATGTGCCCCGCCCCACTGGCTGATAGACTTATGATTGCCCTATGAACCTGGCCGCAATTCAACAGGAACTCCGAAACCAGAAGCTCGATGGCTGGCTCTTTTTCGATCATCACTTGCGCGATCCGCTCGCCTATCGCGTGCTCGGCTTCGAGCCGCCGCGCACTCCGACGCGCCGGTGGTATTACCTGATTCCCGCCGAAGGCGAACCGCGCGGCCTGGAACATCGCATCGAGCGCAACATGACGGCCCCCCTGCCCGGCGAGAAAATTCCCTATTCCAGTTGGACCGAACAGGTGGACGGCGTGCGCAAGATTACCAGCGGTCTGCGCCGCGTGGCTATGCAATACTCGCCGCTGTGCGCGATTCCTTACGTTGCGATGGTGGATGCCGGCACGGTGGAGCTGGTGCGCAGCGTGGGCGTGGACGTTGTCACCTCGGCGGAGCTGATCCAGTTCTTCGAAGCGCGCTGGTCTCCGGAAGCGCTGGAATCGCACCTGGAAGCGGGCCGCCGCGTCGATAAGGTTCGCGCCGGCGCCTTCGCGCTGATCCGCGAGCGCCATAGCAACAGCGCGCCCGTGACTGAGCTGGAAGTGAAGCTCTTTGTGCGCGACGGCTTCGCGAAAGCCGGCCTTTTCACCGATCACGGCCCTATCATTGGCGCGAATGCCAATGCGTCGAACCCGCACTATGAGCCCACCGAAGCGATGAACGCGCCCATACGCCCCGGCGATTTCGTCCTGATGGATATGTGGGCCAAACTGGACCAGCCAGGCGCCGTCTACTACGACATCACCTGGACCGGCTATTGTGGCGCGGAGCCGCCCGGCCGCATCCGCAACGTGTTCGACGTGGTGACCGGCGCGCGCGACGCCGCCATCAAGAAGGTGAAGGATTCGATTTCCGCCGGCTATCCGCTGCGCGGCTTCGAAGTGGACGACGCGTGCCGCAGCCACATTGAGAGCCACGGCTTCGGCGAGTTCTTCACGCACCGCACCGGCCACTCCATAGGCCAGGAAGTGCACGGCAACGGCGCCAATATGGATAATCTCGAAACCCACGACGAGCGGCGCGTAGTTCCCTGGACCTGTTTTTCCATCGAGCCGGGCGTGTATCTGCCCGAATTCGGCGTACGCTCCGAAGTGAACATGTTCATCGGCGAAGGCGAAGCGCGGGTCACCGGAGAAATCCAGCGAGAGCTGGTGCTAATGTGACGGAACAATTCTTCGACGCAGAGACGCAGAGACGCTGAGGAAACGCAGAGAAGACATTAAAAGGTTTTCTCTGCGCCGATCTCTGCGTCTCAGCGTCTGAGACGAAAAGACTCTCTCCTATCTCTCCAGCGCCGCCACTCCCGGTAACTCCATGCCGGCCAGGAATTCCAGCGACGCACCGCCGCCGGTGGAGACGTGCGTAATTTTGCCGGCGACCCCGGCCGCTTTGATGGCCTTTTCGGAATCGCCGCCGCCTACTACCGAAATCGCGCCGGAATCCGCTACGGCCTTGGCTAATGCCACCGTCCCCTTGTCGAAAGGCGGCTTCTCGAAGATGCCCATCGGTCCGTTCCAGATGATGGTCTTCGCGCCGGCGATCGCTTTGGCGTATGCGTCGATGGTTTTCGGGCCGATATCGACGGCGATTTTGTCGGCGGGAATCGTCTCCACTGTCTCATTGGCCGCGCCGGCGGCAATTTCCGAAACCACCACGTGGTCCAAGGGGAGCATCAGCCTGTCGCCCAGGTCGGCCAAAAGTTTCTTCGCCAGCTCCACCTTGTCGTCTTCCACCAGCGACCGGCCGGTCGAGTGGCCCTGCGCCTTCAGAAACGTATAAGCCATGGCGCCGCCGATCAGCAGCCGGTCGACGATCTTGCCCAGGTTTTCGATCACTTCAATCTTGTCCGATACTTTGGCGCCGCCGAGAATCGCCACGCACGGACGCGCGGGATTACGCGTAGCCATGCCGAGGTACTTCAACTCCCGCTCCATGAGCAGCCCGGCGGCGGCCTGGGGCACGAATTGAATCATGCCCTCGGTAGAGGCGTGCGCGCGGTGCGCGGAGCCAAAAGCGTCATTCACGTAGATGTCGCACAGCGCGGCTAGCTTCTTCGCAAATGCGCGGTCGTTCTTCTCTTCTTCGGCATGGAAGCGCAGGTTTTCGAGCAGCAGCACTTCGCCCGGCGCAGGCTTCATGGCTTCCACTTCCGGGCCGATGCAATCGGGCGCCATCTTCACCGGACGGCCGAGCAACTCTTCGAGACGCTGCGCCACGGGCTTCAGACTCATTTCGGCGTTGGGCTTGCCCTTGGGCCGTCCCAGGTGCGATGCCAGAATGACGCCCGCGCCGTGATCGAGCGCGTATTGAATGCTGGGCAGCGACGCCTTGATGCGCTTGTCGCTGGTGATCTTCATGACGCCGTCGACGTTGTCGAGCGGCACGTTGAAATCGACGCGAATGAAAACGCGATTGCCGCTGAGATCGAGATCGCGAATGGATTGGTAGGACATGAAATTCGAGCGTAACACGCTCTGGAAGGGGGATTCCGTCTGCAACGCGGAGGCGCGGAGGCCGCGGAGAAAACGCAGAGAATAACTTTGGGCGTCAGGCGCCGCATAGCTTTGGAACGCCCGCGATTCCCCGGTGTTCTCCGCGCCTCCGCGTTGAGATGCCACTCTCCCTCGTCACTCCTTATGCATCTTCTCTTGCGCTGCGCTCACCTGCCGCAGCAGGATGAATTGCGAAAGATGCTCGGCATTGAGGATGCCCACGAGCCGGTCTTCCGCATCCATCACCAGGGCGCAGGCGCCGGGGGCGGAGAGCTTGGGCAGCGCTTCGGACAGCGGCATATCCGGCGATACGCGCGCGAAGTCGCGAGTCATGGCGCTCGAGACATAAGCGTCCGGGCCCTGTGTGAGCATCGCATGCACCAGCGCGGATCGGGTGAGAATGCCGATCACGGTATCGCCGTGCATGACGGGGAAATCGTGCTGCGAAGTGGAAACCAGCAGGTTGCCGGCGTCGCGGATACTCTGGCCATGGGTCAGCGTGCGGAAATCGGTTATCATGGCGGCGCGCACCGGGTAGCCGGAGGTGAAGATGCGGCCCCTGGCGGCCACGCCTTCCTGAAACGCGCCCAGGTAGACGAACAACGCCACGAACATCAGCATGAAGTTGCCCCAGAGCAGGCCGGCGAGACCGATCAGAATCGCCAGGCCCTGGCCTGCCCCGGCGGCGATGCGCGTAGCCTCTTCGATGGGCCGGCTTAGCGCGAGCACCGACCGGAGAATGCGGCCGCCATCCATCGGATACGCGGGCAGCAGATTGAACAGGAACAGTGCCAGGTTGCCGAAAGCGATGCGTTCGGCCAGATTCGCGTCGGTGGGCTCGCGCAGGGTTTCGAGCGCCACCCATCCCTTCTGCGTCGTCATCCAGGCCATCAGCGCGGCGGCGATCAGCAGGTTCACCGTGGGGCCGGCGAGAGAGATCCAGAGCTCCTGGCTTGGCTTTGGCTGCCGTTCGGGACGCGAGACGCCGCCGATGGGGAACATCACAATCTCAATGGTGCGGATGCCGAAGCGCCGCGCCGCCAGCGTGTGGCCCAGCTCATGAAGCAGCACGGAAGCGAACAGGGCAACGATATACAGCACAGTGGAGCCGCCAGACTGGCGATCGCCGACGCCGATGGACAGCAGAAAAATGAGCAGCAGGACGAAAGTGAAGTGGAAGCGGACGGGCACGCCGAAAATGGGCAGCGTGCCGACGCTGCCGGGAATCCGCGCGGGTTCGGGTTGGTCTTGGTTCATCGGTCGGCCGGGCTGCGTTGAGCAGCACTGAAGCCAGTATAACGGCGCGGTGTAGCTGCATGGGTCCGCGGGCTAATCTAAGATCAAGCGCGCGACGGAGCGGGACGGTTTGCCTGGCGCTTCGCGCGAAGCTGCGTGACCCGCTGCCGAAATCCTCATCGCGGGCGCGTCCGGCGTAAGGAAAGCAGGCGAGAAAAAAGATTCGGCCAGTTATCGAGTCAACCAGCCGGGTAGCGACATCCATGCTGCCGCTTTCCTTGGCAACATAAAACCAAATCTCATCGAGGTCAACCTCAACTTCGCCGGCAACGCGGTGCGCCATTACTGGGCATTCGCAAGTTCAGCTATCAGACGGGCGCGGCCTCGCTCCTTCACTTCGGCGGCCAATTGCTGCATGGATTCCTGCGTGATGACGCGGCCTTCGCCGCCGCGGGCAAGGGACGCGCGAGCCCGATCCAGCGCAGCCAGAAATTCCAGGCGGCGGCGTTCGCGTTCTTCCCACAACGCAAGTGCCTCCTATACCGCCTCTTCCTCACTATGCAGCCGTCCGCTTTCAACGGAACGGCGGGCAAATGCCTTTTGGTCTGGCGTAAGCTGGACTTCCATCGCGTTTGACTCCTTCCCGGAGAGTACCATTAACGCCGGGGCTCCGTGGCGCTGCGGCGATTTGCAAATAAGGGCGGCGAGGCAAGCGGTTGCTGCGGAGCGCGGCGATCGCAAATAGGCGCGTCCGAAAAAGCCGCTGCGTCTGCGCACGTACTCGGAATAGACCAGCGCATTCCACCTGTGACATAATATATTTTCTCTCTACAAAGAGGGCCCACATGAGCATCAGCTTCAGCCGCCGCGCCGCCATTCTGGGCGCCGCTGCATTCCCGATGATCCGCGTCGTCAAAGCCCAACCCCGTCCCAAATTCATCGCCATTTCGAGCGCCAACCGCAACAACGGCGGCATCAACGCCTGCGCCAAGGCCGTCGACGTGATGAAGGCCGGCGGCGACACGCTCGATGCCGTCATCGCCGGCGTCAATATAGTGGAGCTCGATCCGCGCGATAACAGCGTGGGATATGGCGGACTGCCGAACGAAGACGGCATCGTGGAGCTGGATGCCAGCTGCGTTCACGGGCCCTCGCGGCGCATGGGCGCGGTGGGCGCGATTCGCAATATCAAGACCCCGTCGAAAGTGGCGCAACGCGTTTTGCAGGATACCGACCACATGTTCCTGGTGGGCGAAGGCGCGCTGCGATTCGCTAAGGCTGAGGGCTTCGAGGAAGAGAATCTGCTCACCGAGGAATCGCGCATCGCGTGGCTCGCCTGGAAGCGATCGCTGCGCGACAAGAACGGCCACACCAATTGGGGCCCCGGACTCGATGCGCCGCCCAGTGAACAGAAACACGCGCTGCTCGAAGATTTGCGCCGCGATTTCCCGCAGGCCAGTGAAGCCGTCCTGGCGCAAGCCGTCGATTACGCCTACCATCCGCCCCACGGCACCATCAATTGTATAGGGATGAACGAAAAGGGTGAGATGTCCACCGTGACCACCACCAGCGGCATGGCCTGGAAAATTCCGGGCCGTTGTGGGGATTCGCCCATAATCGGCGGCGGCTTGTGGCTCGATCAGGATGTCGGCGGCGCCGGTTCCACCGGCCGCGGGGAGGAAAATCTGCGCGTTGCCGGAGCTCATACAATTGTAGAAAATATGCGGCACGGCATGCCGCCCAAAGAGGCCGCGCTCGATTGCCTGAAGCGCGTGGCGCGCAATTTCGATAATGATGAGAAGCGTTTAGCGCAGGTCGAGTTGAGTTTCTACGTCTTGCGTAAGGACGGCGAATACTGCGCCGCGTCCTTATGGAAGAGCGAGGGTCCTGGATTCGCCGTTTGTACCGACGGGCATGCGCGCGCGGAACAGGCGGTGTACTTGTTGGAACGGAAGGGCTAATTTATCTGCAAGGAATCTCACACAAAAATTGAGATTCGCGTCAGATTCGTTTACAATGATTCTTCACCAGAAGAGCAGGTTGGTTTACGGGTTGCTTTCTTCCTGAAATGCGACAAGATAAAACTCTGACCCTCGGGCCGGGAGCGGCTTAAAGCCATGGCCCAGATTTTTCACCACAGCGCAAACGATTACGCGCGGATGTCGATCATCCTCGGCGTCTGCGCCATCGGCTTTATTGCATGGGCCGGCTATGAGCTGGACCGCGGCTCATATGAGACGCGCCAGGATGAGGCGCGCGATCAGCCCGTGCCGTTCAGCCACGCCCATCACGTCGGCGCACTGGGCCTCGATTGCCGCTATTGCCATACTTCGGTAGAGGATTCCAGCTTCGCCAATATCCCTCCCACCAAGACCTGCATCAATTGCCATTCGCAGATCTGGAATACCAGCCCCACGCTGGAACCGGTCCGCGCCAGTTATCGCACGGGCGATTCCATTCAATGGACGCGCGTGCACGATCTACCGGACTTCGTGTATTTCAACCACGGCATTCACGTCAGCAAGGGCGTCGGCTGCGAAAGCTGCCACGGCCGCGTGGATAAGATGCCGCTCATGTGGAAGGCCAACAGCCTGGAGATGAGCTGGTGTCTCGATTGTCACCGCAATCCGCAGAGGGTTTTGCGGCCTCGAAGTGAAATCACCACCATGGGCTACGTTCCGCCCGGCGACCAGGAAGAGCTTGGCGCCCAACTCATGCATCAATACAATACTCCCGACGTACGCGTGCTGACTAGCTGTTCTACTTGCCACCGATGATCGAACTAGTGAGATGAGCGACTTACGTAAGAAGCTGGATATCGCCGCCGCGCGCGCGCGGCTCGAAGGAGCACGGGGGCGCGATTATTGGCGCAGTCTCGACGACCTTGCCGCTACGCCCGAATTCCAGGATCTGCTGGTGCGCGAATTTCCGCAGCAGGCCGTCGGGTGGGAAAAGGATGAGGACGCCGTCGAAGGGCGCCGCAACTTCCTCAAGCTGATGGGCGCGTCGCTGGCCTTGGGCGGTCTTACCGCATGCACGCGGCAGCCAACCGAATACATCACGCCGTATATTCAGCAGCCTGAGGAGTTGATTCCGGGCAGGCCGCTGTTTTATGCTACAGCGACTTCAATCAGCGGCGTTTCCACAGGCGTGCTGGCGGAAAGCCACGAAGGCCGGCCGACCAAGATCGAGGGAAATCCCGAGCATCCCGGCTCGCTGGGCGCTTGCGACGCGTATTCGCAGGCTTCCGTGTTGCAACTCTACGACCCCGACCGTTCCCGCGCCTTGCTGGTCGAAGGTGAAGTGACAACATGGGGCGGGTTTTACAGTTCCTTGCGCGGGCTGCTGACGGCGCAGCAGGCGAAGAAAGGCGCCGGTCTTCGGATTTTGACCGAGACCATCACCTCGCCCACCACCGCCGATCTGCTCAGCGCTATTAAGACGCTCTACCCCGAATCGAAGTGGCATCAGTGGGAGCCCGCCGGAGCGCACTCCGCCCGCGCCGGGGCCATGGCGGCGTTCGGCGCGCCTGCCAACACGCATTACAACCTGCTGAACGCCAACGTGGTGGTAACGCTCGATTCCGATTTCCTCTCGATGGGACCCGGCGCGATGCGCTACGCGCGCGAATTCTCGGCGCGCCGCCGCGTGGTGGGCGAGAAGAAGACCATGAACCGGCTGTATGCCGTCGAGCCCTTCCCCAGCGCCACCGGGAGCAAGGCCGATCATCGCTTCCCCATGCGCGCGGCCGATGTCGAGACGTTTGCTTTGGAACTCGCTGCGGCGCTGGGCGTTGCCGGCGGAGTGGCCAGCGGAAACGCCGACTTCGCCGGATGGGCCGGCGCTATCGCGCGCGACCTGCAGGCCAATAAGGGCGCGAGCGTGGTGATTCCGGGCGATCAGCAGTCCCCCAATGTCCACGCCTTGGCGCACGCGATGAACGACGCGCTGGGCAACGGCGGAAAGACGGTATTCCATACCGATCCGCTGGAGGCCAATCCAATGGATCAACTGGCCTCGCTGCAGGATCTGGTGCGCGATCTCGATTCCGGCGCGGTGGATCTGTTGGTCATCGTCGGCGGCAATCCCGTGTTCAATTCGCCGGTCGAACTGGGCATAAAAGAGCGCCTCAGCAAAGCCGCGCTGCGCATGCATCTGAGCCTTTACGAGGACGAGACTTCGGAGATCTGCCAGTGGCGTTTGCCCGAAGCGCATTACCTGGAGGCGTGGGGCGATTCGCGCGGTTACGATGGCACGGTGGCGCTGCAACAGCCGCTCATCGAGCCGCTCTATGGCGGACGCTCCGCCAACGAAATCCTGGCGATGTTCACCGACGTTCCGCTGCGCGGGAGCCTGGAGATCGTCAAGGGCTATTGGGCGAATCAACACAAAGGCGCCGATTTCGACACATGGTGGCGGCGCTCGGTGCACGATGGCGTAATCGCTAATTCCGCGCTGCCGGTGAAGAATCTTTCCGCCAAAGGCGGTGGAGTCACGCCCGCTGCCCCAACCGATTCCTCGAAGCTCGAAGTAGTCTTCCGGCCCGACGCCTCGGTTTACGACGGGCGCTTCGCCAACAACGGCTGGCTGCAGGAAATGCCGCGTCCGGTTACCAAGATCACCTGGGACAACGCGGCTCTGGTCAGCCCGGACACGGCGCACAAACTGGATGTAGACACCGGCCAAATGCTGAAGCTCAGCTATAAGGGCCAATCGCTGCACGCCCCGGTTTTGATTCAACCCGGCGTCGCCGATAATTCCGTCACCATGCACCTAGGCTACGGACGCACCAAGGCCGGCCACACCGGGACCGGCGTGGGCTTCAACGCTTACGGCCTGCGCACCGGCGGCGCGCTGTGGCACGATGGCGGCCTGGATGCGCAGAAGGCCGACGGCAGCTATCTCTTCGCGAGTCAGCAGATGCAGCACGTGCTGGACACGCGCCGCGACGTGATCCAGAGCGGCACGCTGGCCGATTACATCAAGAACCCCGAGTCTATCCACGAACTTGCCGACCACGAACCCGCCGAAAATCCGCCGCACGGGCTTACCATGTATGGCGATTGGAGTTACCCGGGCTATTCATGGGGCATGTCTATCGATCTCAACGCCTGCACCGGATGCAGTGCGTGCATAGTCGCGTGCCAGGCGGAAAACAACATTGCGGTAGTCGGTAAAGATCAAGTCCGCCGCGGACGCCTCATGCAGTGGATCCGCGTCGATTCCTACTACACCGGCAGTATCAATGCGCCCGAAATCTACAATCAGCCGGTCCCGTGCCAGCAGTGCGAAGATGCCCCCTGCGAGTTGGTCTGCCCGGTGCAAGCCACCAGCCACAGCGCCGAAGGCCTGAACGACATGGTCTATAACCGCTGCGTGGGTACCCGCTACTGTTCGAACAACTGCCCGTACAAGGTGCGGCGATTCAATTTCTACCTGTTTTCGGATTACGAAACGCCCAGCCTGAAGCTGCTGAACAACCCGGATGTGACCATCCGGAGCCGCGGCGTGATGGAAAAATGCACGTACTGCGTGCAGCGCATCAACCACGCAAAGATCGACGCGGAAAAGCAGAACCGCAAGGTTCGCGACGGTGAAATTCAAACCGCCTGCCAGGCGACTTGCCCCACTGAGGCGATCATTTTCGGCGATATCAACGACAAGAACAGCCGCGTGTCGCAGCTCAAGGCCGATCCACGCAACTACTCGCTGTTGGCCGACCTGAACACGCGGCCGCGAACTACTTATATGGCTTCCTTGCGAAACCCGAATCCGGAGATCAAGGCTTAACATGCCGGCAGAACCAGAAGTAATCGACCTTCCGCCCGCAACGCCCGAGGACATCATCGGCGCGGGGCACACGTTCAACTCCATCACCGATCAGATCTCGAATGTAGTACTCACCGGTAAGATGCCGCTGCTGTGGTATGGCGCCATCGCCGCGGCATTGGGTCTTTTGGGCATCTTCAGCGTGGTGGTGGTGCTGCTGTTCGCCAAGGGCGTGGGCATTTGGGGCCTCCGCATTCCGGTTGGGTGGGGCTGGGCCATCACCAACTTCGTGTGGTGGATCGGTATCGGCCACGCGGGCACGCTGATTTCGGCCATTCTGCTTCTTCTCAACCAGAGCTGGCGCAATTCTATCAACCGTTTCGCGGAAGCCATGACGCTGTTCGCCGTGGCTTGCGCGGGCATGTTCCCGCTGCTGCATATGGGCCGTCCGTGGATTTTCTACTGGATGTTTCCCTACCCCAACGCCATGGGCGTGCAGCCGCAATTCCGCAGCCCGCTGGTTTGGGACGTCTTCGCGGTTTCCACATATGCCACGGTTTCGCTGTTGTTCTGGTTCGTCGGCATGCTGCCCGATCTGGGCACGCTGCGCGATGGCGCCAAGAACCGCTTCCAGCAAATCGCCTACGGCATGCTGGCCATGGGCTGGCGCGGATCTGCCAGGCACTGGAACGTCTACGAGACAGCTTGTCTGCTGCTGGCCGGCATTGCCACGCCGCTGGTTCTTTCGGTGCACACCGTAGTCAGCTTCGATTTCACCATCGCCATTGTTCCCGGGTGGCACAGCACCTTTTTCCCACCGTATTTCGTGGCCGGCGCTATTTACTCGGGATTCGCCATGGTGCTGGTGCTCGCCATTCCGCTGCGCTCGGCGTTCCACCTCAAGGGTCTGATCACCGATAAGCACTTGGATAACTGCGGCAAGGTCATGCTGGCCACGGGATTGATTGTCGCCTACGCCTACATCATGGAGACCTTCACCGCATGGTATAGCGGTAACGTGTATGAGCAGCAGGCCTTCTGGAATCGCATGACCGGACCTTACGCCGGCTATTACTGGTTCCTGATCACTTGCAATGTCGCGGCTCCGCAAGCCCTGTGGTTTAAGAGGATCCGCAGCAGTCCGGTGTGGCTCTTCGCATGGTCGGTGATCGTGCTGATCGGCATGTGGCTTGAGCGCTTCGTAATTATCGTCAGCAGCCTGGCGCAGGATTTCCTGCCATCCTCCTGGGGCATCTTCCGGTTCACTCGCTGGGATTTGGCCACCTTCGTGGGCACTCTAGGGCTGTTCACGTTCCTGTTCTTCTGCTTCGTGCGCGTGCTTCCCATGATTTCGATGAATGAAGTTCGCACGCTGATACCGGCAGCCAAGGTACGGAAGGGGGCGCATGTCGAGTAAGCACAGCGCGGCGCATCCGGTCTACGGACTGATGGCCGAATTCGACAACCCCACGGACCTGGTCAACGCCGCGCTGGCCGCGCGCCACGAGGGATACCGGAAGATGGACGGGTACTCGCCGTTTCCCATCGAAGAGTTGAACCATGCGCTGCACTTCCACCACAACAAGCTCCCGCTGATCGTGCTCATCGGCGGCATTTGCGGCGGCTTGACCGGGTTTTTGCTGCAATGGTACATCACGGTTTATAACTTCCCCATCAATATCGGTGGAAGGCCGCTATTTAGCTGGCCATCCTACATCATCATCACGTTTGAGCTGACCATTCTTTTCGCGGCGTTCTCTGCCACTCTTGGTCTCCTGGGCTTATGCGGGCTGCCCCTGCCGTACCATCCGGTGTTCAACGTGCCGCGATTCTCGCTGGCGTCGCGCAACGCTTTCTTTCTCTGCATCGAGTCTGTCGACCCGCAATTCGATCTCGAAAAAACCAAGAGCTTTCTGAACGGTCTCCACCCGAAAGAGGTGTCCGAAGTTGCGCATTAATCTCACTTTCGGCGCGGTTCTCATCGCCCTCGCGGCCGGCGTAGGGTGCCGGCAGGACATGCACAATCAGCCGAAATATATCCCGCTGCGGCCCAGCGATTTCTTCGGCGACGGCCGCTCTGAGCGTCCCCTGATCGAAGGAACGGTAGCGCGCGGCCACCTGGACGACGACACCGCTTATTACACCGGCCGCGGCCCGGACGGCCAATTCGTGAATGAGTTCCCATTCGCCGTCACCAGGGATGTGGTGGAGCGCGGGCAGGAGCGTTTCAACATCTACTGCGCGCCATGTCACGACCGCCTGGGCAACGGCAATGGTAAGATTGTCCGCCGCGGCTACCGCCATCCGCCCTCGTACCACATCGACCGGCTGCGCCAGGTACCCAACGGATACATTTACGATGTGATCTCCAGCGGATTCGGCGCCATGCCCGACTACGCCGCGCAGATCCAGCCGCCCGACCGGTGGGCCATTGTGGCCTACGTTCGCGCCCTGCAGCTCGCTGCCAATGGCAAGATCGACGATGTTCCCGCGGATAAGCGCACGGACCTTAACCAGGAGGGCGGTCAATGACCACGGCTAGCGTTGATTTCCGCGTCTCCCCGGAGCTTGCGCACGATATTACGTCGCTGCGCACCAAGGCGGGCGTGATTGGCGTCATATTTCTGGCGATTACCATCCTGGGCGCGTTCCTCGATACCGGCCAGTTTTTCCGCTCGTACCTGTTCTCGTTTGTCTTCTGGGTGGGTCTCTCGGTGGGCTGCATGGCGTGGCTGATGATTCAATATCTCAGCGGCGGCGCGTGGGGCGTGATGATCCGGCGGGTGTGCGAATCCGCCGTCAAGACCCTTCCCTTGTGGCTGGTGTTGTTCGTGCCGCTGATCTTCGGAATCCCCTACTTGTACGGCAATTTGACCCTCGCCGGCCCCGACGGCGGAAGCTGGGCCAATCCGGCTCTGGTGGCGCGCGATGCGGTATTACGGCACAAAGCGCTATACCTCAATACTCCTTTCTGGATCGCGAGGGGATTCATCTATTTGGGAGTCTGGGCGTTTTGCGGCTGGTTTTTCAACTCACAATCGGACCGGGAAGACAGGGAAGGCGGCCTGGGACCCAACCACGCCATGGCCAAACTCGCGGCCCCGGGACTGATTTTCTGGGCCTTCGCCGTCACGTTCATGTCCACCGACTGGGTCATGTCGGTTAACGCGCATTGGTTCTCCACCATGTTCGGCCTGCTCTTCATTGCCGGCCAGGGCCTCTCGTCGATGTCGTTCATCATCTGTGTGATGGTGATGCTTTCGCATCGCAAGCCGATGTCCGAGTTAATAACCGCGCGGCACATGCACGACCTGGGAAAATTCCTGTTGGCGAACACTATGCTGTTCGCATATTTTTCGTTCTCGCAATTCCTCATCACCTGGGCCGGAAACCTGCCGGAAGAGATACCCTGGTATAAGCACCGGCTAAGCGGCGGCTGGGAAAGCCTGGGGCTTTTTCTGGTGATCGGACATTTCGCGCTGCCGTTTGCGCTGTTGCTGTCTAGCGATTTGAAGCGGAATTTCAAGCGTCTGCGCGCGGTGGCGCTCTTGATTATCGTGATGCGGCTGATTGGCGTTTTTTGGGAGACCGTACCCGAGTTCTTCCCGTACCACATCCACATCAGTTGGATGGATTTCACCGCGCCCATCGGAATAGGCGGCGTGTGGCTGGCATACTTCCTGACCAACCTGCTCAAGCGCCCGCTCATCCCGGCGAACGATCCTAACCTCGAAAGGGCACTGGCTCATGGCAGAGAATAGAGATCACGAACCGATCCGTGTCGTCAGGCCGGATTTAACCAATCCGGAGAACCGGTACGAGCATCGCGACGTCAGCTTCAAAGCGCTCACCAAATTCGCCATCGGGCTGATCATCACCACCATCTTTTCCGTCGGTCTGGTCCTCGGCATGTTCCAATACCTGCTGCACCGGGAGGGCGGAGTCCCGGCCTCGCGCGTCGAATCGCCGGCACAGGATGCGCGGCAGCTTCCTCCCGAGCCGCGCCTGGAAGACACCCCGGCCACCGATTTGCAGGAAATGCGGGCGGCGGAAGATCAGGTTCTGCACAACTACAGATGGCTCGATCAATCGAACGGCATCGTGCGGCTTCCCATCGACCGCGCCATGGATTTGATCGCCCAGCGTGGTTTGCCGGCGCGTCAAGAGAGCGGACCGCAATCCGCCGCCGCCGGTGTTACGGTTCCAACGGCGTCGGGTCTGGGTCCGATCATGCTACAGACGGGCGGCCCGCTGGCGGCCCAGATTCAACAGGGGGCGAAGTAATGCCAGCGCACGCTTCAGCTAGCCCTCGTAGGGCGGACCCCCTGGTCCGCACGGGTCTCCCTGGACCCGTTCTTCGCCGGCGCGATGAGTCTCATGCGGCTGCCGGCAAGCCGACCGGGGGGGCGGCCGCGGACCGGGGGGTCCGCCCTACAATATGGCTGCCGGTAGTCTTACTAGCGACCGCCCTGGCTGCATTCGCGCAACCTGGCCAGCCGGCTCCGGCGCAGCAAACCTTCAGCATGCAGGACAGCAACCTGCGGGCCGCCGTGCCCGGCGCCCTGAAAGGCGTCGGCATAGATCAGCGCCTGGATGCCCAGGTTCCGCTGAACCTCACATTTACCGACGAAACCGGCCGCGCGCTGCCGCTCTCCACTTATTTTTCGTCCAAAAAACCGGTGCTCTTCACGCTGGTCTATTATCGCTGCCCCATGCTCTGCTCGGAGATTCTGAACGGTCTCGAAGGCGCCTTGAAGGCCGTGACTCTCAATCCGGGAAAGGATTTCGAAGTGGTCGCGGTGAGTTTCGACCCGGCAGACACGCCCGAAATCGCCGCCGCCAAGAAAAAATCCTACTTGCGCCGTTATAACCGCGCCGATACAGCCAACGGCTGGCACTTCCTCACCGGCGACGAGGCCAATATCAAGGCGCTCACCGATGCCATCGGCTTCCACTATAAATACGACCCGGCCACCGATCAGTTTGCGCACGCCAGCGCGATCATGATCCTCACTCCCGAGGGACGTCTTTCGAAATACTTCTACGGCGTGGAATACGCGCCGCGCGACATCCGTTTGGGCCTGGTGGAGGCTTCGGCCAATAAGATCGGTACGCCGGTGGACCAGATTCTGCTGTATTGTTTTCACTACGACCCCTCCACGGGAAAGTACGGCGCAATGACCATGAATCTGCTGCGCGCGGTGGGCGCCGGTTTTGTGCTGATCTGCGGAACGTTTCTCGCGATCGCTCTCCGCCGCGAGAGCCGCTCGCATAAAACTAAGCTCTCGCATCAAACTAATCTAAGGCGGGCTGGATAGTTCGAGATGGGATCACTAAGCTTCATACCGGAACAAGCGTCCAACTTCGCGGTCGAAGTAGACTACCTGTATCTCTTCCTGGTCGCGGTCACCGTGTTTTTCACGGTGGGGATCTTTGCCGCTATCTTCTACTTCGCCATTCGCTACCGGCGCCGTTCCGAAACCGAAATTCCCGAGGCCACGCATACCGGCATGGCGCTGGAAATCGCCTGGAGCGTGATCCCCTTCGGCATCACCATGGTCATGTTCGGATGGGGCGCCAGCATCTTCTTCAAAGAGAGCCGTCCACCGGACAATGCCTCGCAGATCTACATTGTGGCCAAGCAGTGGATGTGGAAGCTTCAGCACCCGGAAGGCCAGCGCGAAATCAACGAGCTGCATATTCCGGTGGGACGCCCGGTCAAGTTCACCATGACCTCCGAGGACGTCATCCACAGTTTCTTCATTCCCGCGTTCCGCACCAAGCAGGACGTGGTGCCCGGCCGCTATTCCACGGTTTGGCTTACGCCCACCAAGACCGGCAAGTATCACCTGTTCTGCGCCGAATATTGCGGCACCAAGCACTCCGGCATGATCGGCTGGGTCTACGTGATGGAGCCGAACGAGTATCAGGAGTGGCTCAACGGCGGCGCGTCCATGGGATCGATGGCCGAGAAGGGCGGCAAGTTGTTTGACGATCTGGCCTGTTCCAATTGCCACAAACAGGATGGCTCCGGCCGCTGCCCCTCGCTGGTCGGTTTGTACCGCAAGCACGTACAGCTTGCCGACGGGCGCGTGATCACCGCCGACGAAGCCTACCTTCGCGAATCGATCCTTCAGCCCGACGCCAAGGTGGTCGCGGGCTTCCAGCCTCTGATGCCTACGTTCCAGGGCTTGGTCAACGAGGAAGGCGTTGTGCAGTTAATCGAGTATATTAAGTCGCTGTCTCCGAAGCCGGGAACCGGCCCGGCTCCGGTTAATATTTCGACTCCGGCCGGAGAGTTCAAGCCTATCCCGCAGGGCGCGGCCCAGCCAGCCCCGGGGACTTCAGTACCGAGGGGTCGTTAGGGGATTATGATAACCGCTGCGCCTGTCCAGCAACGAGAAAACTACTTAAATTCCAGCTATGGGCTGAAGTCGTGGCTCCTCACCAAGGACCACAAGCGGATCGCCCTGCTGTATTTCGCCACTATCACTGTGTTCTTTTTCATCGGCGGCATCTTCGCCACGATGATCCGCCTCGAGTTAGCCACTCCGGAAAGCGACCTTGTCTCGGCTGAGACGTATAACAAGCTGTTCACCATGCACGGCGTGATCATGGTGTTCTTTTTCCTGGTGCCATCCATTCCGGCGACGCTGGGCAATTTCTTCCTGCCGATTATGATCGGCGCGCGCGATCTGGCCTTCCCCAGGATCAATCTGCTGAGCTGGTATCTGCTGATTATCGGCGGCGCCCTGGCCTTTTTTGCCATGTTCGCCGGCGGCGTGGATACCGGTTGGACGTTCTATACTCCGTACAGCACTTCGTATTCGAATACCTGGGTGATCGCCACCGCGCTTGGCATTTTTGTCGCGGGCTTCTCTTCGATTCTCACCGGACTCAACTTCATTGTCACCGTGCACCGCATGCGTGCGCCCGGTATGACGTGGTTCCGCATGCCGCTTTTTGTTTGGGCCCATTATGCCACCGCGCTCCTGCAGGTATTGGGCACGCCGGTGCTGGCAGTGACGCTGGTTCTGGTCTTCTGCGAACGCCTGCTGCACATTGGCATATTCGACCCCGCGCTGGGCGGCGACCCCGTATTATTCCAGCACCTCTTCTGGTTCTATTCACACCCGGCCGTGTACATCATGGTGCTGCCCGGAATGGGCGTCATCAACGAGCTGATCTCCACGTTCTCGCGCAAGCCGATCTATGGCTACGGATTCGTGGCCGCCTCCAGCCTGGCGCTCGCGGTCATCGGCTTCCTGGTCTGGGGCCATCACTTGTTCGTCAGCACGCAGTCGGTTTACGCCGGCATGGTCTTCTCGTTCCTGAGTTACTTCGTCGCCATCCCTTCGGCGATCAAGGTTTTCAACTGGACGGCTACCTTATATAAGGGCTCGATATCCTTCGAGACCCCGATGCTGTACGCTTTCGGCTTCATCGGTCTGTTTACCATCGGCGGCCTCACCGGCCTGTTTCTGGCATCGCTCGGATTCGATGTGCATGTCACCGATACTTACTTCGTGATCGCGCATTTCCATTACGTCATGGTAGGTGGAACTATCATGGCGTATATGGGCGGCCTCCACTATTGGTGGCCTAAGATGACGGGCCGCATGTATCCCGACGGCTGGGCAAAGCTCTCCGCCGGCATCACGTTCCTAGGCTTCAACCTGACGTTCTTTCCGCAATTCATCCTCGGCTATCTCGGGATGCCGCGCCGCTATGCCGCTTACCCGCCGGAGTTCCAGGTGCTGCATGTGCTTTCAAGCGCCGGCGCCTCGATTCTGGCCATCGGATATCTGCTGCCCGCCATCTATTTCGCCTGGTCGCTGAAATACGGCCCGATCGCCGGAGCTAACCCATGGGGCGCCACCGGTTTGGAATGGAAGATCCCCTCGCCGCCGCCCACGCACAATTTCGATGAGATCCCCATTGTGACTCACGAGGCGTACGATTACTCTTCCGTGGAGGCCGAAGTTGCATAGCGAAGAACAAACGCTGGCGCTCCGCGAGCAATTCGACACCGCCGCTCAGCAGAAGGACGCTTCCACGCTGGGCATGTGGATCTTCCTTATCACCGAAGTCATGTTCTTCGGCGGCATGTTTCTGGCGTATAGCATCTACCGCGCCAAATTTCCGGAAGTCTTTGCGATCGCCAGTACCAGTCTCAACGTTAAAATTGGAGCCGCCAATACGTTGGTGCTGATCTGCAGCAGTTTCACAATGGTGATGGCGGTGCGGGCTTCGCAGCTGGGTAAGCTCAGAGACATCGTCTGGTGGCTGGTTGCGACCCTGATTTTGGGTTTCACCTTCTTAGCGGTGAAGGCCTTCGAATGGAATGAGAAATTCGAGTTGCACCACGTTCCGGGCATGGCCAATTTCCATCTGAATGGCGTCGGCGCCAGCATGCAGGGTCCGGCGTCGATCTTCTTCTCGCTCTATTTCGCCATGACAGGGCTGCACGCCCTGCACATGGTGGTTGGCGTCGGCATACTCACATGGCTGATTATCGAGACCAAGAGAGGGAAGTTTAGCGCCGTGTATATGACGCCGGTCGATATCGCGGGGCTCTACTGGCACTTCGTCGATATCGTCTGGATTTTCCTGTTCCCCTTGCTTTATTTAATCGATCGTCACTTGAACATTCAATAGCCATGCAAGAACACACTGAACATCACATCGAAAATCACGAACACATCGATAGCGTCCAAACGTACTTGTTAGTCTTTCTAGCGCTAGCCGTCGCCACAGTAGTTACGACTCTGGTCGCCTATGTCGACCTGGGCGCATTCAGCGTGGTGGTGGCCTTGGCGATCGCGATTTGCAAGATGTTACTCGTAGTCATGTTCTTCATGCACGTGCGCTACAGTACAACGCTGACGAAGTTAGTGCTGCTAGGCGGCGTACTCTGGTTCTTCATCCTAATCGGCATGACTTATACCGACTTCGGATCGCGCACTTGGATGGGAGTGCCGGGCAGGTAGACTTTTTCGACGCAGAGACGCAGAGGCGCTGAGATAAGCGCAGAGAAGAAGAATTCTATTTCATTCGTCTCTGCCCAGTGACCGTTAACCATTGACGTAGAGGTACAAACGCCAATGCCCCTTGAGTAGCTTGGACACGTAATACCTCCAGACGCGTCCCTGTCGCTCTCAGAGATTCGGTACCCGTCGAGACTTGCCTTTAGGTGTTCTGCCGGCTTCGCATCGTACTCGTAGCCTTTATATGAATCCCCATTAGAGAAGGACCCTCGATCCACTCTGAACTCGACGCCGCCATCCCCCTTGGTGACCAGTACCAGGCCGAGACCTCGAAGTTGCCGCCGATACTCTGCCCAACGCTCGGTTGTTAATCCAAGGAGTTCAATCTGTGAAAGGCCATCCTTGATGGAAAGGGTGCGGCCTGCATAGCAAATTTCTCGCGGCCAATCGTCGTTAATTTCTCGTCCGCCTGCACCTCCGCCAGAAGCGCTTCGAATTCCGCTTCTTGCCGAAAAAAGTTCTGCTCCGGTTTTGAATCGGGCGTGTGCGATCGGCCAACGCTGCATGCGTTGAGAAGGAGAAAACATACACCGACGAAAACCTGCCTACTTCCGACGTCCATTTTGAGCATGACATCCACGGTTGTTCGAAGTTAGACCGGGGATCGCGCGGCCTGGATGGGAGCGCCGGGCGGGTAGATTAGATAGATAGTCGCCGTTTTTCTCGACGCAGAGACGCCGAGACGCAGAGGAAAACGCGGAGAAGACGTTCACAAGAGTTCTCTGCGCTTAACTCCGCGCCTCAGCGTCTCTGCGTCGAAAGCACTTACTTCTCAGCCGTAGTCAACTTATCCAACGTTTCCAGTTGCTTCCTCACGGATGGCGCGTTTTCGGAATCCGGAGCCATTTTCAGGTATGCCCGATATTGCAACACCGCCCCCGCATAATCCTTCTTGTACTGTAGAACCGCGCCATAAAGGTGCGCCACCTCCGGAAATTGATGGCGCGTATCCAGCCGGTCGGCTTCCTTGATGCTTTTCTCGGCCGCGTCCACCTCTTGCATGTTGTACTTGGCGGCCGCGTTGAAAAGGTAAGCCTGTGGATAGTCGAATGGGTCGAGCTTCAGCACCTGGTCGGTTAAGTCCGCAGCTTCCTGCCACTTTTTGTCGTTGAGCGACAACATCGATAGTTCCAGGTAGGGGCTGACGAACTTTGGGTCGGATTTCATGGCGACCCGGAACGAGCCGCGCGCCATCTCCGGATCGCCGAACTCGGCCTGCAGCCTGCCCAATTCGCACCACGCCGCCGCGTACGCCTGGTCGATTTGTACCGCCTTCTCGAACTCTTCACGCGCGTCGGCGGGCTTATTCTTCTTGAGTAGCTCCTGCCCCTTTTCGAACGCCTTGCGTGCGGCCTTCGGCGCGTTCAGCGAAGTGACGCTGACGGTCGATCCCTCGCCCGGCGCCTCACGGTGCATCAGAATCGTGCCCAGATCCGGATCGTCCATCGGACGCCTTCCCGTAAGATTGATCGATTGCGAGCGAAAGCCCGGAAGTTTGGCGCGAAGCTCGCAATTCGTCAGCATCCGGTCTTGCGAGCCGCCCATGCCCATACTGTTCCCGCTGCTGCCAAGCGCGCCGCCCGATCCGCTTCCGATTCCCATGCCCGGCGCCACGCCCGACGTGCTCGACCTGCTTGGGGAGTCCGTGGCGTCCTGAAAGACGCCCGCCTCATTGCCAAACTGGATACCGAATGTGCCCTTCATATCCGTGTATCCTTCGGTGTGAGTGGCGCCGTTGCAGACGCGCTCAATGGTCACCGGCCCAGGCAATGCCGATCCGTCGTCGATGGCCACACGCCCGGTCAGATAGATCGGCTGGGCCGGCGCCGTCGTCCTGGTATTGGTCGTGCCCGTGGAGCCGGGAGCGCCGATCGTGCCGGGGTTTGTCGTGCCAATGCCGGTCCCAGTGCCCGTCGTCCCGGTGGACGTGCTGGTCCCGGCGCCAGTTGTTCCCGCCTTCTGGGCGAACGCCGGCAGCGCCGGCAAAATCAGCGATGCCGTTACGAGCAAGGCTGCCAAATTCCGAGGAGTCATACCACCCTCCAATACTGCCGCCATTATGCCATAAGCGCGGCGCTGCCATTGTAAACAGCCGCACGTTACAATAACGGCGTGAATCGCTTCGCCCTTATGCCCGGCTGCCTGGCCCTGTGCCTGCTGACCGCGTGCTCCACGGCGCCGCCAGCCGCCGAAAAGAAGACTGAGCCGCCGCCGGAGCCTCTCACCGGCCTCTCCGCCGTCTTTCGCATGTACCAGGTAGCCCGCGCCGCGTGGGCGCTCGACGCGCAGGTGGTAAAGATGTCTAGCATGCGCCTGGACGGCCTGCCCAGCGCGCCGCCCGGCAAAGCCTCCGCTTGGGAAGCCACGTTTTACTCGCCCAGTCTCGGCCGCGCGCGGTCTTACACAGATTCGATCGTCGAGCTGCTGCCCGACCTCCACAAAGACGTGTTCGCCGGCCCCCAACAGGAGTACAACGGCGACTCTTTCCCCATCGCCGCCGTGAAGAAGGACACCGAAAGCGCCTACCAGACCGCGCTCGCCAAGGCTGGGAAGGCTGTCAAAGCCGGGCAACCCGTGCTGATCCTGCTGGAAAAGAACGCCAAGTATTCCGACCCCGCATGGCGCATCGTCTGGGGCGAATCCGTGAGCACCGCCATTATCTCGGTATTTGTCGATGCCAGCACCGGCGAGTATCTCGACACGCTGCACTAACTGAGCTAGCTAAGCTAAGCCGATCGGGAGGCTACTTGAAGTTTTCCACCAACTTCAAGTCGGTCCGGCTCTGATCCACCATCGGATACAGAATGTACTTGCCGTCCGGCGAGACATCGAAGCTCATCGGCGCCGAGAAATCGGCGACTCGCATACGGAACGCCGCCGAGCTTCGCTTGCTGGAATAATCGAAGAACGAAATCGCCATGGCGCGGTCGCCCCGATCGAATTCCATATAGTAAATGCCCTTCTGCGTGGTTTGCAGCGGACCGCCGAAGAATCCAAAGTCCGTGTCGAAGACCGCCTCTTCCGCGCCGCCGGTGGTGGGAACGCGCCAGATGGAGCGTCGATCGCGATAGTAGAGGAACTTGCCGTCCACCGATTCCACGCCTCCGTTGCCGCCGGGACGCCCGGTGAGCTGCTCGGGGCTGCCGCCATCGGCCGTCGCCTTGTAGAGGAAGCCGCGCTGCTGAAAGTAGATCGACTTGCCGTCGTGCGACCACGTCGCGCCGGAGCTGGCGTTCAGCAGGCGCACGGGCTTCGATCCGGGTTCGGCGAGCGTCTTATAAACCTCGCCTCCGCCGTCGCGGTGAAGGTCGAACAGCAGCCATTTGCCGTCGGGCGACCAGTGCGGCCGTCCAGGCTGGGGCCCCTTGAAGCTGGTGATCTGCACGCGGTTGCCGCCTTCGGAATCGGAGATCCAGATCTCGCTCGATCCGGTCTGATCGGAAATATCGGCAATGCGCTTGCCGTCGCGCGAATAAGACGGGGCGAATTCGCGGCCGCCGGAGCGGAGGATGGGGCGGCCAGTGGGCGCGTTGACGTCGAGCGCCGAGCGCCAGACGGACGAGACCGACGGGCTCTCCGTGTAGGCCAGCCGGTTATGCGCCAGCGAGACAACCGGATAACCGGGAAAATTGCCGGAGAGGAACAGGTTGTGCGGGCTGCCGCCGTTGACGGCGATGCGCCATAGCCGCATGCTGTTACCGAGCGCGCCGGCGAAGACCAGCTCGCTGCCGCCCGGCATCCACGCCAGGCCGCGGATGGTCCGGTCGTCGAAAGTGAGGCGGCGGAGGTTGCCGCCGGAAGCATCGCAAACATAGATGTCCGCGCCTTCGGACGCGCCGCTGCGGGTGAAGGCCAGTGTGGAACCATCGGGCGAGACGGCGGGGGACCAATCGCCTTCGGTGCCATCGGTCGGATTGGTGATGCGGCGCAGCGAGCCGTTGGCGATGTCGATTAGCGCGATGGAGGCAGGCTGGTTCTCGGCGCCGGTGACCGCGGCCACGGATTTGCCATCGCGCATCCACGCGAGGCGCGGCAGCGGTTGCGTGGCCCCGGCGGCGGGAAATTCGGCGACCTTGCGCTCGGGTCCGCCGTTTGCGGGCACGATAATGCATTGCGCGCGCCCGCCGTCTAAGCGGAGCAGCGCGATGGAGCCGCCGTCCGGCGACCATGCAGGGCTGATGTCGTTGGCGGGGCCGGTAGTGAATTGCTGCGCGGCGCCGGAGGGAAGGCGTCGCACGAAGATATGGAAAGCGTCGTCTTTGGAGACGCCGCGCTGGCTGTAGGCCAGCCGGTTGCCATCCGGCGAGAAGGCGAGGTACGCGACGACGCCGGCGGTATCCGGCAAGGTGATGGCTTTGGTTTCGACGGCGGGTCCCCTGGTCAGGCTGCCCAGCAGGGTGGTGACGGCGGCGATGGCGCACAGGCCAAGCGCCAGCAGCACGGCCGGACGTCGCAGCAGCGTGGAAGCGGGCATGATCTCAGTATGACGGCAACGGTGTGACGGCAGCGGCAAACCGCCCAATTGGCGAAGACGCAGATTCGCGCCAGATTGTTCCCGGCGGCGTGCGATGCGGAACACGGATCTGGTGAGGCGCCGTCCCCAGTGCCTTGTAAAGTACTTTGCGCGAAGGATCGAGCTTACCGGCGCCCGGCGGATAGTGCAGCAAGTTCTCCAGATTTCGCTGGCCGGGGAGTTTCCACGCTATCATCCGTAGAAAGCCCCAAAGAAGGAGTCACCGTTATGCCCGACATTCAGGTTACGGATCAACTCGATAAACCGGTCGAAACCATAAAGATCGACCTGACCCGCCCCTCTTCCCTGGTCAAATATCTCAAGACGAAACTGCTCCACCTGGCGGTGCTTCCCGATTTCCTGGCGCGGAAGGACAGCATTCTCAGCCAGGCCGCCACCAAGCCGATTCAGTTCCAGGCCAAGGCGCAGCATGAATTTCAGCTTGGCGACACGAAGCCGGAAATCAACGTCACGCCAGACGCCCAGGCCACCATCCGCGTTAACGCCACCCCCGGCTCCAATCTCTATGACGCCGACCCGTTCCACGCGCCCGCTAAGGTTCCGGATCATACCGGCTACGTGTCGGCCGGCTTCCAGGGATCGCTCGATCTTGGCGTGAGCGGCTCCGATGGCGACCTGACCTTCGGGTTCGACAAGACCAAGGCCGTAAGTCTGGAATACCTGAAAGCGTTTCCACTGGGCGCGGGCGAGCCCACGTTGGGGGATGCGCTTGGACAGACGCTGACGTGCTATGTCATTCCGGCGGACCTCTCCGACATAAATGCGCTCGGCATCAATGACATCGCCACCGTCTCGGGACAGGGCAGCCTGAAGGTCTCCGGCGGTGTGTGCGTCACGGCGTCGCCAAACCCGCTGGCGTCGGTGGACTTACCCCTGGGCGCCGGCACGGTTGCCGTGAAGACGGGGTTGACCGCGGGGCTTTCCGCCAGCTTCACCATCTCCGGGTCCTATCAGATGCGGGCGCGCAGGAAAGATGCGGATACCATCGAGCTGAGCTTTTTCCGGGAGAGCGGAACTACCTTGACGGCCGACTTTTCCGCGTCCGCCGGGGTTACCGCGAAACTGGGCGCAACGGACCTCATCGCGTCGCTGCTTGGCGCCATCAGCACCGATCCCGCGGGCGATAAGAAGCTTCTCGCCGATCTGCGGCCGGCGGAGATCAAGACGCTCAGCGACGCAATCAAGGGCGGCCTGAACCACAGCCTTCAGGCTTGCCTCGATGTGATCCTCTCCGCTGCCACCGACGACCAGGCCGCGTTCCAGTATGAGATTGAGCCCGCACAATTGAGCCCGGACGCGAGCGCCGCCGTTCACCAGGCTCTGAAAGGCGACCTCAGCCTGCTCACTGGCATGGAAGGCGAAATGCAAGAGGGCGGCACGCTGGCGCCGGGAGTGACCATGCTGAATAGCGTGCTCTCGGAGACGCGCAAACGCGGGGCTACCCTGAAAATCAATCTGCTGGGGATCTTGAATTATCTGACCGTCTCGGAGCTGATTCCCAACAGCGAGATCCTGACGGACGCCGTCACCGGGGACGTGACGATCAAAGAGACGGTCACGGGAAACAGCATTATGGCTGTGGCGGAGCCGCTCGATCGCGATGAGGCGTTGCGTAAAGCCATATTCGATTCGGTGCTGGCGACCACCAGCTATCGGGCAGGCAAGGCGGTCGCGCTGCCGGACTTGAGCTGTGAGCAGATGCATTTCGCGCTCAACCAGAACACCAGCCAGCAAATCATGGGCGGCTATCTGAGCTGGTTCATCCCACTGAACCTTCTCACGGCGCCAGACAAGGCGGCAATCCTGAGCGGGTTTACGAAAGGGGGTCCATCGACGTGCGTGCTGCGAACATCGTTTGGGGACGCCGTCTGCGCTTCGATGTTCTTCGACGTGAACGGTGATCTGCGCGCGAAGCAGTACTACCTGGAAATTGGGCGGCAGGCGTTGCGCGCGCTCCTCGACCCGGAGAATCAGCCGATGGACCGCCTGCGTTACCAGATTGTTGACGACGCCATTTGGCCGACGGCGCTTCACATTGGCGCGAACGTCAACCTCGGCCCTCTGGCAGGCCTCAGCGTGGGCGACGACCGGGTGGAGTATCTGATTGGCGATGTCGTGGTGATTACGGACTGGGCGGAGGCGATGGTGGGGGCGGGCGAGCTGGTGGAGGATGTGCGAACATTCGTAGGCGACGCCGATCCCACGACCCTGTTCCACAGCGACGAATTCAAGACGAAGCGAGACGCGCTGCAAAAGAAGCTGGCGACGCTGGTGAAAGCGAGCAAGACCCGATTCGACAAGCCCTGGGGCATGGTGTGTCTCTTCTGGGCCGCCGGTTCGCCCCCCACCGCATACGGCAAGGCCGTTGCTCAAAAGCTTACCGTGGAGCGAGGTTCGCAACCCGCGCTGGCTGCGGCTGCGAGATGAAACGCAGCGTCCGGGCCGCATATCGGTGAGCCGGATTGTCACAAACTGTAGGGCCGACCCCCCGGTCGGTCTCTCAGGGATCGCGTCGCTGTTCAAAAAGCGGGTCCAGGGGGACCCGCGCGGACCAGGGGGTCCGCCCAGGGGTCCGCCCCACGATTTTGACGTCGTCGCCTGGCAAGTCAAAGCATGGGCTACCGCCCGCTCGTACGCCTCATGCTATTTTGAGTTCAATGCCGCAGGAAAATCCATTTCAGGACCCGCTTCGCTTCGAGGAGCGGGTTCCCGAGTGCGCCGTGGTCATTTTCGGAGCCAACGGCGACCTTACCAAGCGCAAGCTGATGCCGGCGCTCTATCGTCTGGCGTACGACCGGCGCCTCTCGGCCGGTTTTGCCGTAGTGGGCATATCGCGCTCGCCGATGAGCGACGAGCAGTTCCGCGAAAAGATGCTCGACTCGGTCAAGAAGTTTTCCGAAGACACCGAGATCCAGGACGACGTGTGGCGCGCCTTCGCCGCCGGCCTCTTCTACGTGGCGGGCGACATTGCCGATCCGGCGCTCTACCAGAATGTCGCGGCCAAGTTAAAGCAAGTGGAAGCGGAGCGCCAGACCGGCGGCAACGTGCTGTTCTATCTCTCCACGCAGCCCAGCCAATACGCGCCCGCGGCGCTCGGTTTGGGGTCGGCGGGATTGGGAAAGGGCAACGGCTGGCGGCGGCTGGTGGTCGAAAAACCGTTCGGACACGACATGGCAAGCGCCCGCGAGTTGAGCGACCAACTGCACCAGGTCTTCGCCGAAGCTGAGGTCTATCGCATCGATCATTACCTGGGCAAGGAAACGGTCCAGAATATTTTAGCTTTCCGTTTCGGCAACGGCATTTTCGAGCCGCTGTGGAACCGCCGGTATATTAACCATGTGCAGATCACCGCGGCGGAATCGATCGGCGTCGAGGGACGCGGCGCGTACTATCAGGAAGCGGGCGCGCTGGCGGACATGATCCAGAACCATCTGCTGCAGGTGATGGCGACCATCGCGATGGAGCCCAGCTCGAGCTTCAACGCCAATTCCGTGCGCGACGAACGCTCGAAGCTGCTGCGCTCCATCCGCCCGATGAAGCCGGACGAGATTCGCCAGAACGCCGTTGCCGGGCAGTATGGACCAGCCAAAGTCGGCGGCAAAGACTTGCCGGGCTTCCGCCAGGAGGAAGGCGTCGACCCGCAATCGCAGACCGATACCTACGCCGCGGCCGCGTTCTACGTGGAAAACTGGCGTTGGGCGCGCGTGCCGTTCTACGTGCGCACCGGTAAGCGCCTGCCGAAGCGCGTGACGGAGATTACGATTCAATTCAATGCCGCGCCGCTCGCGATATTCGACGGCGAATGCCCGGATAGCTCGCCCGATATGCTGCTGGTGCGCATTCAACCCGACGAAGGCATCTCGCTCAAGTTTCTTTCCAAGCGGCCCGGCTCGGGAATGAAGCTGCGGCCGGTCTCGATGGATTTCAACTACGGATCGAGCTTCGGCGAGCGTTCGCCCTCGGCGTACGAGACGCTGCTGCTGGACGCAATCATGGGCGACCCCACGCTCTACACGCGGCAGGATATGGTGGAGGCCAGCTGGCGCGTGGTGGAGCCTATCCAGAACAGCTGGCGCGAAACCAGGTTCTATTTTCCCAACTACGAGGCCGGAACCTGGGGACCGGCCGCGGCGGATGAAATGCTCGCCCGCAACGGGCACGTATGGAGGAAGCCGTAATGGGCGGCAGCATCGCTCCCGAAAAGATCCTGCGCGAACTCTCGGACTTGTGGGTCACCCTGAGCAAGGAAACTCACGGAGACGCCGCGGACGGAGCGTTGCGCGCGTGCTCCATGACGTTGGTGACGCTCACCGAAGAGAGCGACGATGTGTCTGAGCTGGGCGAAACCATCGCCGCGCTGATGCCGGAATACCCGGCGCGGGCGATTGTGGTGCGGCTGCGCGGCGCCGGCGAGCGAATGCTCTCGGAGCGCGTCTCCGCGCAATGCTGGATGCCGTTCGGGCAGCATCGCAAAGTCTGCTGCGAGCAGGTGGAAATCACGGCCACCGATGCGGCGTTGGCCGATTTGCCCTCGGTAGTGCTGCCGCTGGCGGTTGCGGACCTGCCGTTGATTTTGTGGTGCCGCAGCGCGCGGATTCTCGAGATGCCCGAGTTCCAGCCCATCGCGGCGATGGCGCATAGAGTGATTCTCGATAGCGCTGGTTTGCGAAATCCGCTAGCGGCGCTGCGACAAATCCCCGACCGGTCCGCGCACGGCGTTCTGGTGGGCGATTTTTCCTGGACGCGGCTAACCCGCTGGCGCGAGACCTTGTCGCAGATCTTTGAGAACCGGCATAACCTGGCGGAGTCGCGACGCATTACTAAAGTGGCGATTGAGACGGCGGGCGAGCCCCCGGTAGCCGCATGGTATCTGGGCGCGTGGGTGATGGATGCGCTGGCGTCGGCGACCGTGTACCCGGAATTCCACATGACGCGGACGGGCGAAAGCGTGCCGGGCGAAATGCAGAGAGTCGAGCTTTCCGGGCCCGGGTTTTCCGCCGAGCTCGAGCGGCGCGGGGCGCGGCTGATCGTGACGGTTGGCGGACTGGCCTACTGCAACAACCTGCCGGCGCGCTCGGAATACTCGTTGATCGCCGAGGAACTGCGCATCGTGGACGGCGACCCGGTGTTTGAGAAGACGGTGGCCTCGGCGCAGCGCCTGGCCGGAGTCGGGTCATGAGCGTGCGGCGCATCGAATCCGCCGATGAAGGCGCCGCGGCCGAAGCTTGCGCGCAGCATGTGCTGGCGATATTGGGCGAGGCGGTTCGCGCGAATGGCCGCGCCACGCTGGCGGTCTCCGGTGGGTCTTCGCCCAAGCGGCTGTTTGCGCGGATGGCCGCTGCGAAGTTCAATTGGCGGGGCGTGCATATCTTCTGGGTGGACGAGCGCTGCGTGCCGCCTACGGACGGCGCCAGCAATTATAAGCTGGTGAAGGAATACCTGATCGAGCCCGCGGGAATTCCGGAGACGCAGGTTCACCGTGTGGTGGGCGAGATAGCGCCTGAAGAAGCGGCCCGTCGCTACGCGGACGAAATCCGCGCATTTTTCAGCCTGGCGGAATCCGCGTTGCCGCGCTTTGACGCGCTTCATCGCGGCGTGGGGCCCGATGCGCACACCGCGAGCCTGTTTCCAGGCGATCCGTTGATTGACGACCGCGCGGGGATTGCGGCGGCCACATTCGCGGCGAAGTTTAACCAGTGGCGGGTGACGCTGTTGCCCGGGGTGCTGTTGGCTGCCGTGCACACGGTAGTCTACGCGCCGGGGCCCGACAAAGCCGAGGCGCTGGGCCACGTGTTTGGCGATGAGTACGATCCAAAGAAATATCCGTCGCAGATTGGACTCCGCGATGGAGGTGAGATGACGTGGTTTTTGACTTAGTGGGGCAGATTGTTTAATCTGCGGCCGATTGTCAATCGGCCTAATCCCGATTCCGCTATTTCCTCGCCAACGCCCGCCGCTTCCGGGCCCACTCCGGTTTCACCACCTGCGGCGGCCGGCTGATCGCCAGCGAATCCGCGGGCACCGGCTCGGTAATCACCGACCCCGCGCCCACCATCGCCCCATCGCCGATCTCGACCGGCGCCACCAGCGACGAGTTGCTGCCCACAAACGCGCCTTCGCCAATTACTGTCTGGTGCTTGTGGAATCCATCGTAATTGCACGTGATCGTTCCCGCGCCGATGTTCGTCTTCGCGCCGATCTCGGCATCGCCCAGGTACGCCAGATGATTGGCCTTCGCGCCCGCGCCCATGTGCGTCTTTTTCAATTCCACAAAGTTGCCGATATGCGCGCCTTCCCCCACGAGGTTGTCGAATCGCAGACGCGCGAAAGGTCCCGCCTCCACGCCGCGTTCCAGCTTAGACCGGTTCACAATGGTGTACGGCAAGATCTCCACGTCATCCGCGATTTCCGAATCCTGGATGATCGCTCCCGCGCCTACCCGGCAATTCTCGCCGATCGTCGTCCGTCCCAAAATGCGCGCAAACGGTTCCACCACGCTATCCATCCCGATGCGCACATCCCCGTCAATCGACACTGTCTCCGGCCTCTCGATGGTCACGCCGCCGATCATCAGCTCGCGCGTCTTCCGGTGGCGCAGAATGCGGTCCACGTGCGCCAGATCCACGCGGTCGTTGATGCCCAGCGCTTCGTCGGCGCTCGGAATTTGCATCGCCTCCACGTAGAATCCGGCCCGGTCCAGAATCGCAACCATGTCTGTCAGGTAATACTCGCCCGCCGGATTGTCGGGCCGGATCTCGTCCACATACTTCCAGAACAGGTCCGCGCGATAGCAATAGATGCCCATGTTCGCCTCGCGAATGGCGAGCTGCTGGTGGTTCGCGGCCTTCTGTTCCACAATCTCCACTACATGGTCTAAGCTGTCGCGGATCACCCGCCCGTAGCCCGTCGGGTCGCCCATAATGGCGCTCATCAATGTGCCCGCGGCCTGAGTGTCCGATGCCGCGCCGCGCTGCCGGTCGATCAGCCGCTGCAGCGTCTCGGGCAATAGCAGAGGCGAATCGCCGTAGAGAATCATCAGGTAGCCGTCCAGCGCGCCCAGCGCCTCGCGGCAAACCATCACCGCATGGCCCGTGCCCTTTTGCTCCTTCTGCTCCACGAACCGGATGCCCGCGTGCGTCACCGCCTTCCGCACTTCTTCCGCCTGATGTCCCACCACCACGGCAATGCGATCCGCTGAGGTCAGCCTCAACGCCGTCTCCACCACGTGTTCGATCAGAGTCTTGCCGCCCGCGCGATGCAGCACCTTGGCCTTGCGCGATTTCATGCGGGTGCCCAGGCCGGCGGCCAGAATCACAATTGTCACGGGAGATGGCATCCCTACTATTATGTCCGCCAGCCGCTATTTCCGCGAGTCGCGCCGCTGCCGTCCCTCTTGCGCCAGTTTCACCGCTACCGCTGCCGTCGCCTCGGGATCGTGCTTCAGCGTCTCGCCGTGCCGCGCCAGTTTCCCCCCCATCACCTTTACTCCCAGTTTGAAGAGCGCGTCGATGTCGTTCACCACCGGCAACGCCTGCTGACTGGCGTAGCGCGTCTTCATCGCCGATGTGATGGGGCGGATATTGATTACCGCATAGTCCAGCAACTGCCCGCCAGCGTGTTTACGCAGGGCGCGAATGTGGTCGGACGCGGTGAATTCCGTGGTTTCTCCGGGCTGCGACATCAGATTCACGAAATACGCCTTGACCGCGGGCGACCGGCGCAGCGCCGCTGCAATGCCCTCCACCAGCAGGTTGGGGATCACGCTGGTGAACAGCGACCCCGGCCCCAGCGTGATCACGTCCGCGTCCGCAATGGCCGCCAGAGTTTCCGCCAGAGGCTCGGCTTTCCGGGGCCGCAGCCGGATGGATCGAATCGGCTGTTTGCTCCGGCTGATGCGCGTTTCGCCAATCACGGTCGTTCCATTTGCCAGCGTAGCCTCAAGCGCCACATTGGCGGCCGTGGAGGGAAAGATGCGGCCGGCGATCTTGAGCACCTCCGAGGACACCTTCACCGCATCCGGAAAATCGCCCATGATTTGCGTCAAAGCCATCAGGAACAGGTTGCCGAAGCTGTGTCCCTTGAGACCCCGGCCGCTATCGAAACGATATTGGAACAACCGCGCCAGCAGCGCCGAATCTTCGCTGAGCGCCACCATGCAGTTGCGGATATCGCCCGGCGGCAGCACGTCGAACTGGCGGCGCAGGCGCCCGGAGCTGCCTCCGTCGTCAGTCACCGTCACGATGGCGGTGATATCCACTTCGCCGGTCCACGCATGCCGCTTGAGCCCCTGCAGCAGCGCGGAAAGGCCGGTGCCGCCCCCGATGGCGACCACGCGAAGCGGCGGCGGCGCGGCCACTACCAGCTCTTCTTATCGGGATAGAGCAGCGCCTCGAACGGCGCCTGATGCGCCAGGTGCGCGAAATCCGTGTCCTGGCGAGCGTGAAGCCGGTTCCGCGGCTCTATTTCGATAGCGCGCTTGAGGTGCTCGTGCGCACCGGTCAGATCGCCATTGAGGGCCTGCGCCGCCGCCACCGCATAATGAATATGGTCGGCCTCCGGCGCCAGACGGAGAGCCTGTTCCAGATGCGTCCGCGCTTCCACGATCTTGCGCGAGTTCAGCAGCGCGATGCCGTAGGTGTAGTAGTCGTCGGCCGATCGCAAACTGACGCCCGCCTGTTCCAGGCGCCGGTCGCACATCGCGATGTGCAGCCGCGACCGCTGCGCCACATCCCGCTCCGGGCCCCGCGCCGCCTGTTCGAACAATTCGCGCGCCTGTTTCATGTTCCGCGTATGAAATAGCTTCATGGCGGCTTCGAAACTGCTCAATTGATTTTGTCCGTTCAAGGGCGGCGCTGCGATGGCGCCAACGGGTTCTGAGGATTTCACGGCTGCAGTGGCCTGCGGATTCGTCATACGCCTCTCGGTGGATTTCCTGGCGGTACTTTTCTTCTTCTCGGGCATTTGACCGAAGCCGCTCGAGCGCAAGCGGCGACTAGCGTTTTATACCAGAGTGTAGGATACCGGTGCAAGCGGCCCCACACGGATGTCAAGGCGAAGTAGAGCGTCCCCGCACGGAACACAATGCTGGGAGCGCGCTGTTTACGGCATTTGGGGGCTGGCGCTGGCCAGCATTTTCGCAACCCAATTGGCGTGGGGAAGAGTACAAGTGGACAGCGCTTTAATCTCTTTGGCCACGTCATACTCTACGCGCCGGATTGCCGGCTGGGAATCGTCCAGCAAGAGATATGCGGCGCGGCGATCGCCGTCGTAAGAAAGACTGACGCTGCCTGTGTTGGCAAGCATCATTGCAGAATGGCCCATTCCTGAAACGCTCCGAATGTACGGTCGATGGATGTGCGCGTAGATGGCAATGGGCCGGCCGAGCGGCGCGTAAACCGACTCCAGCTCGGCGTCGCTCGCCGTGTGCGCGGGCGCGCGCCAGACACTCTCGGGACTGGCATGTACCAGCGCCATCGGACCGTGAACCTGAGTGTGCGGCAGGGCGCTCAGCCAGGCGAGGCGCTCTTCTCCCAACGCTCCACAGGTCGCTGCCGCCATCTCATGGATGGTGGCGAGAAGCGGCTGCATCTGGGGAGATTGCATCGCATAATCGGTCAGCGACTCGGGCTTGAAAAGCATTTCATCCGTATTGCCGAGCACGCCTTGCCAGCCGAGATCGCGAATGCGATCCACAATCTCGGCGGGACTCGATCCGGCGTCCGCCAGATCGCCGCCGTGCAGAACTAAATCGGGAGACGTTTGCCGCAGATCCGCAAGGACTGCCTCAAACGCCGTCCGGTTGCCGTGGATGTCGGATACGATCGCGATGCGCATCAGGTTCTCCCATTCCGGGTAGCGCCACCATATCACCAATCTCCTACGTTGCGGTAGTGCAACGCCCAGCAGTACTGTTCCCGATCGAACAGGAAACTGGGACTACTCCACTTGACTGTGAATCGCGTTCTGCCTTATCCAGGGAGTGACGGTAGTTTTGCGGAGGAAGACATGGCGGTTTCCGATCAGGAATTGGCGTTACGTTTGCGAGTGGTCAACGTGGCGTTGGGACTTTTGCAGAATGGCACACACTATTACTGGGGCGCGCCGGATTCCGGCGTGGTTCCACTGGCCGCCAACAACTTCAGCACGGACGTGACCAAGCGGCACGTGCTGGCGGCCTCCACCGATGGGACGCACTTTTGCGCCGGGCGCTGCGCCAAAACCGCGGTGCGGACACAATGGACCGGGTCGAGCGAGGCGGCCCTGGCGACAGTGGACGCGGCGGCTTTCCTGTTTCCGCGCTACTACCTGGACGGCGATACGGTCAACCCCAGCGCGTCGGCGGCGGTGTACGGCGAGGCGTGCAAAAACAAGATGCACTTCGATTGCGCCAGCTTCGTGCGGGCTTGCTTTCGAACGGTATTGGGTCCGGCGATCCTGCCGCCCGGTACGATCATGAAGAACGTCGCGGAGCAGATCTGGCCGAAGCCCGGCAGCCAGACGCCAATTACCCAGGTCGACATTCTGCCCGCGGACATCTTATACACGGCCAACGGCCATCACGTCGGGCTCGCCACGGGAAGCGCAGCGTATACCAAGGCGTCGCCGGCGGTTCCCGGCGACCAGTCGATCCACGCTTACTACGCAAAGGTGGGGGTGATCCAGACGCCGGTCGCCGGGCCCGATCCGAGCTGGGGCGTGGTTCGGCGGTGGACGAAGTGGGGTTGAGGCGTCTCACCAACGGGCAGGCAATCCCATAGGCGTACAGCCGGAAGCCCGGCGTGGGCCTTGATTCCGCGAGTTGCATGGAAGCCGGATTGCTATTCTGCGCGTGATGAGCTTCTGGGAACGCCCCGCGCGCGATGTCCGCCATGGGTTGGGAATGCTCGGCCGCTCGCCGGGCTTCACGGCTACGGCGCTGGCGGTGATTGCGTTGGGCATGGGCGCAAACTCTGCGGTCTTCTCGGTGGTCAACGCGGTGCTGCTTAAGCCGCTGCCCTATCCCGAGGCGGACCGGCTAGTGCGGGTGATGGTCAAATCGCCGGGCGGGATGCTGGCGTTGACCTCGGTGTTGAACTTCAACGTCTGGCGGCAAACCACGAGGGCTTTCGACCTGATCGCCGCTTACGACGGCGGAACGGCCGATGGGCAGTTGGGGGCGGCGCATGTCTGGTCAGATTACTTCCCGTTGTTCGGAGGGCAGGCCGCGATTGGCCGCACATTTTCCGCCGACGATGACCGCCCGGGCGGGCCGCCGTCGTCGGTACTGCCTGAAGGCGCGCAAGTGCGCAGGTAACCACCTATTGCGCGGCTCGGATGGCTTGCTGCGCCGCCTGGATGCGGCGTCCGGGAGCGGGCTGGTCGCCAAGCGCAAGGTTCGTTTTAGGGACGGGAAACGATTCCAACCAGCGGACCAGAGCCTGCGGGTCGTATCCTGCATCGATCATGAGTTTGACGGCGAACCTGTCGGCATCGAATTCGAAATTGGTATTCGATTGCGCGTTATAGTTTTTCGACGCCAGCCGGACGGAGTCGTTGGTCGCGCCCATCGTGTTGGCCGATGCGGTCGCGCCGATCTCGCGCCGAGTCAGCTCACGGGTGTAGTGCCGCAGCGCGATGTGCGCGATCGCATGGGCGAGAATAGCCGCCGTTTCTGCGTCGTCGGCGGAAAGCATACTCTGCGCCACAAAGACCGGCCCGCCGGGCAGCGCGATCGGATCGAACTGCGGAGTTACGTTGGAGTACACGAAGAAGCGATATTGAAAAGCGCCGTCGGTCCCGGCGGCGAGCTTGTCCCCGATCGCCTGGAGGCGCGCGTCGAGCTGCGCCTGCTGTGACGTCTGCGTATCAGCCGCCAGTTGTTTCCCGAGCTCGATTTCCTTTTCGATCGAGTAGAAATTGACGCCTTGCGGCGAGGGTTGCGCGAACGCGGCGGAGACGGCCGCTAAGACGCGTTCACACGATTGTGAACGCGGCACGCAAAAGTGCGTGCGCCACGACACCATGCGACCACACCACCATGCCACCACAAAGACAACACCCCGATTATACTGTGGCGGAAAATGTGCTTAGGAACGCGCGGTCGCCTTCGACGAAATCGAATGTGGCCAGCTTCGGACGCGGCTCCCAGCGCATTTCACGATAGATCAGGTTTTGCGGCTCGCCTTCGAATTCGGTCACGCGGTAGAAGATCAGCGCGATGGGGTTCTTGCCGGGATAAGCGAACTCGTAACGGGTAATTTCAGAGCCACGCGCATCGCGGATGGTCAGCTCCTCTTCCAATTCGCGGGCCAGCGCGCCCTCCGGCGTCTCACCGGGCTCCACTTTGCCGCCGGGAAATTCCCATTTTAGGGCGTGCGATTGCTCGGCCTGGCGCTGGCCGATCAGGATGCGCCCCTCGCGTTCAATAATCGCCGCCACCACTTGGACCATGGCAATATTGGAGCATAGATCCTAAGCATGTACCCGCAACGGCTGCTCGATCACTTTCAGAATCCGCGCAATGTCGGCGAGCTTCCTCCGCCGGCGGTCACCATAGAGGCTTCGAATCCGGCGTGCGGCGACATCATGCGCCTCGCGGCGCGGTTTGAGGACGGCGTCGCGGCCGAGGTGCGTTATAAGGTGCGCGGATGCACCGCTTCCATCGCGGCCGGGTCGGCGCTTACCGAGTGGCTCACCGGCAAGAGCCGGGTGCAGATAGCCGCCTTCAAGCCCGCGATAGTGGATGCCGCCGTGGGCGGGCTGCCCGCGGAATCGAAGCACGCTGCCGTGTTGTGCGCCGATGCGGTGAAGGCGCTGCTCTCCGCTATAAAGCCGTAGCGTCGAATTGGATATACGGCCCGCTAAAAGGTGGTAACCTCGGCCCGCAGACGGTCCATTTCCGTTGCCAGCGCCGCCAGCGAGGCGGTGCATCGCTGGAATTCCAGGTCTCTCGCTTGCCGCTCGATGTCCCGGAATACCGCCGCCGCCGCGTTTGCGCCCACATTGCTGCAGGCGCCTTTGCAGTAATGCGCCAACCGCATGCAAAGGTTGGAATCGGACTCGCGCACCGCCGATTCCAGCTTGGGGATCTGGGTCGAGGTGTCATCCACCAGCACCGCGAGGATTTCCTTCATGAGATCCTCGTCGTCCATGGTGATGTCGCGAAGTTGCTCACGGTCCAGTACGGCTGATGGGTGGGACTGCATGATTTCATTCTGGACGAGAACGGGCGGAAGAGGAATCGGTGAAACCTCTTAGAACCGGAGGAAAATCACCGGGGCCGGATGACGCCGAATTGAAACCATGTCCGCAGGACGCGAAGGCGGGAATCCACCAGAGCGCTTGCCATGAAGCCTGGGGCCAGCGGCGAGCCGAAGCGCATATCCATGATTTCCACCAGCGTGCTGTTCTCGGGCTCGTCCGCGGGGGTCACGCGCCACAGCGGGAATTGGGAGAAGCCCAGGAATTGTTGGAAGGCTGCAGAGTGGGTGGCGGCATCGATGGCGGGGCTGGGATCGGGTTTGTGGAAGATTTGGGCGCGCATGGGGTCGAACTGCCCCGCCAGGTTTAAGTCCACTACGGCATACGATTCGGGGGTCTCTACGAGGCCGCGCCAATCCAAAGGATTCGCGGCGTTGGGCAGCGCCGCAACGCGCAGCGGCGCCGATTCGCCGTAGATTCTGGTTTGCAGCTCCGCTGCCGCCCGCCCGTGCAGCGTTCCCCGGCTACAGTTATAAAGCAGCAGGAAACCGAGCGCAAAGACCGCGAAACCGCGGCCGGGGTAACGCTGGCGCAGAGTGCCGGAGCCGATCTCAGACCCCACCAGCCGCGCCAGAAACGGACCGGCGAGGCCCAGCAGCAGCACCGCCCAAATCCACACATCCACCACGTTGGTCCAATCGAGCCGCAGCCATTGGCCCGAGAACGGCAGCAACAAGCGAATGCCGTAGCTATTGGTCCAATCGAGCAGCAGGTGCGACGCCACGGCGATCAGCGCGGCGAAAAACGCGCCCAGCCAGTGGACCGGCTTGCGAGTCACGCCGCGAACCAACAACACCGGCAGCATTGCCATAACCGGCATGGCGGCCAACGAATGCGTGAGATGGCGGTGGTAGTGAAGGTAATTCAGCGAGCCGCCGGCGGCGCTAACGATGTCGATATCCGGCGCATTGGCGGCTAGCATGAGGATCGCAGAAGCGCGCGGAGTCCATCGGTTCAGCCCGGCGCGGCTTAGAAAGAGGCCTGTCAGAGTGTGGGTGAGCTGATCCATCCGGCGGGTTTCGATCTTAATTGTACGCCGAAGTTACAGATGGCCCCGCCGCATGTTTCGTCTTGACGGCCTACGCGGCCATGGGCGGAAGGAACGATTGGCTCACCGGCTCCCGAAAGATGCTCACCGGCTTGCGGCGAATGAGTCCTCCGAAATACTCGTTGAGCGGGTAGAGCGCATACGGCTTCAATTCGCAGAAGATTCGTCCCAGCTTCTGTTCGATGCGGTAGACCATGTGGAAGAAACTACCGCGGTCTAACTTTAACTGGCGGCAGCACAGGCTCCAATCCGCGCCCAGAAGAAAGTGGTACTTGAAAACAATATGCTCGGTTTCGTCCAGCGTACGGCGGCTGACCAGGCAGAAGTCGGCGGCGAATTCCTGCTGCTTGCGGGAGTAGATTCGCCGGCCTTCACTTCCCCGGCAGAACTCCAGCGAGACGGAACCGATATGCTCGGCGGAAATGGTGCACTGCCGGAAACGGTTCAAGCACGCTCGAAAGATCGCGCGAAAAATGCAATTGCAGGGAACTTCGGTGTCAGTGCGAATCATACGGACACCGATGCCGTGACATAACGAGCACGACACCTTGGCAAGGCCGATAGCGTTGGATTGGTTTAGCAGCATGAGAATGTCTTTCCGCAGGACAGCCTCGGCTGACCCGCAATCACTGTACCCCACTCTATCTCCTATTTGAAATGCGTCAACAATATAAGAAATAAGTTATCACTATATACTAACCGTACTAGTATTATCATTTACTAACAAAATCTAATGGCTTCAATATTTTAAGCTCACTTAGATTGGATTTTATCTTATCGTTAAGCTACTTAATTTCACGCGGAATTTAGGTCTTTTCAGTGCGCCCCTATTTCCTGTAGAAATATAGTTTTGCGATCTCAAATGACCTTTCACGACCTCCACGGCGCGCTGATTCGTTACCTCAACAAATGCGTCCAGAGTGGGGCGGTCACCGAGCGCGGGCTGGCACGAAGAACCGGAATTTCGCAACCGCATATCCATAACACACTAAAAGGAAAGCGGTTGTTCTCCTGGAAGAACGCCGATGCGATTCTAAGGGAAATGGACCTGGATCTTCTCGATCTCATTAATCGCAGCGAGCTTGTGAAGTAACCGGGCGCCGGCAGGCTATGCTGGAAGCCATGAAGCGTACGGCGACTGCCGCACAGGCCGCGGATGCGCGTCTCAAGAAGTTGGCGGAAGGCATCGCGGCGCTGGCGGGAAAAGATGAAATGGCTCTGGAACGCGAGCGCGAAATTACAGCTACGCGCAGCGCGGCCGCGGATGAGATATACGCCATCTGCGCGGAGTTTGTGGCCGGGCTCAACCGTCTGCTGCCGCGGGCGGAGGTTATGATCGATCCGGCGGCATCCGGCGGCGCACACATTCGGGACGATTCAGCATGCCTGATCCAGATCAGCGTACGGGGGCGGATCCTGCAGATGGAGTACGCCGCCACTGCCGAGTTAGTGTCCACGGAAGAGTTCCGCATTCCCTACACGCTGGCGGGTTCGGTTCGCGCCTTCAATCAGGAGCTGCTGGATAAGGACCTGATCGAAGAGCAGCTTATCTTTTTTACTTTGGAAAAACACCGGCGCATGTGGCGTTTTTTCGATCCACGCACCTATCGGTCGGGGCCATTCGACCAGGAATACCTGGTCTCGCTGATGGAACAATTGATTTGAGCGCGGGGGGCTCTCAGGCGTGGCGCCAGGAGAACGGGCAAGGGTAGGTCAGCGGAGTCCTAATACTGATATTGTAACTGAGAAATGGGTCCTTCTTATAAAGTATCGCCTCATGTAGAAGTATTATTCAATATTAGTTATCACAAGATTCAACAAGATTGTCCTTCGGAGCGCACACCGTGGCGCGGGCCGCGTTAAGACCCCGGCAGGATATGCCGGGCTCTGTTTGTGTACGGTCCGGAGACGGCAATACCGTGGAGACGGAAAAATTCCGCTTATGATAGTTACGCCAATGCGGCTATCCCTTATTCGTGAACCGCGCAGGGCTAAGGATTTCAGCCAGGAACTTGCTGAAAAGGGCTGGTATCACAGCTTTGAGCTACCGGACGGAACCTTTATCGAAGGCTACAACAGAATAGAAGTTCTCAAAGAGCGGTATGCCCGGTTTCCGATTCCCAGGGAATTAGCAGGGAGATGGGTGTTGGATATTGGCGCTTGGGATGGCTGGTTTAGCTTTGAAGCCGAGCGGCATGGAGCCGATGTCACGGCGGTGGACTGCATCGAAATTCCCAATTTTCTCCATATCCGCAAGACTCTGTTGTCCACCGTATCGTATCGTATTTTCGATTTTTTCGAGTTACCGCAAGCCGGTCTTGGCAAGTTCGATTTCGTCTTCTTTTTTGGCGTTCTATACCATCTGAAACACCCGCTCCTGGCTCTGGAAATCGTTTGCGCCCTCACGATAGATACGGCCATCGTGGAATCGTTTGTGACGGACGCGGAAACCTGGCGCGAGCGCCAAAAAGAAATCCCCACCATGAAGTTTTTACGAAACGGACGAATTGGGGAATCAATTGGACAGCTGGATCGGCCCTACGGTCGGCTGTTTGATGGCGATGTGCCGGGCTGCCGGGTTTGCCCGCGTAGAATTCCTATACGCTTCGGGCGTGATCGCGGGCGCTGCGTGCTACCGGAAGTGGGAGCCAGTCCCGCTGGAAACGGAACAGGAGGCGCCGGAGCTGCTCGCCGTCGTCCACGCCAGAAACTTCGGCGTGAATTTTTCCACCCGCAAAGAGGAATACATCACCTGTTGGTTCCGCACGCATCGGGAGTGCGTGACTCGTGAGTAGCTTCGCTTTGAAGTTGGTGGTTTCGGCGTCCCGGCGCTGTGTGTGAAACATGAGGAAGATGGCGCCTGGCTGGCCAATTTTCGCTTGCCCCCGGGTTTAGAAGGCGGCTGGAACGCCGTGCACCTTCGATTCCCGGAAACCGGATTCGGGCGAACCCTTCGCATAGCTGTCGATATGCCCCTGAAGATCGATCGGCTGGTTCTGAAGGGAGTGTGCGACGGTATCACCTGGAGCACTGCGGAAATCACAATAAGAGCGTGCGTTCATCAGTCTTTGGGTGAACGGTCTTTCCGAAAACGCCGATCGGAGTAATATCTGTGTGCGTCTGGGAGACGCCTGGGTTGAGGTCGAATACCTCGGTGAACCCGACTCGGAAGGATGCCGCCAGATCAATGTTGGGGTTCCGGGCGATGTCGCCGAGGGAGAACATTCTTGAGAATGGAATGCGGAGGGGTGAGTTCCGAATCGTGGCCCCTCAGGTTGGTTCGAATGGAAGAGCCTGGATCGGCTGGCCATGGGACCACACAAGCCGTTGCCACCGGTTAGGCGATAGTCCGGACAATCCGTACGGGCAGCGTGATCACCGCCCAAACCAGCTCCAGAGCGCCCTCAACGGCTATACCCAAAATGCGAAATGGCAAAAGGCACAGCCATACCAAGGGGTAGAGAACCAGGGCGGCAATGGCCAAAGGCCAGCACAAGACCAACAGAATGCACCACAGAAGGAATTTCAGCACGGCCGCGTCACCTCATTTATCCAGTACGTAAAAATCCAGATAATTGTTCGCTTCTGCTACCATAAAAAATCTTACTCCATGTTGCGTTTTGAGACTGCGGGGGAGTCTCACGGCGAATGCCTGGTGGCTACGCTGACAGGGCTCCCGGCGGGCATCCCCATATCACTCGACGCGGTCAATCGCGAGCTTTGGCGCCGCCAGCAGGGCTATGGGCGCGGCGGCCGCATGAAAATCGAGCACGACCGCGTGGAAATCGTGGCCGGCGTACGCCACTCCCATACCATCGGTTCGCCGGTGGCGATGCTGATTCGCAACAACGATTGGAAGAACTGGACGGAATCGCTGCCGGTGGAGGATTTTGCGGGGTCTGCGGAGAAGCGCAAGACGGTGACCCGCCCGCGGCCGGGCCACGCCGATCTGGCCGGCGCCATCAAGTACAATTTTCACGATGCGCGTTACATTCTGGAACGCGCCAGCGCGCGGGAGACGGCGGCCCGCGTGGCGGTGGGCGCTCTTGCCAAGGCCCTGCTGGGCGAGTTCGGCATTCAGATCTGGAGCCACGTGATCGCGGTGGGTCCGGTGCGCCTCGAACGCGCCGCGGAGTGGGAAGAGATCGCCGCGCTGGGCCGGAAGGACGACGTGCTGCTGGGCTGCGTGGATGCGGAAACTGAAGTGCGCATGAAGGCCGTGGTGGATGAAGCCTACCGCACCGGCGACACGGCGGGCGGTGTTTTCGAAGTGGTGGCGCGCGGAGTTCCGCCCGGGCTCGGGTCGCACATCGCCTGGGATACGCGTCTCGATGGCCGCCTGGCCCAGGCGATTGTCTCGATGCAGGCGGTGAAGGGAGTCGAGGTCGGGTTCGCGGCGGAAGGCGCGGCGAGTTTCGGATCGAAGGTGCAGGATACGATCCACTATGACCGCGAAGGCCGGCGCTTCACGCGCGGCGCCAATCGGGCGGGCGGCCTTGAGGGCGGCATTACCAACGGAGAAGATGTGCTGGTGCGCGGCATGTTGAAGCCGATTTCCACGCTTCGCCGGCCGCTCGAATCCGTGGACCTCGCCACCCGGGAGCCGGCTCTCGCGGCCTATGAGCGGTCGGACGTGTGCGTGGTTCCCGCTGCGGGCGTGATTGGCGAAGCCATGACGGCGATCGTGCTGGCGCAGGCGTTCCTGGAAAAATTCGGCGGCGATTCGGTGCCAGAGACGCGGCGCAATTTCGAAGGTTACCAAGAGCAGGTGAAGAGTTTCTGACAATTATGGTCTATCCGATTGTGAAGTTGGGCAACCCGGTGCTGGAGCGCGAGGCGGACGACGTAACGCAATTCGATACGCCGGCGCTGCAAAAGTTTGTGGAGGACATGTTCGAATCGATGTACGCGGCCAAGGGCGTGGGTCTGGCGGCGACGCAGATCGGCGTGTCACAGAAGATCGCTGTGATCGACGTCTCGAACGGCGAGAAGCCCGAAGAGAAGCTGGTGCTCATCAATCCCAAAATCGTGAAGGTGGAAGGCCGGCAGATCGGGGAGGAAGGCTGCCTGAGCATCCCCGGGTTTCGCGAGCAGGTGCGGCGCGGCAAGCGGGTAACCATTCGCGCGCAGAACGTCAAGGGCGAAGAGTTCGAAATGACGGGCGAGGACCTGCTGGCGCGCGCCTTTCTGCATGAGACCGATCATCTCTATGGCAGGCTCTACTTTACGCACATCAGCACGCTGAAGCGCGAAGTTATGAAGCGCAAAATCAAGAAGCTGCAGCGCGACGGCGAGTGGGAGTGATGAGGGTTTATTGCGGAGTGGGGAGCGGATGCGTTCACACGAGTGTGAACGCTGCACGCATGGGTGCGCGCGCCACTTCGGCGACGGAAAGCGGCGCGGCGCGAGACGAAGAGAGCCGGCTGAAAGCCGGCTGCAGCCAGGATTGGTTGCCCCACAGAGCATGATGCGGCTGGCCTATCTGGGCACGCCGGCGTTTGCGGTTCCTACGTTGGAACGCATCGTCGCGGCCGGGCATGAAGTGCTCTCGGTGCTGACGCAGCCCGACCGGCCCCGCGGCCGCGGCCAACAACTGGCGCAATCGCCGGTAAAGGAAGCGGCGCTGCGGCTGGGGCTTCCTGTATATCAGCCGGAGCGCGTGCGCAAGCCGGAAGCCGTGGAGCATCTGCGGTCGCTGGGCGCGGACGCGATGGTGGTAGTGGGTTACGGGCAGATTATCCCGCAAAGCGTGATCGATCTGGTCCCCAATGGCATCATCAACGTCCACGCGTCGCTGCTGCCGAAATACCGCGGCGCCGGTCCTATCCAATGGGCGATTGTCCATGGCGAGACGCGCACCGGCGTCACCACCATGCGGATCGACGCGGGTCTCGATACCGGAGACATGCTGCTGAAGGCGGAAACGGAGATAGGGCCCGACGAGAACGCCGTCGAATTGGGACAGCGGCTGGCCGTGACGGGCGCCGATTTGCTGGTGAAGACGCTGGACGGGCTGGCGTCTATCATTCCCGAAAAGCAGGACAACGCGCAGGCGAGCTATGCCCCCATGCTGAAGAAGGAAGATGGATTGATCGACTGGAATTGGCCGGTGGAAGCCATTCACAATCGTGTCCGGGGGTTGCAGCCGTGGCCAGGGGCTTACACCATGTTCCGGGGGCAACGTTTCTATATATGGAAGACGCGCGTTGACGGCGGGAGCGTGACTCTGGTGGAGGTGCAATTGGAAGGGCGCAAGCGGATGCCGGCGGCCGACTTCGCAAATGGGCAGCGATTATCCGAGAATGAACTTTGGGGGGAACTGCGCCAGTGAAACTGCCGCTCGGCTATGCTTACGCGGCCGCTTACGCCGGCATCCGCAAAGTGGAAACGGCCGATCTGGCGCTGATTGTGAGCGGCCTTCCGGCCAACGCCGCGGCCGTGTTCACGCAGAACCGCGTGCAGGCCGCGCCGGTAAAGCTGAGCCGCCGCCATCTGAAACTCTCGGGCGGACTGGCGGGGGCGATTCTGGCGAATGCCGGCAATGCCAACTGCGCCACGCGCACCGGTGACGCGGTGGCGCTGGCGTCGGCGAAGGCTGCGGCCAAGCTTCTGCGGCTGCCGGCGGCGCAGGTGCTGGTGGCGTCGACGGGCGTGATCGGCGTGGAACTGGACGCCCGGAAAATCACGGAAGCGATGCCGCAGCTGGTGGCGTCGCTCAACGGAGAGCGGTTTGACGACGTGGCGCGCGCCATCATGACCACCGACCTGGTTCCCAAGACGGCCTTCGGCGAAGTCAAGCTCCGCCGCGGAACAGTGCGCATTGCCGGCATGACCAAGGGCTCGGGCATGATCCAGCCGCTCATGGCCACCACGCTCGGGTTCGTGCTCACCGACGCCGATATTCCCCTGGCTCCGTTGCGCGCCATGCTCAAGCGTACGGTGGAGCGCAGCTACAACCGGCTCTCGGTGGATGGCGATACTTCCACCAACGACACGCTGGCGCTGCTGGCGAATTCCGCGTCGGGCGTGCGTCCCGACCCCAAGGAAATGCCGAAAGTGGAAGAAGCGATCGCACTCGTAATGGAGTCGCTGGCGCAGGCGATCGCGCGCGACGGCGAAGGCGCCAGAAAGTTCGTCACAATTGTGGTTTCTGGAGCGCCTTCGAACGGTGCGGCCGCCCGCATCGCGCGTTCCATTGCAAATTCGCCGCTCGTCAAGACCGCCATTGCGGGCTCCGACCCCAACTGGGGCAGGATTCTTTCGGCAGCCGGGAATGCCGGAGTGGCGTTCGATCCGGTGAAGACGGATGTTCATATGCAAGGCGTGGCGGTGTGTAAAGGCGGATTGGCGGCGCCGTTTTCCGAGGCGGAATTGAAGCGGAAGCTGGACGCGCCCGAGTGCGAAATCCGCGTGACGATTCGCGGTAAAGGCAAGGGCGAAACGCGCTTCTGGACTTGCGACCTGACTGAGGGCTATATCCGCATCAACGGCAGTTACAGGACATGAGATGACAGGCCGCATGACAGGCCGGATGACGCGCCGCACGCTGCTTTGGATTCCCATGGCCGCCTGCCTGCGCGCGGACGCGAGCGATGACGGCGACGATATCGAGGCGCTTGTCAATTCCGCCGCGGAGGCCCTTCGCAATCATCAGGAAAAGCTGTTTCTGGCGGCGTTTGACCCGGCTATGAAAGGTTATAAAGAGCTTGCCGCCAACGTTCACGGGCTGCTGCGCGATGCAGATGTGCAGGCTTCCATTGAGTTATCGGGCGCCGAGTTATCGAGCGGCCAGATGAATTGGACGCTGGATATCGACGCGCACGATCTATCGGCGGGCTCCACCAGGCGGCAAGTCAAGGTAACGTACCGCGCGCAGCGGAGCGGCGGAAAACTGCGCATCGGATCGTTCGAGCCGGTGTCGCTCTTCGCCCCGCCGCACGGGCGGGAAGCATGGGACGCCATATCCGAAGCTGCGGTGGATTTGCACCAGGCTTCGCGGCGCGCCGACGGGCGGGAGGAGAACTATCTTTCCAACTTACTCGCCCGCTTCGACCGCGCCATGGTTGGCTACGCTCAACTCGAGGCTAACCTGCAGGCGCTGACATCGATATGGCTGGTCGAGCCGGCCCTCCAGTTGACGAGCAACGAGGGCAGCGACGATCGCCGCTCGCTGGAGATCGATTGGGTCATGACGCTGACCAATCCGATGGACGTAGGGAGGTCGCTCCGTAAGGAGGAGACAGTGAAGTGCGTGGTAGAGAAGCGCGGCAAGCGGTGGCTCATCGTAGCGTTTGCGCCCTTGGAATTTTTGGCGCCGCCGGGGCCTTGAGGAAGCCTCACTTGAAAGGAACCGGCTGAAAGCCGGTTGCAGCCAGGATTGGCCGCCCCACTAACTACTCGACGTGGATCTCGCGCACCAGCGCGAACGCCGCCGCTTGCTCTTCGATGGCAAACTGGAAGGGCACGCTGGACCTGGCGGCCAGGTTCGTCAGCTCAGTGCTCACGGCGCCCTGGCGGGAACCGTACTTATCGGTCAACTCAAACACTAACTCTACTTTCTTGATGGCATGATCGGTGTTATTCAAAGCCAGTCCCGCCAACTTAACCGAACCGGCGCGGATAATGTGTACGTCCTGCACGTCCAGGTCGTGCTGACTCGCGATGTGCAGATCCTTATTCAAATCGGGTAGCATCTTCTGCGCGATCTCGGCGTTGGATAGGCCTACCGGCGGAGGAGCCACAGGCGCGTCCTGGTTGAAATAGCCGGTAAGAACCAGGCCAAGGCCGCCCAGTAAGACAACCGATGGCACGCCGATGATCAACCACATCCTGGCTTTCTGCAGGAAGGTCCGGTTGCTCAGATATAGCGGATCGGTGGAGCCGCCCTTGTTGAGAAACCTCTCGATCCTATCCTGTATTGGCGCGAGCCACCCGGACCGCCCTGCCTCGGCTGTGACAAGCGGTTTTCCTCCGGAAGGTTTCAACCCCGCGTAGGCTACGGATTCGAAGAACTGTTTGATGCGCTTAATCATGAACCGCGGGTCTGATGGCTGGCTTTCTAATTCCCAATTATAACTTGTTACCGCTCGCTCCCCAGCAGCCGTTCCAAAGCTCGCAGGCTATCCTGTCGCCCCATGACGATCAGATGGTCGCCGCCGCGCACAGGCGTGTCCGCGGGCGGATTGAAGACCATGGCGCCTTCGCGACTGCGGATGGCCATCACGATGACGCCGAGGTCGCGGCCGATCTGCATTTCGCGGATGGTCTTCGAAACCATCCGGCTGGATGGCGCCACCGGAACCTGCTCGATGGCGATGTCCTCGCCGAGCCTGTTGGTGGTGGTGAAGTCGAGAAATTGCACCACGTGCGGCCGCAGCAGCGACTGCGCCAGGCGGTGCCCGGTGATGGAGTACGGCGCAAAAACGGCGTCCGCCCCGGCGCGCCGCATCTTTTCTTCCGCGCCTTCTTCGGCGGCCCGCGTGGCCACGTAGATGCGGGAATTGAGGCCCTTGGCGGAGAGCAGTACGAAGAGATTATCCGCATCGCTCGATAGCGCCGCCACTAAGCCGCGCGCCCGCTCGATTCCCACCTGGCGCAAGGTATCGTCGCGGGTGGAATCGGCCGCGACGGCGAGGTGTCCCGCCACCATGGCCCGCTCGCACCGCTCGGGGTCGATATCGACGATGACGAACGGCGCGCCCGCGTGAGTGAGTTCCGCGGCCGCGCCGCGTCCCACGCGCCCATAGCCGCAGATGATGAAGTGATCTTTGAGTCTGTCTATCATGCGTTTGTTCCGCCGCTTGCCGATGGCGTCTCCGAACTCCCATTCGATGATGGTCTGAGTCATGGCGCCCACAGCGATAAAGAGAGTCGTGACGCCGAAGAAAATCAGGAAGGAATTGAAGACCCGGCCCGCCGTCGATAGGGGATGCAACTCGCCGTAACCCACCGTTGTCATGGTGGTGAGAGTCATGTAGAACGCGTCGAACGGAGAGTAATGGTCGATAAGAACGAAGCCCGCGGTACCGATCGCGAGGGTGAAGAGGATGGCCACCAGGATGAAGAGGAATCGGCGAGACTGGCGGGTCATGGTTTTATGGTGGGGCGGGCCCATGGCCTGCCGCGTGAAGCGTCCAAGCCTCAATCGCGGATTGCCGCCCGAAGGCCGAGCGCTCGGAGCGGTTCGGACGCGGCAGGCCATGGGCCCGCCCCACGTCAAGTATAACGGAGGGTCTGATACACTGGACGAGAAGCAGTTCTTTCCCCACGTTCACGCGACATTCATTTGTGGGCACGTAGCTCAATGGTAGAGCATCGCCCTTTTAAGGCGGTGGTTGTGGGTTCGAGTCCCACCGTGCTCACCAGATTTTCCGCGATAATAATTAAGAGTATGAGAACCGCGGACCTGTATGATTTGGATTTTGCGGCATGGGCCGAGCAGAACGCGGAACTGCTGCGCGCAGGGCGTTTCTCCGAGGTCGATCTGGAACATGTGGCGGAGGAGATAGAAGATTTGTCAAGGCGGCAGCGGCACGCAGTACGGAGCCGGCTGGGGCGCCTCATCCAGCACCTGCTGACGTGGCAGTTTCAGCCCGAGAAACGGAGCACGAGCTGGCAACGGACCATTGCGCAGCAGCGCGATGCCATCTCAGTACTTCTCGAAGAGAGCCCCAGCCTCAAACCCGGATTCGCCAGTCAAGTCGGTGAAGCATATGCGGTGGCTGCGAGATTGGCGGCGATCGAAATGCGTTGCGACGTGAAAGCTCTCCCTGAGTCATGCCCATACACGATGGCGCAACTGCTGGATCTTGACTATCTACCGTAGCCCTTCAGGCGCCTAATCTTATGGCCACTCCAGAATCCGCTACCGTCTTCGTGCGCAGCGTCGTCGAACGGGCGCGCAAGCTGAACAAGAGCATCGTCTTCCCCGAAGGCGGCGATGCGCGCGTGGTGGAGGCTGCCGCACGGTTGGCGCGGGATGGAGTGCTTCGCCCGGTGCTGATCGGGCCCAGACCGGCGGCGGCGCCCGGCGGAGTTACTTTCATCGACCCTTCGGCGGCGCCGCAGTTATCCAAGTATGCGGCGCTCTATCACGAGCGGCGGCGCGCGAAAGGCGTCACCCAAGTGGAAGCGGCGGAGATCGCACGGTGGCCGCTGTATTTCGCCGCGCTCATGGTGGGCGCGGGCGATGCCGACGGATTCGTGGGCGGCGCCGTCAATACCACGGCCGATACAGTCCGCGCGGCGCTGCATTGCATTGGGCCGTCCCCGCGCGCCAGGCTGGTTTCGAGCGTGTTCCTGATGGCGCTGCAGGACTGCTCGCTGGGCCATAACGGACTGATGGCTTTCGCCGATTGCGGGGTAGTGATTGAACCATCCGCAGTCGAATTGGCGGACATCGCCATCGCCACGGCGGAGAGCGCGCGCGTGCTCATGAACGCCGAAGCGGCGGTTGCGCTGCTGAGCTTTTCCACCAAGGGCAGCGGCAAGCACGAACAGGTGAACAAGGTCGTGGAAGCGCTCCGCATCGTGCGCGAGCGCGCGCCTGAGCTGAACGTCGACGGCGAATTGCAGGCCGACGCGGCGGTTAGCGAAGCAGTTGGACGCTCGAAGGCGCCGGGCTCGCGCGTGGCGGGGCGCGCCAACACGCTGATCTTCCCGAATTTGGCGGCGGGGAATATCGCCTGCAAGCTGGTGGAGCGATTGGGCGGCGCGGCGGCTATGGGGCCATTTCTGCAAGGGCTGGCGAAGCCGGCGAACGATCTCTCGCGGGGATGCTCGGTGGAAGACGTGTATAGCGTGGCTGCGGTGACGGCGCTGCAGTCGGAAACGCGCGCGGGTTAGAGGCAGGAGCCCTGAGCGCATTTGCGCAGCGACAGACGGCCCGAAAGCAGCTTTGTCCCTTTGTCCACTTCACGGTCCAAGACGAGGAAGGCTCGGCGCGCGGATACATTTGCGCCTGTGGGCGGCTTCAGCGGCGGGCCCACGGATGGAGCCGGCCAAACGCCAGTGACAAACAGGAAGGTTGCCTCTGTGAGATTGGGATGCCAGTGAGGAAGCTTTCTGCGGTAGAACATAACGGTTGGCAGGCGGAAGCGCCTGCCCCACAGACAGTGGGGTGGACGCGTGCAAAATCGCAGGAAAATGTAGAAACTGCTGGGACAGGCCGGGAGGCCTGTCCTACTTCCATTCGCTGATGTTGGGCAATGGCGTCCGGTCGTGTTCGCGGGCGTCGTCGGCGGAGATTCGCAGGTTAAGCCTGACCTTGGAGGCTTCGTCCGCGGTCAGGTAGCCGCGGGCGGCGAGTTGTCCGGCTAGAATTGCGAAGCGTACGCGCTGCCCGGCGATGAACCCGCGGACCGCGGCCTCAAATGCTTCGGGACTGGTCCAGACGAGATCGAGCTTGGCTTCCGAGCGGATGGGCAATTGCGATGGCGAGGTCTCCAGATATATCGCCAGGAATTCCTCGGCGCGGATGCACGAATTGTCGCCGCTCCCTTCGCTCGAAAAGTCGAAGCCGTGATCCACGTAGGCCTTGTTGGCCGTTCGGATGAAGGAGGCAGGATGCGGTCCATCCGCCAGCGGAATCCAATGCCGCATGCGTTGGGCGCTGCTTTCGACGAGCCGATAGGAGCCGGTTTCGGGCCAGTCCGCGCGCGGCGGATCGGTCTTGCCGAGCGCATCGCCAGACCATCCACCGCCCATGCCTTGCGGTTGCTCGGGATTGTAGACATAGACTGTGGCGGCCTGGCAGAACTCCTTCAGGGCGTCCTTCGCGAAACCCGCATTGCGCTTCGGCGCTAACAGCTCGCCCACCGCGACGAAGGCTTCGCGATTGTGCTGGCGGTCGAGAAGCTTCAACAGCAGGGCGCTCGCGTCTTCAGTCGAGCGCGAGGCGAGGATCAATACGTCTGTCGGGAACTGGTCCACCAGTGGCTCCAGATCGCGGAGCGGGACTTCGGCGTTGAGCTGGATCAGCGTGTCCAAAGCGGCGAATTTCGCGGCGTTGTTATCCGCGGAAGTCTCGGGCGATTCCACCACGCGCAGTAACTCGGGGATTAGCGTGGTGAGCTTCCGCTCTGCGATCCAGTGCGCGGCCCATGCTTGCTGGAGCGGCTCCGGACTGCGAATCCATTGGTCTGCGGGCTTGTCGGCGGGCTGGGCTATCAGCGCGCTCGCGAGGCAGAAGAAGGAAGCGAAGAGAGCCGGCTGAAAGCCGCCTGCAGCCAGGATTGGCTGCCCCACAAAGACGACAGGCCAGGAGGCCTGTCGCACAAGCATCACACTGCCTCGGCTACACGCCGCAAATGGAGCGCTTCCAGCAATCCCTTCCACTTGCGTAAGACTAGTTCGGAAAGGTTGAGTAGCAGCGCTAACGCCAGCAACCCCGGCCACAACTGCATGCTGGTGCGGATGCTGTGGCCGGCCGCGTCGAAAACCTGCTGGGGAGCGGGGTCGAAATGGCCTCCGGTGGCGGCGGCGATCTGCTTCAGCAGCTCTTCGTTGTTGCCGTACTCCTGCATCTCTTCTTCCTGCCGGTAGAAGCCGACTTCCGGAAATGCGCGCGAATCGGCTACCGGACGCACGCGGAACAGTCCTTGCGCCTGGCCGATGATCACCTTCCCGCGGTAGTGGCCGGCGGCTACCTTGCCGACTTTGAGCGGCGATTGAAAACCGTCCGGTCCGAGAACGAATATGTCCGGAATCGCCGCCGGGTCGTCGATGTTTCGCGACAGCCGGTAATCCACCACCAGCTCGCCCGAGGCGCGATCGAAATCCGCCGTAGTCTCGCTTTGGGGAGCGTGCGGCAAAAGGTCGCGGAAGATATTGGCCCAGAGCTTATCGTAGCCGGGCCACGAAATCCAATTGGCGGCCCAGCGGTTTTTGGCGTCGGATGTGAAAACCGCGGCGCGGCCCAGACCATACTGCCAGCGCACCAGCAGAGGATCGTCGTGATCGGCCGCGAGAATGGTGTCCGATGTGGGATTCGCCGTGTAGCGCACGTAGCCGTGCAATGGGGGCGCGCTCTCGATACCGACGCCGTCCAGAATCTCGGCCTGCTTCACCACTTTCGGCTGAATCGATTTTTCGACGGCGGTGACGCCCGTATGCTCCTGCACGTCATGCAGCAGGATTTGCTCGAGGCCCGCGGGATCGTTGAGAAAGTACGATTTGCCCTCGGCCGAGGAGGCCACCTTTTCGAGAAACGCGCGATTGACATCTTGTCCCAAACCGACCGTGGAGATGGTGACGCGGTTGGCGACAGCCTCCTTGGTGAGAGTCATGCTGTCGCCCTCTTCGGAGATGCCGTCGGTGAGCAGCACGATGTGTTTGTAGACCGCGTTCACCGGCAGAATCTTCTGGTAGGCTTCGGTGAGGGCGGGCGCAATCTGCGTGCCGCCATCGGGCGTGATTCCCGAGATGAGGCGCTTGATGGAATTGCGGTCGTCGGCTTTGCGGATAGTGACGGCCCACTGGAACGAGTTGTCGAAGATGAGCACGCCGACGGTATCCATATCGCGCAGATTCTCGACCACGCCGATGGCCGCCAGGCGGGCCAATTCGATTTTGCGGCCTTCCATGGAAGACGACTTATCGATGATCAGCACCACTGCCGTGCCTTCCGGCGAGCGCGGCGGAGCCAGTTTGGCCGGCAGCGTACGATCGAGCGGATCGACGTCCTGCAGCTTCTTATCGGTGTAGACATTGTGCTCGCCGGCGATCCAGGCCAGCCCGCCGCCCTTCTTGACGTAGTCTTCCACGGCGGCCTTGCGGTCGGCGGGAACCGATTCGGCGTTCCAATTATTAAAGACGATGAGCTGGTAGGGATCGAGCTTGGCAGGGACGCCGTCGGTGGCGCTATCGATCTCGAACTGGTTGGCTTCGAGGACCCGCCGCAGGTGAACCTCGCTATCCGGAGGATCGTGCGAGATGAAAAGCACGCGCGGACGGCGCAGCGTGACCGCATCTTCGAAGCGCGCTTCCCCCAGCGAACCGGCGGAAATCTTTCCCGCCAGCGCGATGGCGCCGACGGAGTTGATGCTGGCCTGCAGGCGCAAGCGGTTGGAGCCTTCGGCGAGCTGCACATGGCTGCCGCCGATGGGCTTGCCTTCGGCGGTCAATTCCACCGCGGCTTCCGCCGAAGCGGGCGATTCCAGCACGACTTCGACGGGGAAGCGTTCTCCGCTGAACACCTGCCCGGGAACGGAGACGGATTCGAGCAGCAGTCCGGGCTTGGGGCGGCCGGCGAGCGCCATGGTATCGATGGGGACGCCGAGCTGTTGCGCCTGCCAGATGGCACGCGCGGCGCTGCCGAGGTTTTCATTGCCATCGGAGACCAGCAGGAGGCGCGGCACCATGCCGGCCGGGAGGGATGCGGCGCCATCGCGGATGGCGGATTCCAGATCGGTCCCGCGGCCGCCTGCGCCGGCAGTATAGTGAAGCTGCCAGCCATCCTTGGGGCGCTCCGCGATGGCGGCGTCGCGCGTGGCGCGGGCGAAGGGGATGACGCGGCTCCAGTGGCGTCCGCGGGCGCGCTCCAGGCGATCGGCGTAAGCGGATTCGGTGCGCAGATCGGCGGGAGAGACGCTGGCGGAAGTATCGGCCAGCATGGCGACGGCGACTTTGGTTTCGTACACCGTGAGGACGGGCTGCGCCAGGGCTAAGACGATGACGGCGAAGACCGCGGCTTTGAGAAGCAGCGCGGCGCGGCGGCCGGAGAAGCGCCATTCCCATGCGAGCCAGCCTAAGGGGAGGAGTAATAGGACGAGCGCCCAGGGGTGTTCGAAGTTCATAGATGGGCCTGCTGAGGGGCGATCGGGAGTGACGACGGTTCACGCGAGGAACTAAGCGCGTTCACATGAGTGTGAACGCTGCACGCATGTGCCCAGAGGGCGCCCAGTGCGCCACGGGCATGGCTGGTATTGACAGAATAGGATTGCCGCGTCTTCATCGGCGGGCCTCCATGGACTGGGTTTGAGGCCGGCGCATCACTATCGGTCTCGATCGCAACGCGCGGCGGAAGCGGCCGTAGAGCAGCCATTCGGCCAGCAGGCAGAACGCGCCCGCTACCGCTAACCACGGCCATAATTCGGCGGCGCGGTCCAGCACCGGGGCGTAGAACGGAATGCCTTTGAGAGCGCTGGCGGGCGGCTTCCACTTGGAATCGGCGAGCTCGGGCAGCGTGAGCGAGTACATATACTCGCGGTCGCCCGCTACAACGCGCACCGCGCCGGGCGCGCCGGAGAAGAAGTTGACGGTCTTATCGCGCAGCGTGAACGGAAGAGCGGAGCCGTCTTCGGCGGTTACCCTCACGTCTTTCCGGGCAGTGTTCTGATCCATCTCCAGCTTGACGGCGCCGACGCTGCCACCGCTGATTTCCCAGCGGCGGAAGATCTCGGGCGATATCCAGCGCAGAAGATTGGCGAAGAGCAGCGGCGTGGCCAACTCATAGCGCATCGCCGAAAGCGCGGGGTCGAAACCGAGAACGACGATTTTCGGATTGCCAGGACGCGCCACGATTACCGGCCCGGCTTGCACCTCGCCAATGCGGCCATCGGTGGGCGCGGCCTCGAATACTGTGGCCGTCTCCAGCTTGAAGTCTTTGGTGCGGATGCCGGCCGCGGCGGGGTGGGCCGAATCCCATCCGGCGAATGGCACGTTGGTCACAGTGGTGCGCACGGGGATGGGCGAACCGGCCGCGGGTGGATCGATCCAGATGGAATCGGCCGCGGGGCGCTGCGGCGGAATGAAGCGGTCGAGAATGACCAGGCCCGTATCGGTGGCGCGGTATTCAGCCGGTTTGCGATAAACCGCGGTGACGCGCGGCGTGGCGGACAGCACCGGTTTCAGCAGCTCGGGTTGATTCGAATAGACGGTAACGTTGAGCGTGGGCTGTGCTGGAAGTTCGATATCGGCATGGTCGTCGGCGGGGAAAGCGTCGTGGGGCGTGAGATAGACGCCGATCATTCCGGAAAATGCGGTGCGGTATTGGAAGGTGGCCTCCGCGTCGGACGCGGGCTTGATGGTGATGCGCTGCGAGCCGGCGGGAGTGCGGGTGGCGGGGTCGCGCGCGCCGAAGGTCAGAGAGACGGTGACGGTGCGCGGCTGGGAGCCGTAGTTGTGCGCGGAAACGTAGATTTCCCAGACGTCGGGGTCGGTTGTGGAGCGGCGCAGACCTATCTTGCGCAGGCCGGTGTTTTCGATGGCGTCGGGAATGGCGATGACGCGCAGATTGCGCGGCGCGGGCTGGGCGGCCCCGGAATCGCGCTCGCCAGTGCGGCCGGAGCCGATGAAGGCGATCTCACCGGAGCGCCGGCCCTGCTGCGACTGGATGTGGCGCGCGAAGGCGAATGCCTGATCGAGATCGAGCGCGGTGGCGCCGGGTTCGGACGCCTGGATGGCGGCTTCCACCTTGCGGCGGTCGGGCTCGAACGCGGTGGCGGGAGTGGCCAGGCCGTCGGCGCGCACCAGCATCACGCGGTCGCGCGCGGGCAAGGCGCGCACGTAGCGGCGGGCGCGGTCGCGGGCGAGGTCCATCAGGGTGCGGTTGCCGGAGCGTGCGGCCATCCAGGCGGAAGTTTCGAGGATCAGGACGTGATCGCGGCCGGCAAGCGCGGGCGCTCCCAAACGCAACTGCGCGATGGCCAGCAGCAGCAGCGCCATTCCAAGAAGCTGCAACAACAGCGACCAGGGCTGTTGGACGTGCTTGCGGCGCGCGGCGGCGACGGGATTTTCCGCGGCGACCCAGAAGCGCAGCGTGGAGACGACCTGCTTACGGCGCGAGCGGTCGAGCAGGTAAAGGGCGACCGAGACGACGGAGATGGATCCGAAGATTGCCAGGAATTGGAAGAGCGAAAGGTTGAGAAAATACATGGGGTTCCTGGTCAGGGCGTTTGGAGAAATGACACCGGCAATTCGGCGTGACGGATGCGCCGGTGGGCGGGGTCGCTTACACTTCCTACAATCGGATGGCCGGCATTCAATGTGGCGCGGACCTCCGGGCGGACACCCTGGCGTGCCCTCTGCTCTACGGCCGACGCCCCCGTCGGCGTTTTGTGGGTTACTCTAGGCTGATTTGGCCGGGCGAAGAGCGGGTCCAGGGGGACCCGGGCGGACCAGGGGGTCCGCCCTACAATTTGCTCGGTTCGCGCGGGCGAACAAGCGCGTTCACACGAGTGTGAACGCGGCACGCACGAGTGCGTGCGCCACGAGTGCTTGGGCCACAGGGACCACGCGAGGCAAGAGCCGGCTGAAAGCCGGCTGCAGCCAGGATTGGCCGCCCCACAAATCGTCATCAGGCGATTCCTTTCACGCGGATCAACTCGCCGAACATGATGCTCTCCAGAGACGACGCGGTGGAAAAGCCCGCATAGCGGCCACCGCTGCGCAGGGCCATGGTTTGGATGGCGTCGCAGTATTCGTCGAAGGCTTCGGTGTAGCGCTGGCGGGCATTGTCGTCGAAATCGAGCTTGAGCCCGGCGCTGGTTTCGGCGTCGCGCAACTCGAGTTCGCCGGTCCATGGGGGCGTGCGGTCTTCCTCGGCCCAGATCTGAATCAGCAGCAGCTCGTGGCCGAAATCAGTCAAGTATTGCAGGGCGCGCTCGCAGCCGTTGTCATCCAGAAAATCGGAAATCACAATCACCAGGCCGCGCTGACGATAGCAGCTGATGAATTCGCGGACGGTGGCGACGTAATCGGTCTGGCCGCCCGGCTCGATGGCGGCAAGGGCATCGGCTACTCCGGCATAGCGGTGGCGCCCGCCGGATGCCACGATGCGCTGCGCGAGGCGCTGGCAGAAGCCGCGGATCTCAATGCTGTCGAGCCGCACCAAACCGACGTAGCAGAGCGCGGCGGCCAGCTTGCGGGCGTATTCGAACTTTTGGCCGCCGTGCGCGGTCATGGACGCGCTGGAATCGACCAGCATGCGGACGGGCACGCGCGGCTCCACTTGAAACATCTTGAGAAAAAGCTTTTCGAGGCGCAGATAGGCTCGCCAGTTGACGGCGCGCAGGTCGTCGCCATGATGGAAATTGCGGTGGTCGAGAAACTCCTGGCCGGCGCCGGCGAAGTGCGAGACGTTGTGGCCTCCCACCAGTCCGGCAAAGGACTTGTGCCAGCGTATGGTGAGGCGCTCGAGCTTTTCGAGAAACTCGCGGTCTAACAGCGGGGCCGACGGCATACGGGTCTACGCGACGGAAGCGTTCGCGGTTACCTCCTGGATGACGGCATCGAGAATGGTCTCCGGGGTTTGCCCGTCGGCGTGCGCGTCGAAATTCAGAATGATGCGATGCCTGAGCACGGCGGGCGCGACGCGTTCCACATCCTCTATAGATAGATGGAAGCGGCCGCGCATCAGGGCGAGCACGCGTCCGCATTCCACCAGCGCCTGCGCGCCGCGGGGCGAGCTGCCGTAGCGGACATATTTCTTCGCCAGCGGGTGGGCCTCTTTCTGCTCCGGCTGCGTGGCCATGACCAGCGCGATGGCGTATTCCTGCACGTGCGGCGCGGCCAGAACTTCGCGGCAGACGGAGCGCACTTCGAGGATGGAATCGCGATCCATGACGGGGATGGGGACTTCCTCTTCCTTCTGGATGGTGCGCTCGACGATGCGGCCGAGCTCGGCGCGCGAAGGATATTTCACCAGAATCTTCATGAGGAAGCGGTCCAGCTGCGCCTCGGGGAGCGGATAGGTGCCTTCCATCTCGATGGGATTCTGCGTGGCCATCACCAGGAATGGACGCTCGAGCTCGTGCGTGGTTGTGCCGCTGGTGACGGTGCGTTCCTGCATGGCTTCGAGCAGCGCGGATTGAGTTTTGGGGGTAGCGCGGTTGATCTCGTCGGCCAGCACCAGGTGGGCGAAGATGGGTCCGGGCTGAAAGCGGAGAATTCGGGCCCCCTCGATGCCTTCGAGGATCATGCTGCCCACGATGTCGGCGGGCATGAGATCGGGCGTGAACTGGATGCGCGAATACTTGAGCTGCATGGTGCGCGCCAGGGTGCGGAGCAGGGTAGTCTTACCGAGACCGGGCACGCCTTCCAGCAGGACGTGGCCGCCGGAGAGCAGGCAGATGAGGACGCCTTCGACGACGTCGTCCTGGCCGACGATGATTTTGGCAATTTCCCGGCGCACGGCGCTCAGCCGGTCTACTGCGAGTTGGAGTGTAGCTTGGGTTCCCACTTTATGATTGTAAAGCAGCGGGGGCGAAGTTGCTGGCCTGGGTTGCCCATGGGTTGCCGGCTTGCCATTTGCGCCGAGTTCCGCGCGAGCCAAATTAGTTCGGGTGTTGAGTGGGGTTGATTGATATTCATATTGTCAAAGAACTGGTGCGAACGGCTGGGCGAAATGCGCCGAGAGCTGGGCGCGGTTTTCGAGTAGTGGCGGAGCGCGACCGGGGGGTCGCGCGCGAACCAGGGGATCCGCCCTACTTTATGAGTTATGCGGCTGCGGGCATTTGGCGACCGGACTTCGGGTTTACGCGGGTTTTTGCGTAGTCGCGGGCTTCATTGAGGCGCTGATTCCGGGCGATAAGGCGGGTGATTGCGGCAGG